>NZ_WVRS01000003.1:137866-195189 GCF_011525565.1 Lawsonella sp.
GGTGTATCAGACCATCGCTAATGATGGTGTGCGTATCCCGCCGCGCATTATTGCCTCAATAACGAAATCTAATGGGCAGGTTATTCACCAGGATGAGCCTTCCGCTGTGCGTGTTGTTTCTACTGAAACAGCCCGTACAGTGCGTAATATGTTTCGCGCAGTAGTTCAGGACGATACGGGCTATCAACAAGGTACGGGTCCGCAAGCTGCAGTTGAGGGCTACCAGATTTCTGGAAAGACGGGAACGGCGCAGCAAGTAGATCCCGGGTGTAATTGCTACTCCAACAGTATGTATTGGATTACCTTTGCTGGTATAGCTCCCGCGGATAATCCCCGTTATGTTATTGCCATCATGCTGGATAACCCCGTACGTGGCGTGCATGGGGAAGGTGGTCAGTCGGCTGCTCCACTTTTCCACGATATTGCGCAGTGGCTTCTTACCCGTGATAACGTGCCACTTTCCCCACCTGCTCCACGCTTGATTCTGCAGGCTGGCTGAAACCGGTAGTCTGGTAAGCGCTGGCATTAAACTACTGGAATTACTATTAGCATCTTCTACTAACATCGTTGGAAAGAACTACTCATTATGCAGACTCTTAAAGACCTTGCTGTCTTGTGTACTAGCACGTGTACCAGCAAGGATGGTAGTACCGAGATTTCTGGAATCACGCTTCAATCCGCTGCAGTACAGCCGGGGGACATGTTTGCGGCTTTGCCAGGATTGCATGTTCATGGAGCTCATTTTGTTGAGGATGCCTGTCAGCGCGGTGCTTCTGCCGTTCTGACTGATCCAGAGGGAGCCCGTATTGTCGCTTCCACCGGAGTGAATAACATACCTCTACTGGTCGTTGATGATATTCGCGCTGTACTTGGCAGAGTTAGCGCAGCGATCTATGGGAATCCTTCTTACGATGTTCCGGTTATTGGTATTACTGGTACCTCCGGGAAAACGACAACGTCCTATCTGATTGAATCGGCTTTTCGTACTGCGGGCCATTCTGTTGGCATGATTGGTACTACTGGTTCGCGTATTAATGGTGTACGTGTTCCCAGTTCGCTGACTACTCCGGAAGCACCGGATCTGCAACGTCTTTTCGCTACCATGAGGGATGACGGTGTGCACCGTATTGTCATGGAGGTCTCTAGCCATTCGTTACTGCTGGGACGAGTGGGCGGTACGCGATTCCGTATTGGTGCGTTTCTCAACCTTTCGCAGGATCATCTGGACTTTCATCACACTATGGAGGAGTACTTCCAGGCTAAAGCACGGCTATTTACGAAGGACTCAGGAACTTGTTGTGATCGTGCCGTCATTTGTATAGATGATAGCTGGGGTCTTCGCATGCGCGATATAGCGGAGGCTTCTGGATGTACTCCGGTCACGGTGTCTACTACCGGTAATGCTGATTACAGTGCAGGTCCTTCTAGTATTGCTGATGATGGTACGCAAGGTGTATCAGACCATCGCTAATGATGGTGTGCGTATCCCGCCGCGCATTATTGCCTCAATAACGAAATCTAATGGGCAGGTTATTCACCAGGATGAGCCTTCCGCTGTGCGTGTTGTTTCTACTGAAACAGCCCGTACAGTGCGTAATATGTTTCGCGCAGTAGTTCAGGACGATACGGGCTATCAACAAGGTACGGGTCCGCAAGCTGCAGTTGAGGGCTACCAGATTTCTGGAAAGACGGGAACGGCGCAGCAAGTAGATCCCGGGTGTAATTGCTACTCCAACAGTATGTATTGGATTACCTTTGCTGGTATAGCTCCCGCGGATAATCCCCGTTATGTTATTGCCATCATGCTGGATAACCCCGTACGTGGCGTGCATGGGGAAGGTGGTCAGTCGGCTGCTCCACTTTTCCACGATATTGCGCAGTGGCTTCTTACCCGTGATAACGTGCCACTTTCCCCACCTGCTCCACGCTTGATTCTGCAGGCTGGCTGAAACCGGTAGTCTGGTAAGCGCTGGCATTAAACTACTGGAATTACTATTAGCATCTTCTACTAACATCGTTGGAAAGAACTACTCATTATGCAGACTCTTAAAGACCTTGCTGTCTTGTGTACTAGCACGTGTACCAGCAAGGATGGTAGTACCGAGATTTCTGGAATCACGCTTCAATCCGCTGCAGTACAGCCGGGGGACATGTTTGCGGCTTTGCCAGGATTGCATGTTCATGGAGCTCATTTTGTTGAGGATGCCTGTCAGCGCGGTGCTTCTGCCGTTCTGACTGATCCAGAGGGAGCCCGTATTGTCGCTTCCACCGGAGTGAATAACATACCTCTACTGGTCGTTGATGATATTCGCGCTGTACTTGGCAGAGTTAGCGCAGCGATCTATGGGAATCCTTCTTACGATGTTCCGGTTATTGGTATTACTGGTACCTCCGGGAAAACGACAACGTCCTATCTGATTGAATCGGCTTTTCGTACTGCGGGCCATTCTGTTGGCATGATTGGTACTACTGGTTCGCGTATTAATGGTGTACGTGTTCCCAGTTCGCTGACTACTCCGGAAGCACCGGATCTGCAACGTCTTTTCGCTACCATGAGGGATGACGGTGTGCACCGTATTGTCATGGAGGTCTCTAGCCATTCGTTACTGCTGGGACGAGTGGGCGGTACGCGATTCCGTATTGGTGCGTTTCTCAACCTTTCGCAGGATCATCTGGACTTTCATCACACTATGGAGGAGTACTTCCAGGCTAAAGCACGGCTATTTACGAAGGACTCAGGAACTTGTTGTGATCGTGCCGTCATTTGTATAGATGATAGCTGGGGTCTTCGCATGCGCGATATAGCGGAGGCTTCTGGATGTACTCCGGTCACGGTGTCTACTACCGGTAATGCTGATTACAGTGCAGGTCCTTCTAGTATTGCTGATGATGGTACGCAACAGTGTGTTATCACTGATCCGCAGGGGAATGAGCACAAGCTTGTTTTACCTATGCCGGGGCGTTTTAATGTTGCTAATGCGCTTGTTGCTCTTGCTGTTTCGGAACTTGCTGGGCTACCCATTGAGGATGCTCTTGCTGGTATTGCTCATGTTGTCGTTCCGGGCCGTTTACAGCGTATTGATGAAGGTCAGGATTATTTAGCAATTGTTGATTACGCGCATAAGCCTGCCGCGGTAGCTGCTGTTATCGCTACTCTTCGTAGTGAGATTAAGGGAAGGCTATGTGTTGTTCTCGGCGCTGGTGGGGATCGTGATGCTAGTAAGCGTGCCATTATGGGTCGGGAGGCAGCACGTGGATCTGACTTATTTATTGTTACCGATGACAATCCTCGTTCGGAGGATCCAGCAGTAATTCGTGCAGCTGTAGAGGCTGGGGCTTATGAACTTCCCACAGAAGAGCGTGGGGAAGTACGTAATATAGGCGATCGAGCAGCTGCTATTCGTGCTGCTATTGCATGGGCAGAACCAGGAGATGCAGTTCTCGTTGCTGGCAAAGGGCATGAGACAGGCCAGAATGTGAATGGGGTCATCCACCATTTTGATGATCGGGAAGAGGTTCGCGCTGCTCTACAGGAGCGCCGGACTGGTAGTCTTTGAACAGGTTATTTCAGCGATAGCGAAGAGAAGAAAGCTAAAGCGGAAGAAGGAAACGAGTGATCCCTCTCTCATTGGATCAAATTGCCACGATTGTTGGTGGCACCCTTAACGAGGCTGCCGATCCTCATACTGTTGTGAACGGTACTGTCGAGTTTGATAGTCGTAAGGTGACTCCAGGGGGGCTTTTTCTATGTATCCCAGGGGCACGAGTCGATGGGCATGATTTTGCTGCGGCAGCTATTGCTGATGGGGCAGTGGCAGTAATAGCAACTCGTCCTGTTGAGGTGCCCGCTATTATGGTGCAGCCTCTGGGGAAAGTAGATTCTCGCGCTACAGCTCTAGAGAATGATGAGAATGGTTGCACTGCAGCTATTCTACAGGCACTCGCTAAATTGGCTCGCTATGTGGTGAAAACGCTGATCGATGAAGAGTCATTAACTGTTGTCGGTATTACCGGTTCTTCCGGGAAAACCACAACAAAGGATCTTGTCACACAAGTATTGTCCACAGCAGGTGCAGTAGTATCTCCACCTGGATCGTTCAACAATGAATTAGGTTTCCCCTGGACCGCTCTCCGCGCTGACCGAAATACACGTTTCTTAGTACTGGAAATGTCTGCCCGAGGAATTGGTCATATTCACGATCTCACCGAGATTGTTGCCCCAACAATAGGTGTCGTTCTTAATGTAGGACATGCGCATTTGGGTGAATTTGGTTCACAGGAAGCTATTGCCCAAGCAAAAGGGGAATTAGTAGAAGCACTTCCTGCAGCAGCCTATGGAGGCATTGCTATCCTCAATGCTGATGATGATCGTGTTTCGCAAATGTCGCAGCGTACAAAAGCGCGTGTTATTACCTTCGGAACTCGCCCCAGTGCAGATTTCACTGCAGTAGATATCCGCATGGACAGATTGTCACGTGCAAGCTATACATTATCGGCGTTAGGGCATGAATACCCTGTCCAACTAGCTGTTTCTGGCGAGCATAATGTACTGAACTCACTTGCGGCATTAATTGTGGCACACGCGTGTGATATTCCTCTGCAACAAGCAATTACAGCCTTGAGTCAAGCAACTATTGTCTCTGGTCGGCGGATGGATGTGAAGAAACTTTCCAACAGCACCATCGTTATTAACGATTCCTATAACGCCAATCCGGACTCTATGCGAGCAGCTATTGCTGCGCTAAGTAATATGGCGCGTACCTCTACAGAAATGAAGAGAGAAAGTTGGGCAATCCTAGGTTTAATGGGAGAGCTGGGGAAAGAGTCCATCTCCCAGCATGTTGCTCTTGCGAAGACTCTCGCCGACTGCGGAATTGATCATGTCCTTACTGTGGGTAGTAACCCGGAGATGAATTCTCTTTGTGACGCTGCACATGAAATGGGAGTTTCAGCAGTGAGCATAGATAATAAGGAGGACGCTGCCGCATACCTCTCTGAGCATTATCACCCGGGTGATGTGATCTTGGTGAAGGCATCGCAAGCCGTCGGACTCTGGACTATTGCGGACACCATTATCTCTGCCGCTAATGGAGCAGCTGAGTAAAGGATCAAACTAGTGGCTCAAATTATTGTTGCACTGTGTGTATCAGTGTTAGTTTCCATACTGCTGACACCAGTGCTCATTAAAAAATTTCGACAACGCGATATTCGTCAAGAGATTCGTGAAGATGGACCGCAAACTCACTTAGTGAAGGCCGGAACACCCACCATGGGTGGTTTGGCAATCCTTGCTGGTATTTGGGCGGGGTACTTTTCCGGCGTCCTAGTGGGTGCCTTAACAGATGGGGGAGGGCCAGCTGCATCTGGACTCCTTGTCCTCATGCTGACGACGTGCCTTGGACTAGTCGGTTTCGCAGATGATGCGATTAAAGTTTTCAAGAAACGTAACCTGGGGCTTACCCCAAAGGCGAAATTCCTAGGACAGTTTGTTGCCGCTATTCTCTTTGCTGTTCTTGCTATTTTCTTCCCCAATGAGCATGGTCTGACACCAGCATCGAAATTTTTCTCCATAACTCGCGATATTCCGGTAATGAGTATGGCAGCAGGCGGTGGCATCGTCTTCATCATATTTGCCTATTTTGTTATTACCGCTTGGTCCAATGCTGTCAATATCACTGATGGTCTGGATGGCTTAGCTGCTGGTTCTATGGCGTTAGTCATGGGTGCCTACACCATTATTACTTTCTGGCAATTCCGCAATGCATGCTCAACTACTGGTAATGCAGTGGGATGCTATCAGGTAAGAGACCCACTAGATATCTCTATCTTGTGTGCGGCTGCACTAGGTGCGTGTATAGGTTTTCTCTGGTGGAACTGTAACCCCGCCAAAATATTTATGGGTGACACTGGCTCGCTAGCGTTGGGTGGTTTAGTTGCGGGTATCTCTATTGTGAGTAGAACAGAGCTCCTCATGGTTGTTATTGGTGCTCTTTTCGTTATTGAAATTTTCTCTGTTGTACTGCAGGTAGGGTTCTTTAAAGCGACAGGACGACGTATTCTGCGTATGGCACCTTTCCATCATCACTTTGAGTTGGGTGGATGGAAAGAAACGACTGTTATTGTACGATTCTGGCTGATTGCTGGATTGTCTGCAGGACTCGGTATGGCCGTTTTCTATGCAGACTGGCTATCAAAGGTGGTGGTATAAATGCCTGCAATGCCCATAGATCTTACTGATCAAAAAGTATTTGTTTTGGGTGCAGGAGTCTCTGGCCTCGCGGCGGCGCGTCTACTGCGTCATATTGGGGCTATCCCCATTGTGGTGGAGGATGAGGATGCTGCGCGTGCCAAAGCCAGCGACATAGCCGACAGTGTTCTCACAATGGCAGAAGCAGAAGATGCCCTCAGTGAGGCCGCACTTGTTGTGACAAGCCCAGGTATCCCTCCGCATCATCCTTTTTTTACTGCTACTACCGCAGCTAATGTGCCGGTATGGGGGGATGTAGAACTATGCTGGCACGTCGATAAGGCTAGTTTGTGTGGACCTTCTCGTGTATGGCTCGCCGTTACCGGGACGAATGGTAAAACCACCACAGTGGGTATGACGACTGCCATCTGCCAACAAGCGGGAATGTCCGCGGTAGCCTGCGGTAATATCGGCTACCCCATTGAAGAAGCCCTTCTGGATCCGAATCACCCCGATGTTCTTGTCTGTGAACTCTCTAGTTTCCAACTGCATTGGGCTCCCAGTGTGAAACCGCTGGCCGGAGCATTACTAAACATTGATGAAGACCATCTCGATTGGCATGGCTCAGTAGAGGCATACGCAGCGGATAAGGCGCGAGTGTTGAATGGTCTCTATGCCATTGTGGGTCTTGATGACCCGCGTGCTGCCGCAGCTGGCGATGAGTGTTCTGCACAGTTTGTTATTGGGTTCCGTGCCGGAGAACCAGTACGTGGCCAGATTGGAGTCCACGAAAATGGACTTTTCGATAATGCATTTGGGCCTAATGACGCAGCTCGTTTTCTTATAGAGTGCGCCGATATTCACCCAGCAGGTCCCGCTGGTGTTCTCGATGCAGGGGCAGCCGCAGCACTTGCAATGGCAGCAGGAGCGATGCCGCAGGACGTCAACGATGCACTTAAAGATTTTGTTGTGGCCCCACATCGTAATGCTGTCGTTACTACTATTGACGGCATCACCTATGTTGATGATTCAAAAGCCACGAATCCGCATGCCGCACGTAGCTCTATGCTGGGCTATAGCTCTATTGTGTGGATCGCCGGTGGACAGCTCAAGGGAGCTGATATTACTCCACTTATTGATGAGGTAGGTGCCCGTCTACGTGGCGCTGTCATTATCGGAAAAGATGGGGATCTTATTGTCAATGCTCTCCACACAGCACGTCCTGAGATACCAGTAGTTCGTATTCGCACTGGTGATGATGGAACAGATACGCCACCGCCAGCAGAAGAGACAGAGCAGGCTATGGTAGAAGCTGTCGCTGCTGCACAAGAAATGGCACAATCTGGCGACACGGTACTTTTAGCACCTGCCGCTGCTAGCTATGACATGTTTACTGGATATGGACAACGCGGTGATCTTTTCGCCACGACCATACTGAAGCATTAAGAGGACAACACCACTCCGTCACGGGAGAAGGGAGGACAGTATGGCGACTGAGTCTATCAAGAACGTCGGTAATGCTGCATCCACTCACGCTACGGAGACGAACCACGAAGATACCAGTAAAAAGCAGAAGATCGGTAGTCCTGTTAAAGCAGAACTGCAGAAGTTTGTGGCAGGTTTCCGGAATTACTACACCGGTCCTCTCGCTGATGTTCACCTTATAGTGACAATCTGCATTATTCTCTCAATTCTTGGCGTGGTGATGGTGCTCGATGCATCAGGCCCGGCCTCGTTGCGAGATTACGGAAACTATTACACAGTATTCATCCGTCAATGTATCTTCATGCTTATTGGGTGGCTAGGCTTTTACGTCGCTTTGCGAATACCTTTTTCAGCATTGCGTAAATTAGCCTTCCCCCTCTATATATTCTCCTTCCTCTTACTTATTCTTGTGGCGATTCCTGGCGTTGGACAGGAACGTAATGGTGCGCGTTCATGGTTCGTTTTTGGACCGGTAGCATTCCAACCTTCGGAACTTGCCAAAGTTATCATCATTGTGGTGGTGGCGCTTTATCTGGGACAATTAACGCCAATGTCAAAGATTGGCGATACTCTTCGCCCCATTGGCCTTTTTATTCCCATTATTGCGTTAGTTATTGTGCAACGAGATTTGGGTATGGCAGTTACGTTTGGTGTTGTTCTCGTTGCCTTTCTCTTTTTTAGTAGACTCCCCAACAAAGTTATTTGGATAACTATTGGTGGTGCTGTCGCTCTCTTCCTTATTCTCACGCTCACTACTGGATTCCGTACTGATCGTCTTATTGCCTACTGGCATCAACTTAAAGGTGGCACATATGATGCGCAGGGGGCAGGTTATCAGTCTTATCAATCACGGTTGGCGCTGGCTGATGGTGGTTTTAGCGGAGTTGGATTAGGGCAGTCACGGGCGAAGTATTTTTATCTTCCAGAAGCTCCTAACGACTTCGTTTTTGCCATTATTGGAGAAGAACTTGGGCTTATTGGTTCTGTGATTGTGACATTGCTATACACCGCATTAGGTCTGATAGGTCTGCGTATAGCACGGCGCGTGCTAGATCCTTCTATGCGTCTTATCGCTAGTGTTGGAACAACGTCAATAGTGGTTCAAGCGTTTATTAACATGGGCTATGTTGCGGGCGCTCTTCCGGTAACAGGTCTGCAGCTTCCTCTTATTTCCGCAGGTGGTTCCGCTACGGTAACAACACTTTTCCTATTGGGGCTTATTACCAGTACCGCACGTCATGAGAGAGCCGCTGTAGCAGCTATTAGTACGGGAAGCGGACGCATTGGTAAAGCGCTGCATCTTTCCACCCCGCATGTTTATTCTCCAGATGACGTTCTTAATTTCGGTCGATATACAGGGATTGCACAATGGATGGTCGGAAAGACCCCTGTTTCTGTAAAAGCCTCTCGCAGTACAGATCCTCGTCGCGCAGATCCGCGCCCAGGACCGCCTAGAGCGCAGCAGCAACGACCAAAGCCGCGTCCTGGACAATCATCATCCGCCGGGGGAAGACGAAAAGCCCCTACTTCACGCGGAAATTCTACTGGTTCGCGCACGCTTCCTCCGCTTGATCGTCCACAAGGCCGTCGGTGGAATCCTCCACCACGCGGAAGCTATGGCGATAACTTTGGCCCCAATGGGCCAAGATCACGACGCTAATTGAGCTAATCCACACTAATGAGGACATAACAGATGACGAGAAAATCTCTTTCCGTAGTACTTGCTGGCGGAGGTACTGCGGGGCATATTGAACCAGCAATGGCGGTAGCTGATGCATTAACGCACCTCGACCCCTCAATTCGTGTGACAGCGCTAGGAACTGAACGTGGTTTAGAAAAAGATCTTGTACCCGCGCGTGGGTATGACCTCCGCATGATTGAGGCAGTACCATTGCCGCGTCATCTTACGAAAGAACTGTTTCGTGTTCCGGGACGGTTACACACCTCGGTGAAACAGGCTCGTGATGTTATGGATGATGTCGCAGCGGATGTCCTTATTGGTTTTGGCGGGTATGTATCCATGTCTGCCTACTTAGCAGCTCGAAAAGGTTCTCGACATATTCCCTACATTGTGCATGAGGCTAATGCGCGAGCTGGGATTGCCAATAAAATTGGAGCTCGACACGCATGTCGAGTTCTTGGAGCAGTACCTGGGTGCGGTTTCCCCATTGACGTTGTGGGAATCCCTGTACGTCCCACTATTAGCCAACTGGATCGCTCTGCATTGCGTGCAGAAGCACGTGAATTTTTTGGACTTGATCCCCAGGCTCCCGTTCTTTTGGAATTTGGTGGTTCACAAGGGGCGCAGTCTCTTAACCGAGTGATGAATGAAGCAGTTTCTGGGTTGGCTGAAAAAAACATTGGTGTTCTGCAAGCGGTAGGACCCAAAAATTATGATTGTGGTGATCCTACACGCGGGGGTGCACCTGCTGGTGCGAAGGATCTTTCACTGCCATCGGGAATTACTGCTCGAAATGTTGCCCCAGACTATGCACCAGCCCAGATACAAGTTCCCTATATTAACACTATGAACTTGGCATATGCTGCTGCTGATTGTGTTATCTGTCGTTCTGGAGCAATGACAGTCGCGGAGATTTCCGCTGTGGGACTTCCCGCTTTATATGTTCCACTTCCTATCGGTAATGGCGAACAGGCACTTAATGCGCAGCCAGTTATAGAAGCAGGTGGGGGAACTCTTATTAACGACCATGATCTTACAGGTCAGCAGGTTATAGACTGGGCAGAGAATCTTCTTACTACCCCTGGGAAATATCAGACGGCCGTTGCTGGGGCGTTACGCTCTGGCTCTCGTAATGCTGCAGAAGATGTAGCACGCGCCGCTTGTGATCTTGTTGGTTATTCGCTTCCCGCGTCACAACACTAGACACTACTAGGAGAAAACAGCATGATAACGGCTACTCTTCCCCCAGAACTCCAACGCGTTCACATGATTGGTATTGGTGGCGCGGGAATGTCCGGTGTTGCGCGTATTCTGCTTGCCCGTGGAGGAGAAGTAAGTGGGTCTGATGTCCGCGATTCTCGCGCACTCGTATCACTTAGCGCGCGGGGAGCAAAAGTGGCAGTTGGGCATGACATTAAGAATCTTGAATTGCTCTCCGAACAGCCTTCCTGCGTTATTGTCTCGTATGCAGCAATCCCGGACACTAATCCAGAATTGCGTGAAGCGCGCCGTCTCGGTATTCCTATCCGTACTCGGTCGCAGGTTCTTGCCCAGTTGATGCAGGGATACAAGACTCTGCTAGTGGCAGGTACTCACGGCAAAACCTCTACGACATCAATGGCGGTTGTTTCCTTCCAATCTTTAGGCTGTGATCCGTCTTTTGCTGTCGGTGGTGCCCTCCACGAAACCGGAACTAACGCCCATCATGGTTCGGGGGATCTTTTTATCGCGGAGGCTGATGAATCTGATGCATCGTTGCTGCAGTATCGCGCGAGCATGGCAATTGTCACAAACGTAGAACCGGACCATCTTAATTTCTTCGGTACCCCAGAAGCCTACTGTCAGGTCTTTGCAGATTTTCTCGATTGTATTGATCCTGCGGGCTCATTAATTGTGTGCGTGGATGATCCAGGATCGCACACATTAGCGCTTTATGCTGTACAAAAGGGAATTCGGGTCCTTGGATATGGAACAGCAGCTGCGGCAGCACAGGCACAACGCGATGGAATTCCCATGGCGGGGGTGTTGGAGGCGTGGGAGCCTACTTTAGATGGGCTAGTGGCTCGTATTCATCTTGCAGGAGACGATAGTCCACGTGAACTAGTACTTCCCGTTCCCGGAGAGCACATGGCGTTGAATGCGCTTGCCGCCTTGATCGCTGTTCGTGACTATGGCGGAGATGTCAGTGAAGCCTTGGAGGCGCTTACCCATTTTGGGGGAGTGAATCGACGTTTTCAGTATCACGGCCATGTAGGGGGAATTCGTGTTTATGACGATTACGCCCATCATCCTACGGAGGCACGGGCAGTACTTACTGCGGCACGTGAAGTAGCTGACGCGGACGCACAAGGCCTAGGTCATCCAGGGCGTGTCATTGTCTGTTTCCAGCCGCATTTGTTCTCCCGTACAGAGCAGTTCGCAGAAGAATTCGCGAAGGCCCTTGACCTTGCCGATTATGCTATTGTCCTGGATATTTATGGGGCGAGGGAGAAGCCTATCCCGGGTGTCACAAGCGAACTTATTACTACTCAGCTCACCATCCCGCATAAGTATCAACCGGACTTTTCTAAAGTGCCTTACGATGTTGCTGCCATTGCGGAGCCAGGAGATATTGTCCTGACGATGGGTGCCGGCAACGTTACTATGGAAGCCGATGCCGTCATCGCTCTCTTGAAAGGCTAGGACTGTGGCTGAAGAACGCCGTGCTGTGTCTTCTTCTGTGCGGATAGGACTACAGACAGTGCTCGGTGTTGTTATTGTTGCTATTCTCGCAGCTGCTGTTGTGCTCTTTGCGACACCTCTTTTCCTTGTCACAGATACGTCAGTGGAGGGAATTCGGGTCCTTACAAAGGAGCAAGTTCTGCAGCAGGCTCAAATTCCTATGAATACGCGTATGGCTGAGTTGGATACTCATGATGTTGCTGTGCGAATTGCGGAGCTTCCGCGAGTAAAACATGTGCGTGTGGAAAAGAGCTATCCGCATCTTGTTACGGTGGAAGTGACGGAGCGTACCCCTCTTGTTTATTGCGAGTTTGAGGGGAAGATGTACGAGTTGGACGCGAGTGGAGTAGCGATGCATGTGCGGCGCCCTACGCGTCGCATTCCTGAGATTGTGGTGCCTCAGCCGCTTCACAATACGTTGCAGCGGGAGGCTGCGTTAACAACTGCCCAGCATTTGCCCAAGGACATTCTTACACGAGTGCGGACAATTACTGTAGATTCTGCAGCAATGGTCGTTTTGCGGATGCGTAGTGGGAGAACTGTGGAGCTAGGGTCTCCCACGCGGTTAGATGAAAAAGTGGAATCGATGCGTATTGTGCTTACGCAGCCGGGCGCTACCTGGAATGTTTCTAACCCAGAACTTCCCACTAGGCGCTAGTAAAAGATAGAGTCCCTCATTAATTTTGGTTCTTCCGGTGTGTCTATTTTGGGCACTCTGTGACGGTCTTTATTCTTTATCCGCACTGAAGGACTCTCTAAACCTTCAACCTCAGCTTTAGACGGGAGAGGCTATTCCAATGACTACGCCACAACATAATCTGGCTGTAATCAAAGTAGTCGGTATTGGTGGCGGCGGTACCAACGCTATCAAACGAATGATCGGCGAGGGCATGACCGGCGTCGATTTCATTGCACTTAATACTGATGAACAAGATCTGCTGGACTGCGATGCCCCCACCAAACTTGATATTGGCCAGTCCACAACACGCGGCTTGGGTGCGGGAGCTGATCCCGCAGTAGGTGAGCGTGCTGCCCGGGACAATTCGCAGGATATTGAGGATGTTCTTACGGGCGCCGATATGGTTTTTGTTACTGCTGGTGAAGGCGGCGGAACCGGAACTGGTGGAGCTCCTATTGTTGCGGGGATCGCCCGTGGTTTAGGTGCGCTTACGGTTGCTGTTGTTACCAAGCCTTTCTCCTTTGAGGGCAAACGTCGTGCCGACAATGCGGAGCATGGTATTGAGAAGCTACGGGATGCGTGTGACACTCTCATCACTATTCCCAACGATCGGCTTCTACAACAGGAAGATAAGACTATCTCCATTAATGAGGCCTTCTCTAAAGCCGATGAGGTTCTTTTCAATGGCGTACAAGGCATTACCGACCTCATCTCCACTCCGGGACTCATTAACGTTGACTTTGCCGATGTGAAGTCAGTATTGGCTGACTCTGGTGCTGCACTAATGGGTATTGGGCGAGCTTCTGGTAACGATCGTGCTAGTAAAGCTACGGATGCCGCCATTAACTCTCCTCTGCTGGAATACAGCATGGAAGGCGCCAAAGGTGTACTGCTCTCCATTGCTGGTGGATCAGATCTTGGCCTTTTTGAAGCTAATGAGGCCGCCAGTATTGTTCGTGAGAAGGCTCATCCAGATGCCAACATTATTTTTGGTACGGTGATTGATGATTCACTTGGTGACGAAGTTCGCGTCACCGTGGTGGCAGCAGGTTTTGAAGGTGGAGAACCGCCGGCACGCGTCTTTGAGAATGAGACTGACGCATCTGAAGAGGATATCGAGGAAGTCGCAGAGAAAAGCTCTGCTATGAGTATTCGTCAGCGCACTACTCGAGTTTCTGATGAGGATGACATCGATATTCCTCCATTTATGCGTTAACGTACAGGTTTTTGTACGGAGTGACTGGTATGACGACGAAAGCTGTGCACTCGCAGACTACTGATAATTCCGCTGCAGTGGTGGGATCACGTTCTCTGCGGGTGAGGCGCGTCATTACTACTCGTGCGGGAGGATTCTCGACGGGCCGTTACCATGGGTTAAATCTTTCCTTGGACGTGGGCGATAATCCCGTCACTGTTGCCCACAATAGGGAGAGGCTTGCCGAAAAACTCCACCTTCCTCTGGAACGCTTTGTTTATATGGAGCAATTACAGAGCCCTCATGTCAGTGTTATCGAGGCAACTGCAGATACTCGTTTTACTGCCCCTATTCCAGCTACAGATGCAGTAGTCACTACTGCTCCAGAGTTAGCTCTTGTAGTACTTACTGCTGATGCCGTTCCAGTTCTATTAGGTGATGATGAAGCTGGCGTTATAGCAGCGTTGCATGGTTCCCCTTTCGGTATTCGTGCTGGACTTATTGCCAATACAGTGGATGCCATGCAACAGCTGGATGCCGATCCGCATCGCATGCATGCTCTTCTTGGCCCCTCTGCAACTGGTAGAAACATGCGAGTATCGGAAGCTGTAGCAGCGGATATGGAAAACAGAGTTCCGCATACACGATCGAAAACGCCACAAGGGCAGCCTTCTGTGGATTTACGTCGTGGTATTGCTTATCAGCTGGTACAAGCAGGTCTGGCCGGTGTCACTATAGATCCTCGCTGTACCATTGAAGATCCCGCATTCTTCAGTACATATAGAGAAGGAAAAACTGGCTGTCAAGCAGGCGTGATCTGGAGGAGTAATGACTGAAAATAGTATTGCAAGTCGTTATCAGGAAACATGTGATCGTATTGCTGCTGCATGCAAGAAAGCTGGCCGTTCCTGCGATGATGTCACACTCATGGTGGTCACTAAATTTCATCCCCTCAGTGATGTTCTTGAATTAGTGCGTCTTGGAGTACGTAACTTTGGGGAGAATCGTGAGCAAGAAGCCCGACAGAAAATACATGATCTTCACCACCGCGATGCTGAAGAGAACATATTAAGTGGTATTCCTGCGGAATGGTCTATGATTGGCCAACTGCAACGCAATAAGTGTAATTCTGTGGCGCGGTGGGCAAGTAGCGTTCATTCAGTTGATTCAGCGCGTCTTGTCACTGGGTTGTCTCGAGGGATGCAGCGAGCTCTCGATGAAGGCGAACGGGTGGAGGAAACACTAGGTGTTTTTCTTCAGGTCAGTTTGGATGGAGATACTGCCCGTGGAGGTGCTAAGGAGGAAGAGATTTTCTCTTTGGCAGACTATGTAGATGATGCAGATCATTTACTTTTGCGCGGTCTTATGGCTGTTCCACCGCTTCACTCAGACGCAGATTGGGCTTTTTCCCAGTTGTATAACCTAAGCCAGAAGCTTCAAGTAGATCATCCTCATGCAGCAGAAATTTCGGCAGGGATGAGTGGCGATATGGAAAAAGCTATTGCGCATGGTTCCACGTGTGTGCGTATTGGGACTGCTATTCTAGGTCCGCGACCAACGCATCTAACGCACCCAACGCAATAGATATTCTTTATACTTAAATATTGGATATAAAGACTGTAATACCTGATAAAACCTACGATTTGGAGGCAGCCATGGGCTTCATTCAAAATGCGAAAGAGTTCTTCGGTATGGCTTCGCCAACGGAGCAACCTGATTATGCCGAGGACTATGTTGAGTCTGAGGACTTTAGCGACAAACATAATGACAGCTATGGTTATGGTGATTCTTACCAGGATGACTATGACGCTTCTGCCCACCCCGGTAGTACGCCACTACCTCCACTAGATCGTGGTCGTTACGGGGATCGACGTTCTGGGGAAGATCGCTACACATCTCCTCGACGGTCTACCCAGATTACGACGGTAAGTCCTAAAAATTATGCGGAAGCTGAACTTATTGGTCAGCGCTTCCGTGAGGGAAACCCCGTCGTCATGGACCTTTCGAAACTGGATAGTGACCTCGGACAGCGTCTTGTAGATTTCGCTTCGGGTCTCGTTTTTGCCTTAAACGGTACTGTAGAGCGTATCGCGAAGAAAGTTTTTCTTCTTTCTCCAGCTGAGACAACTGTTGATGCTAGTGAGCGGCGTCGCCTAGAGCACAATTATGGTGTGTAAGGTTAAGTACCGTACAGGGAGCTTTTTCAGTAGTTTAGTAGTATTTCACCAGTAGCACAGTGGTGTTTTCATCCATAGGGTGAGAGTAAAAAATCTTGGTAGGGTAGGCCTGTGACAATTTTCGCAACCGTGTTGTATTACCTGTTACGCATTCTGTGGTTGCTTCTTATCGTGTGTATAACGGTGGAGATGATCCATTCTTTCGGTCGTTCGTGGTCTCCTGGATCTCGATTAGCAGCAGTGTTAGAGATTGTTTTCCGTGCTACTGATTGGTGTCTTCTGCCGCTGAGAAAAGTGATGCACCCGGTAAGAATGGGGGGAGTGGGAATTGATTTTTCCCCCATTATCGTGTTCTTCATCGTTAGTATCTTGGTGTCTATTACCTTTACCCTAGGGGCAACACCAGTTACTTTGGGAAGCCTTGTGCCCTAATAAAACTAGGTTTTGATACTTTTAAAATAAGGATATTTCCTACGAGGAATAGGAGTTAAAAGGAAAAGTCCGCTAGGCTTTTCCATGAACTGCGGTTTTTCGTAGAGAATACGGCCGCTATGGCAGTATTATGTATGTAAACTCATGTGACTCGTGAGAGACAAGAGAGGGAGAGTTCCCATGCCTACGCTGACTCCAGCAGATGTTCACAATGTAGCCTTTAGCCGTCCGCCGATTGGTAAGCGTGGTTACAACGAGGAAGAAGTTGATCAGTTCCTCGACCTTATTGAGGACGAGTTAAGCCGTCTGATTGAGGAAAATTCAAATCTGCAGCAGCGCATCGATGAGCTCACTACCGAATTGAGTGAGGCTCAGGATTCTGTAGAGGTTGCGCAGAAGGAAGCAGATTCTGCGCGTAGCGAAGCCCAGAATGCACGTGAGGCAGCTGCAGCTGAGCCTGTCGTTGTCCAGCAGGCTGCACCAGCACCGGTTGCTAACGAGTCGGAAACTAATCTCAAGGCTGCTCATATTTTGGGTATGGCTCAGGATATGGCTGATCGTCTCACTAGCGATGCACGTCGTGAAGCTGACGAAATGGTGTCCTCTGCTCGTTCTGAAGCTGATCGTATGGTAACCGAGGCCAATGACACTGCAGATCGTCGTATGCATGAAACCGAGTCAGCTATTGCAGAGATGGAAGCAGAAGCTGAGCGTAAGCACACCGAGATGATGGCTACTATCAATCAGCAGCGTTCTGTTCTGGAAGGCCGTATTGATCAGTTGCGTACTTTCGAGCGTCAGTACCGTACCCGCTTGCAGGATCTACTCGAAGGACAGCTAGCCGACCTACGCGGTTCTAATATTGGAGATAGCTTCTCCAGCAAGTAGTTTAGTCTTCCCCTCTGAAGAAACTTTGAAGAAAGCGTGAGTCACAGCTTAACAGCAGCAGTGACGTCTACAATCTCCCATTTAGCGTCACGTGGTGTGGGATACGTGGGGGGCTCACCCGCTTCTGTATTTCTTCTTAGGGTAGGATTGAGTCGTCACCGTATCTGCTTAGATTTCAAGGGAACATCATGCTTATTTCGGCTCTTGTATGCACTGTTATTGGACTTGCTCTGCTCATAGCTGCTCTTGCCACAGGCATGCTGTCTCTTGCATGGGTGTGTATCGGTGTCTGTGTTCTGGGATTCATCTTTCTCATCATTGATATTGCGAAAAATCATCAGAAAAAAGACAACAAAAAAGAACTCTCTGATGCTGATGCACCTGCCGACAGTATCGATGGCACCGATAACTCTAGTAACTCTAGTGGGTTTAGTACCTCCGGTGATGCAGAAGCCACTGCAGGCACTGTAGGAAACAGTACAAACTCTTAAAACTACGTCACATCACGCTATATCTTTGTTACAGTTTTATTACCGCGGTTTATTATTGTGACAATTGTTGCTGTAACAAGAACAATCGTTACAATAAAAATCTGGCATTGATCCGTTATCAGCGGGGAGCCTTCGGAAGAACAGTTATTGATATAAAAGCTGCATGAAGAACTACTTCTGCACTATTTGGTAACTCAGTAGAACCGGACGGGAGAGCCCGATATAGCTCTAATGAAGCGGATTGCGGATTCTGCAATCAAGCGGGGTGGTACCGCGAAGCACATGCCTCGTCCCCGTGACCAACACATATTGATGTTAGGCACGAGGAGTTTCGCCCATATGAGTACCGATTCTCACAGTACTAAAACCAGTGTTGGTGCCGCCTACCCAAAAAGCGATATGACGAATGGGCGCGGCACTACTAGTCCCTCTTTCCCAGAATTAGAGCAAGAAGTTCTGAAGTACTGGGAAGAACATGAGACGTTTAAAAAATCTGTTGCGCAGCGTGAGGATGCGGAAGAATACGTCTTCTATGATGGTCCTCCGTTTGCTAACGGTCTTCCGCACTACGGTCACTTGTTGACGGGGTACGTCAAGGACATTGTGCCGCGGTTCCGAACGATGATGGGCTACAAAGTTGATCGTCGCTTTGGGTGGGATACACACGGTTTGCCTGCAGAACTAGAAGCAGAAAAACAGTTGGGTATTAAGAACCGTGCCGAGATCGATGACATGGGTCTGGCAGAGTTTAATGCCTACTGCAAAAAGTCTGTTCTGAAATACACACAGGAGTGGAAAGACTACGTCACGCGGCAGGGACGCTGGGTAGATTTCGACAATGGTTATAAGACTCTTGATATCGGTTATATGGAGTCTGTGCTGTGGGCCTTTAAAACTCTTTATGATAAGGGACTTATCTATAAAGGATTCCGGGTACTGCCGTACTCCTGGGCGGAACACACACCACTATCTAACCAGGAAACTCACCTGGATGATTCCTACAAGATGCGGCAGGATCCTGCGCTAACAGTAGCTATGCCGCTTTGTATCCCCGCAGATCATCCTCTGTCTGGTACACCCTTTGATGGTGCAGCTGCCCTCATCTGGACGACGACGCCGTGGACGCTTCCCTCTAACCTGGCTATCGCCGTGCATCCCAATGAGACTTATGTGGTGGTGGAAGTAGCAGGGGAGAAGGCACCAGCACAGTTTGCGGGAAGCCGAGTTGTTCTTGCGGAAGCACGTCTATCTGCTTATTCTCGTGAGCTCGGTAAAAAGCCAAAGGTTATGGCACGGGTTACCGGTAGCGAATTGGCGGGGCTTTCCTACACTCCGGTTTTCAACTACTTTGCCGATAACGCCAATTCTTTCCAGATTCTGCTTGCTGATTACGTCACAATGGATTCTGGTACTGGTGTTGTCCACCAGGCTCCTGCTTTCGGCGAAGACGATATGAATACGTGCAATAAGTACGATATTCCGCTGGTTATTCCCGTTGATATGGACGGTAAATTCATTTCTGAAGTACCAGAGTATGAGGGGCTTTTAGTCTTTGACGCCAATCCTCGCATCATTAAGGACATTAAGGGATTGGGGCGAGTTTTCCGGCAGGAAACTATTGACCATTCCTATCCGCACTCGTGGCGTTCGGGAGAGCCTCTTATCTATATGGCATTGCCGAGCTGGTTTGTGGCTGTCACGAAATTCCGAGACCGTATGGTGGAGCTCAACCACGATGACATTACGTGGATTCCCAGCCATATTCGCGACGGACAATTCGGGAAGTGGCTCTCTAATGCGCGTGACTGGAATATCAGCCGTAACCGCTACTGGGGTGCTCCTATTCCTGTGTGGGAGTCTGATGATCCGAATTATCCGCGTACGGACGTTTACGGTTCTCTCGATGAACTAGAACGCGATTTTGGTGTGCGTCCCACCAACCTGCATCGCCCCGATATTGACCAGCTGGTACGTCCTAACCCGGATGATCCGACGGGTAAATCAATGATGCGCCGCGTCCCCGAAGTATTGGACTGCTGGTTTGAGTCAGGTTCCATGCCCTATGCGCAAGTACATTATCCGTTTGAGAATAAGGAATGGTTCGAGTCCCACTACCCGGGCGATTTCATTGTTGAATACATTGGGCAAACTCGTGGATGGTTCTATACCCTGCATGTTTTAGCGACGGCACTTTTTGATAAGCCTTCCTACAAAGCGGTTGTCGCGCACGGTATTGTGTTGGGCAATGATGGCCTCAAGATGTCCAAGTCGAAGGGCAACTATCCTAACGTCAACGAGGTTTTCGATCGTGATGGATCCGACGCCATGCGGTGGTTCCTCATGTCTTCCCCAATTCTGCGCGGCGGCAACTTGGTCGTAACAGAGCAGGGCATTCGTGACGGTGTGCGGCAGGCACTTCTACCACTGTGGAATACGTACAGTTTCTTCCAAATGTATGCGTCTGAGGAAGCAACATTCCGCACTGATAGTGCAAATGTTCTTGACCGCTACATTCTCGCCAAGTTGGCGGAAACACGTGATGTTCTCACTGAGCAGATGATGACAACGGACATCGCCAATGCCTGTGAAACGCTTCGTCTTTTCATCGACGCTCTTACGAACTGGTATGTGCGTCGGTCCCGTGCTCGTTTCTGGGAGGGGGAGGAGTCTAGTCAGGATGCTAAAGACGCCTTCGATACTCTCTACACGGTGCTCGAGGTAACGTGCCGATTGGCTGCGCCACTGCTACCGTTCGCGTCGGAGGTTATCTGGCGGGGCCTTACTGGTGGTGAATCAGTACACCTTACGGATTGGCCAGAGTCTGATCTCCTGCCGCATGATGCGGAGCTGGTAGCTGCGATGGACCGTGTGCGGGTAGTGTGCTCTACAATCTCCTCTATTCGTAAAGCGCATAAGCTACGCGTTCGCTTGCCACTACTGTCGGCGACTGTCGCGGCCCCGCACGTGGATGCACTAGCACCTTTCACCGACATCATTGCGGAAGAAATGAATTTGCGGGAGGTAAAACTTACCGATGACGTTGCGTCCTACGGTGAATTCCAACTACAAGTGAACGCTAAGGTTGCGGCGCCACGTCTGCGTGGGGATGTCCAGAAGGCTATTAAAGCCGCTAAGGCTGGCGACTATGAGGTTCATGCAGACGGTACTGCCACAGTAGGCGGTATTGAGTTGAAGGATACAGAGTATACGCAGCGTCTAGTCGCGCAGAATCCCGATTCCACCGCTGCTCTTCCAGACGGTAAGGGACTCGTCATCTTGGATATGACTCTTAATGATGATCTGGAGTCTGAAGGATGGGCCAAGGACCGCATTCGTGAAATACAGGATGCTCGGCGCGCGGCTGGACTGGAAGTCTCCGACCGCATCAGCCTTACCATGGGTGTGCCCGAGAAACTACGTACCTGGGCGGAGCGGCACCGCGATCTTATCTCTGGTGAAGTCCTGGCAGTTGACCTTACTATTACTACTCCAGAACAGGGTGGAGAGCTCGATCTGGGTGATGGTGTAACAGGCAGTCTTCATAAAGTTGCACAGTAGAAACAGTAGAGGCAGTAGAGAATAATCGAAGGCTCCTTCCCATAGCTCACAGAATGAGGTGAGTGGGGGAGGAGCCTTTTATCTACCGTTTGTAGATAGTAATAGTCGTAGGGCTAGCCCATCAGGCTATTAACCCATGAAGGAGACGTTTTCGCCATTCTTTGCAAGAGTTTGGCGGATAACAATAGCGGATACCAGCATAGAAATACCCAGCAGAATGGCCATGACTCCCAGCGCCCACGCAATACCGATGAGTGAGGTGAAGGGAGAAATGATAAGTAATAAGCCAATAATTACTTGTGCAACACCACTGGTAATAACTGGCCAGCCAACACCTGCTACTGCAGTGACGCTGCCGGCACCAATATTGCCAATACCAGAAACAAGAGCAACAATACCGAAGATCAAGGCGAGAACAACACTGAAGGTGTCCGGGTTAATTGCTGCCGCAATGCCGACGATAATGCCCACTACTGAGAAAAAGACCCCCAGACCCCAGAGTGGGGAAATTTCTTTTGTTGAGACGGACAATGCACCAAGTGCAAGAGAACCAACAATAATTCCCACAGCGCAGATAATAGTGACAACCTTGACGGTACTATCGGGCCACGCCACTGCAACAATTCCAATCAGGAGGGCAAAAACACCTACTATTAGCCATGTACGCCACAAATCGCGGGCTGCCTTTTCCATGAATTCCATTTCTTCTCCAAGCTATGGTGGTCGGTGCGGCACAAAAGTACCTAACTCTCTGCTTCCAGCATATCGGTCAGTATTCCTGCTGTCCTCGAATATCCTTCGCCACTTCTTCTTTCTCTTTATGGGCAGAGTGTGACATACACTGGCACTGTGGACAGCAGTGCATACCATCTTTCTTCTAAGGATCTGGCGTGTCGCCAGAATAGATGGGTATTGCACTGTGACATGGATGCCTTCTTTAGCTCTGTTGAGCAGCTCACCCGCCCTACCTTGCAGGGGCGTCCTGTCCTAGTAGGGGGACGTTCAGGTCGTGGGGTAGTAGCGGGGGCATCGTATGAAGCACGTGCATTGGGATGTCATTCGGCTATGCCTATGCATCAGGCAGCCCGGCTTATTGAACCACGTGGTGTTGTTGTACCAACTCGTGGAGTGGTGTACCGCACTGTCAGCCGCCGTATATTCCGGCTACTACGAACGTATGTCCCGGTTATAGAACAGCTTTCCGTCGATGAAGCATTCCTCGAACCCGCAGAATTACATGGGTGCACGGGGGCTGACGTTCTTGAGTATTGTGAAATGCTGCGCAGCGTTGTGCGAGAAGAGATTGGGTTATCTCTTTCTTTTGGGGCGGGAAGTGGGAAGCAATACGCCAAAATTGGGTCAGGAATGGCGAAACCGGATGGTGTGCAGATTATTCCAGCATCCCTTATGAATAAAATTCTGCGTCCGCTGTCAGTACGAAAATTGTGGGGAGTGGGCCCCGTCAGCGAAAAAAAGCTGCAGAAAGAAAACATTCTTACCATTGGTGATCTAGCAGATCTCTCAGAGAAGGACGCGAAAGCATTACTAGGGTCTGCAGTGGGCCGACAATTACAAGGGCTAGCACGTGGCTTTGATAATCGCCCAGTATGCGAGCGGGCCATCGCTAAACAAATCAGTTCCGAGTCTACTTATCGGACAGATATTACTGATAAGGCCGGCATTATAGCGGCTATTGACGATAATGGTGACGATGCCCACCGGCGTCTTCTCCACGATGGGCGTGCCGCCAGAACCGTTACGGTTAAACAAAAACTGTCAGATATGACCATCATCTCACGGTCCGCAACATTGCCCTATGCCACTACCGATATACGGACTTTACTGGCCCTCGCACACCGGCTTGCCCTTGATCCTGCCACGGTGGGAGCATGTCGTCTTGTGGGAGTTGGGTTTTCTGGGCTTACTACTGTTCAGCAGGAATCTCTTTTCCCTGGACTGGACTGGGAAGTCAATATTGAGGAAGAACGCGACAATAGTGACGCTCAAACAGTAACTATCCCCGGTACAACGGGACAGGGAGTATATGGCTCTGAGCGTGCCTTATTACACATGCCGGACTGCCCACGCTGGCAATCCGGCATGGACGTTATGCATCCTACGTATGGGTTTGGCTGGATACAGGGGGCGGGCCAGGGGAAAGTATCCGTCCGATTTGAAACGCGTACTAGTGGCCCGGGGCGAGTGATAACGTTTACAGAGGAAACTGCCGACCTTACTCCGGCAGATCCACTACTCTGCCTCGACTGGCCAGAAGAAGAATTACACCGACTACATGCAGATTAATTATGCACTGGTTCTATGCGGGTTCTAGGCATGTTTTATGCGTGGAGAATGTTCTTAATTTGCGCAGTGGAGTAGCCCGCTTGGAGTAGTGCAAGCAAAAGTATGCGGCACTGTGGAGCCCGTAAATTTTTGATTAAGGGGATACCTGCTGCGGCCAAATCCGCACCACCGCCAGTGCAGCCGTACAGTGCTGATACTGGCCCTAACGGTACCCGGGAGGTCACCACGAAAATAATCTCAGGATACGTTGTGCGTAACTCATGAAGAACGGTAGCAGTGGCAGCGGGAAGATTACCGCTGCCCAACGCTTCAATAATGATGGCGCGTACAGGAACAGCACCGGATGGTTCACACGCAAGACGTAAGAGGGACCCATCATCCCCGAAATCGACTGTCACAATACGCACAAGGGGAGTATTGACGGAAAGACGAGGGATCGGATGTATAGGCATGTCAACGAGCAACTCAGTTAACCCAGTGCTTGTCGCGTTTGCCGGGCAGACGGAGGCAAATGCGGTGCGCTGGTCTGTCGCTAGTTTTAACGCTCCCCACGCAGGAAGGATAGCGCCGCCAAATACTATTTTTACAGTTGACTCTGCCTGTGGATTAGTGACGTAACTCAGTGCATCAGCAAGATTCTGAGGGCCATCTGGAGTGCTGCTATCTGCGGCAAAAGTAGCCCCAGTTATGGCGAGTGGACAATGATAGTGCGCCAGTGGACATACAAGCTGTAGCCAGAGCGCTGTCGATTCTAGTGTGTCGGTGCCATGTACCACCACGATACCCGTTGCACCAGCGTCTAAAGCTGTAAGGACCGCATCGGTCAAACGGTCAATATCTGTGGGGAGAAGCTGGGAGGAGTCTTTGTGATAGACGTTATTCACGTGAATAGTGGCGTTTTTCTGTACAACGAAGGGATGGTCGGAGGGCAGCGTTCGTAACAAATCCTCGCCGCTAAGAGATGGCGAGAGACCATTATTCGTATGTTCGTGAGAAGTAGTAGAAGCAGTACTGGAGATCGTTCCACCAGTAGCTAGCACAACAATATTCGCGGTAGTCACCCTTTAAGAGTGTGGGTTTTGGGAGTAAAGGTCAATAGCGACGTGCCGGCAAGTGACAACACTCCATGCGGAGAGATGACTTAAAAACGAGTAGTGTGACTGTAGAACACTAGTTGACCTTCTAGGAGCCCTATGACTGCACGACGCATCGGTGCGACCCTTATCGCTGTTACAGCGGTAATGGCGTTAACTGCATGTACTACCTCAGTACCACCTGAAGTAGAGGCAAGCCGTAGTGCTGCTATGAGCTCATTAAAACGGCCGGCGATCCCCGAGCCTACCTTGCAGCAGCTACAAGCACTGTTGGACCGTGCTCTTGATCCGAAAGTACCAACAAAAGACAAACTTGACACTGTTGAAGATGGTGAAAAATCACCAGAGCTTTTCGAGAAAATTACGCAGGCCAAGCAAGAGTCCAACGCCACTATTAAACTTTCTGGACAGATTATCCCCACTGACCCCACTACTCGCACTGTGCATGTTGAGATGTCTATTCCCGGCCAGCCTCCCCAGGGCAGTGAAGTGAAGTTTATCTACGACAAGAAGAAGTGGAAAATCTCTAAGTCGTACATGTGCAACACCATTTCTTTGCTCATGCCAGATAGCGTGCCGGCAGTGTGCAACACGTAATATCATTCCGTCACCCCGCCAATAGCCTCAATAATGCCCTGTAAGGAGATCTAGCGAAGAGTGCCCGTACCACAGAAAAAACAGTCGTCATACGATGCGTCCGCTGCTATTGCTGCACGTCGGGCTGCATATAAGCGGCGCACTCTTTTCTTTGCTCTCGCTGGCATTATTCTGGTTATTGATTACCTCACAAAAGCATGGGTAGTAGTGACTATCCCGGTAGGGGAAACACATGCATCCTGGGGAAATATTCGGATTACGCATGTACTGAATTCCGGTGCGGCATTTGGATTAGGGGAAAAGTTCACAGTTTTCATCACTATTTTCAGCATGGTGATTATCTCTGCTGTTGCTTCTGCGCTGTGGCGTACCACAAGTAATGCGTGGGCTACTGGGCTGGCATTAATACTAGGTGGGGCTTTTGGGAATCTCTATGATCGGCTTTTCCGTCCACCTGCAGCATTTTCTGGGCACGTCATTGACTTTATTTCAGTGGGAAAATTCCCTGTTTTTAATGTTGCTGACAGTGCCGTCACTATTGGTGTCGTTATTGTTCTTATCTGCTTATTGGTGGGTAAAAAGTTAACAGTGTCCCCGGCTGCAGAGAAAACCGATGCGTCGTCGCAGGTGTCTCACTTATGAGTGATTATCGCGCAATGTCAGTGCCCGACGGCTTAGTTAATCTTCGTGCCGATGTCGCATTGTCCCGTCTTTTGGGTGTATCGCGGAGTGCTGCTGCAAATCTTGCAGAAGAAGGCCATGTGATGCTCGATGGGGTTGCTATTGGCAAGTCATTCAAAATGGTGGAGGGGTTTCTGGAAGTGACATTGCCAGATCCGCCACAGCCTCTTACTGTTGTGGCGGAACCAGTTCCCGGGATGCATGTTGTTTATGCTGATAACGATATTGTGGTCGTGGACAAACCAGCTGGCGTAGCTGCCCATCCTTCTTTGGGGTGGACTGGCCCCACTGTTGTGGGAGGTCTTGCCGCTGCCGGATACCGGGTTACTACTTCTGGACCGCCGGAGCGAAAAGGCATTGTGCACCGTCTTGATGCGGGTACCTCAGGTCTTATGGTGGTGGCTACGTCAGAACACGCCTATAGCGTGCTGAAGCAGGCTTTTAGAGACCGGACTGTGGAAAAAACCTATCATGCCATCGTGCAGGGGTACCCGGATCCGTTGTCAGGAACAATTGATGCTCCTATTGGCCGACACACCGGTAATGATTGGCGTTTTTGTGTACGCCCAGATGGGAAACCCTCCATCACTCACTATGACACCGTGGAAGTTTTCCGGCGGGCAACACTTCTTGACGTGCATCTAGAAACGGGGCGTACCCACCAAATACGTGTTCACTTTTCAGCTCTTCATCATTCTTGTGTGGGGGACCCTACCTATGGTGCAGACCCCACATTGTCTGCACGGTTAGGCCTTGAGCGACAATGGCTGCATGCTAAAAAGCTAGGTTTTGTCCATCCTGCAGATGGCCGATGGGTGGAATTTGAGAGTGATTATCCAGCTGATTTAGCGCGCGCCCTGTCCATTCTTCGAGAAGAAAGCTAAAAGCGTTAGCTCGTCCACCCGGGTACTGGCGATGTTGGACACGTCTACTAAACTAGTCACGTACTGACAGAGTAATAGCATTCTTACAACGGTAGTTGCCAGTAAATATGTAGTTAGCTGTTAAATCCTAGATAGAGAGAGGGGATGGCAGTGGGCAAGTCATCATTTGTCCATCTCCATAACCATACTGAGTTTTCCATGCTGGACGGTATGGCAAAGATCGATAAGCTCATGGAAGAGTGCAATCGTCTAGGTATGCCAGCAGTGGGAATGACCGACCACGGCAATATGTATGGGGCATCCGATTTTTATAAAGCAGCAATCGCTGCAGGTGTAAAACCCATTATCGGTGTGGAAGCATATATTGCCCCCGGATCCCGTTTTGATAAGACCCGCCAGCGTTGGGGTGATCCGTCGCAACGCGGCGATGATGTTTCCGGTTCAGGCGCCTATACCCACATGACATTGTGGTCAGAAAATGAAGAGGGATTGCATAATCTCTTCCGCCTGTCCTCCCTTGCATCCTATGAAGGACAATTGGGTAAATGGCCTCGTATGGATGCTGACCTTATCTCTCAATATTCAAAAGGTGTCATTGCTTCTTCTGGTTGCCCCTCCGGCGAAATTCAGACTCGTTTACGCCTTGGCCAGATAAAGGAAGCCTACGAGTCCGCGGAGAAGTGGCAGAGTATTTTCGGCAAAGAAAATTTCTTGCTGGAGCTTATGGACCATGGCATTGATATTGAACGGCGAGTCCGTGAAGATCTTCTCAAATTGGGAAAAGATCTTGGCATGCGTCCCGTCATTACCAATGACTGTCACTACGTCACACAAGATCAGGCGAAGGCACACGAAGCTATGTTATGTGTGCAGACGGGAAAAACGCTCTCTGATCCCTCACGCTTTAAATTTGATGGTGACGGCTATTACCTTATTCCACCAGAAGAAATTCGTGCTCGCTGGGATAAGGAAGTTCCAGGGGCATGTGATACCACACTATGGATAGCTGAGCGCGTTGGCGACTATTCCAACGTGTGGAAATATCATGACCGGATGCCCAACTTCGATACTCCACCGGGCTACGATGCAGAAGCCTGGCTTCGTCATGAAGTGAAGGAAGGCCTTGAATGGCGTTTCCCTGATGGAGTGCCGCAAAACTATATTGAACGTGCCAATTACGAGATTGACGTTATTATCCAGAAGGGGTACCCAACCTACTTCCTGGTGGTGGCCGACCTGGTCAGCCATGCACGTGAAGTCGGCATTAAAGTTGGTCCGGGGCGTGGCTCCGCCGCAGGCGCTCTTATTGCCTACGCCTTGGGTATTACTAATATCGACCCGGTCAAGCACGGTCTTCTGTTCGAGCGCTTCCTTAACCCAGAACGTCCTTCCGCTCCTGATATCGATATGGACTTCGATGATCGTCGTCGCGGGGAAATGATCCGCTACGCATCTGAGCGATGGGGTGCAGATAAAGTAGCACAGGTTATTACCTTCGGCACTATTAAAACTAAGGCTGCTATTAAAGACTCGGCACGTGTCCAATTCGGGCAGCCTGGGTATGCGATCGCAGATCGTATGACGAAGGCACTGCCGCCAGCGCAAGGTGCGAAGGATATTCCACTTTCCGGCATTATGGATCCTAACCATCCCCGGTATGGTGAGGCTTCCGAGATTCGCGCCCTCATCGAAACCGACCCGGACGTACAGCGTATTTATGAAACAGCCCGTGGTCTGGAAGGTATGGTTCGCCAGGCGGGTGTACACGCGTGTGCTGTCATTATGTCCAGTGAGCCACTGTTGGACTGTATCCCTATGTGGAAGCGTACCCAAGACGGTGCTCTTATTACCGGATGGGACTATCCTTCGTGTGAGGCTATTGGCCTGTTGAAGATGGACTTCCTAGGGCTACGAAACCTCACTGTTATTGGCGATGCGCTGGAAAACATTAAGCGCAATCGCGATGGGGAAATACTTGATCTTGATCGTCTTCAGCTAACGGATGAAAAATCGTATGAGTTACTCCGCCACGGGGATACGCTGGGCGTTTTCCAGCTTGATAGTGGCGGTATGCGTGAGTTGCTGAAAAAGATGGAGCCAACAGGCTTCAACGATATTGTTGCCTCGCTGGCACTGTACCGACCAGGGCCGATGGGGGTGGGTGCACACTGGGCGTATGCGGATCGTAAGAATGGGCGTGCCCCGGTAGAGCCCATTCATCCCGAGCTTGATGAGCCGCTGAAAGATATTCTCGCGGAAACATACGGCCTTATTGTTTACCAAGAGCAGATTATGCAAATTGCTCAGAAGGTAGCGGGCTATTCTCTTGGCCAAGCAGATTTGCTCCGTCGTGCCATGGGTAAAAAGAAGCCGGAAGTATTGGCGAAAGAGTTCGACAACTTCCAGGCCGGTATGCGCGAGCGTAACTATTCTGACGAGGCTATCAAAGTTTTGTGGGAGACGATTCTGCCCTTCGCCGGATACGCGTTCAACAAGTCGCACGCGGCAGGATATGGACTGGTCAGCTACTGGACTGCCTATTTGAAGGCAAATTACCCGGCTGAATATATGGCAGCACTGCTCACTTCTGTGGGTGATGATAAAGATAAGACAGCACTGTATTTGTCGGATTGTCGCCGTATGGGTATTCAAGTCCTACAACCGGATGTGAACGAATCTATTTGGAACTTTGCACCAGTGGGACAAGATATTCGTTTCGGTTTGGGCGCTGTACGTAATGTTGGTGAACAGGCCGTGGATGAGATTGTTGATGCGCGTACTGTACAGGGCGCATTTACAAACTTCACTGACTATCTCAACAAGATAGGGCAGACAGCTTGTACGAAGAAGGTTACGGAATCTCTTATTAAGGCAGGAGCTTTCGACTCTCTGGGACATTCTCGAAAAGGACTTTTCGAGGTGCATTCAGATGCTATTGATGCCGTTATGGGGACGAAGAAAGCCGCTGCAGCTGGACAGTTCGACCTTTTTGCAGGCTTCGGAGCAGAAGAAGATAACTCTGTGAGTAACGCTTTTGAAGTGCAGGTGCCGGATGATGAATGGGATAAAAAACAACGTCTTACTTTAGAACGAGAAATGTTGGGACTCTATGTTTCTGGACATCCACTGGATGGTTTGGAAACAGCGTTACAAGAACGTACAGATACGTCCATTACCACTATTCTGGAGGGCGAACTTCCCAACGGTAAAACGGTCGTCATCGGTGGCATCATCGCGGCAGTTGATCGACGCGTCAACAAGAAGGGTGAGCCGTGGGCCATTGTTCGCATCGAGGATCTGCAAGGTGGAGTGGAGGTGCTCTTCTTCCCGCGTCTTTACCAAAAGATCGGTATGCACATTATCGAAGATGCAGTTGTTATTGTCCGAGCGCATGTCAATATCCGCGATGACCGCATGAGTATCTTTGGTGACGATCTTACTGTGCCTGATTTTAGCCAGGATGGTATTGCACCAGTCTTTAATTTACGGCTTAAGACACAAATGTGTACGCCCGAGAGGCTAGCTAAGCTACGTGATATTCTGCAACGGCATGCAGGACCATCGCCTGTTGTAGTAACACTGGAAGCAGAGGGAAGAGTGGAACGACTTGCTTTGTCGGAGGCTCTCCGAGTGAGACAAAGCAGTGAGTTGATCTCTGATCTAAAAGCTAGTTTCAACAGTCACTGTGTGTAGTGGGCTAGTATAAATACTGTGAATAAAAATCCTCTAGAACCCCAGGTTATTATGCCCACAGCTGCCGATGTTGAAAAAGCTGCGGAAATTATTAGTGGAGTTGTGGAGCGTACTCCGCTGTATTACTCTCCACGTCTTTCGGAAATGACGGGCGCTAAGATTTACCTGAAGCGAGAGGATTTGCAAGGTGTCCGCTCATACAAGATTCGTGGTGCCTATAACGTTATTGCGCAGCTTAACGACGAACAGCGTAGGGCCGGCGTTGTAGCGGCATCTGCTGGTAACCATGCGCAGGGGGTAGCGTACGCGTGTCGCACCTTGGGAGTACAGGGACGTATTTATGTTCCCTCTAATACTCCTAAACAAAAGCGTGATCGCATTATGTATCACGGTGGAGATGCAATAGAGCTGGTAGTAACAGGTAATTCTTTTGACGACGCCGCTGCCGCCGCTATGCAGAATGCGCAGGACTCGGGGGCTACATGGGTGGCACCGTTTGATAATCCCAGCACTATTGCAGGACAGGGGACTGTTGCCCGAGAAATCGTTGAGCAACTTGCTGATATTGGGGAGCAACCCAGTATGGTTATTGTTCCAGTGGGGGGTGGTGGTCTCCTTTCTGGCGTTGTCACCTATCTTGCCGAGACGAGTCCCGAGACAGAAGTCATTGGAGTGGAGCCGGCGGGAGCGGCATCTGTAGCGGCAGCTCTGGATATGGGAGGTCCTGTTACTCTGGGGGATACTGACCCGTTTGTGGATGGGGCAGCCGTCAAGCGTTGTGGCGATGTTACCTATGCAATACTTGATGCCCATCGTAAGATGATTGATCTTCTCACTGTCTCCGAAGGCTCTGTCTGCACAGAGATGTTGGATCTTTACCAAAATGAGGGGATTATCGCCGAACCAGCTGGTGCTCTTTCTGTGACGGCCCTGCAACAGTTGCGTTTTGCTCCAGGAAGCTCAGTTGTGTGTATTATCTCCGGCGGTAACAATGATGTTTCTCGCTATAGCGAGATTATTGAACGTTCTTTAGTTGACCGAGGTCTTAAGCATTATTTCTTAGTCAACTTTACGCAGAAACCAGGTCAACTACGTGAGTTTCTCGACCGCGTGCTTGGCCCGGATGACGATATCACCCTGTTCGAGTATGTGAAGCGGAACAATCGTGAAACTGGTGCCGCATTGGTTGGTATCCAATTAGGAACCGCTACTGGGTTGCATGCTCTGCTCCATCGTATGGAAGAAAGCGGTATCGAGTGTGAGCGATTACTCCCAGGTACTCCAGCGTATGAATACCTGACGTAGTGGTTGAAAAGTTGTCTGTAGACATCCCTCAGTTTTGTAGTCTAAGTACTGGATCTTCGGTTACCGCAGAAATTGAGATTAAGCGGTCGCAGTTTATTTGTTATCTGCAACGTGTAGAAAATGAGCAGGATGCCCGTGCTTTTATCGAGGAGATTCGGCGTCTGCACCCGACAGCCCGCCACCATTGCACGGCTTTTCGGTTAGGTGGTGGAAGTGGTGACGTACAAGAGCGTTCGAGTGATGATAGAGAGCCCTCCGGGACTGCTGGTAAACCGATGCTTGCCGCTTTGCGTGGTGCAGATCTTGTTAATGTGTGTGCTGTTGTGGTGCGCTATTTCGGCGGTATTTTGTTGGGCACGGGGGGATTGGTGCGTGCCTACACCGATGCTGTAAATAAGGGGATTACTGCGGCACGCCAGTCGAAACGTCTTGCCGTTTGCCGACTAGTAGATCTGTGGTCGGTACAGGCCCCCATTATTGATGTGGGACGGTGGGAAGCCGATTTACGGGGGAGAGGTCTTGAAGTAGTTGATGTCTTTTATGGTGAAGGTTTACTCCCCGTAGACGCAGTAGACACTGCACGCTCTGGAGAGTCTGCACAAACTAGTTCAGCGATCGCTGATGACGTGGAAGCGGCACGGCATCCTGATCCTATGGCTTCCGTAATAGTGGTGGCTGTAATGAAACCTGCTGATGCTGCAGTGTTCTGTGAACACACATCCGCCCTGTCGGCGGGTTCTCAAAAACCTTACCGAACAGGGCGGATGATGTATGAATCTCAACTGATGTAAAACATCTTAATGTTTTACATCAGTGTTTTTGTGGATAGAGACAAACAACAATTAAGGAATTATCGTCTATCTCTTGAGTCTTACTGGTAGTAAGGAGGTACGAACTTGCAGTCGACCTGCTTGTAGTCACGGCCAGTGAGCATGTTCTCAACAACCTGGTAGGTAACCGGGTCGTAGGTCATGCCGAAGTGGTCAGTGAAGTCCTTCTTGCAGAGGTCCTGGATGATGACGTTGTTGACGCCCGGTTCCTCGATCATATCGTGGGTGTAGGGGGTAACAACATCGTCGTACCGGGTGGTGATAACGGTGTACTTAACGCCAGGCTTGGTGATGCCGCCGGCTTCGAGTTCCTTCACGAAGTCAGAACCAACAGTCTGCTGACCATCAGCGGTGACGTTGGCGTAATCCCACATCTTCTGCCACTTGTCGTTGAGGCCAGCAGCCTTGATGAGAGAACCAACACCGTAGAGGGTGGAGCCGTGGTTAGAAGCAACTAGGCCGATGGTGTGGCGAACAGTCTTATCGCCGCCGTACCACTTGATGTAGGCGTTCGGGAGAGCGCCGCCACCCTGGGAGTGACCAACGAAGTCGACTTTCTTGGCGCCAGTGCGCTTCATGACGTACTTCACGAAAACGCCGAGGAACTGAGCGGAAGCCTTGATATCACCGTTGAACGGCATAGCTTCGTTGATGTCATTAGGATGAATGAGTGCCTTCATGACATCCGGGCCCGGGTTGTAGTTGAAGGTGTAGGCGCACAGTCCGGCCTTGGCCAGCATAGGACCGTAGTATGCCCACGTTGCGTAAGCATCTTCACTGGTACCGGGGATCAGAATGATCGGTAGAGCGTGCTTGTACTTGGGCTTGCAAGAGAAATCGTTCACGCCCGTGGGAGCAGTTCCGTTGTGCTCCTTGGAGTACTTAGAAGCAGCAGGGAAGTTGTTTTGAATGGGGCCGACACCCTGGTTCGGCATACCCCACTCATCAGAAGTCTTGTTACGAATACCGCCGAATTCATCGCGAGGGTAACCGGGGACGTCCGTGCTAGCGTTCGCCAAAGCGGGAGTGGCACTGAGCGCCATTGCGGAGGCGCAAAGTGCAGCAGTGAAGCGGCGACTGAGAGTGGTCATGGAAAGCTCCTATTGACAGTATATATGGGGAGATAGGAGGGGATTGGCTCACGTTCAAGCGGGTCAATCCGGCTCTGAGAGTTAATCTATGACGCTAAAAACAGAGCTGCAAGGTAGTTGCCTTCATCTTGCAGATACTTTTTGTATGCATTTTTGTTAGATTTCTCTTTTTTGCTGATAGGGCATTGTTTTTGAAATTATGTGAACAATTGACCAGTTGTCGTAGTTGTCAAAATTTATGGGAGTAAATACACCCTTGATAAAAATGATTGCTCAACTATTAGCTGACAGTGGTCTTTTAAGGCTTATGTCTATAGAGCGCGTGATGTGTAGAAAAGTATCGGTGTTCATGCACCGTGTCCATCGTATAGTCGTTTTATAGTTGTGTGGGGCTCTCGATACATGAGAGCCCCACACAACTATTGACGTTACTGATACTGAATTTGTCTACACTATTCCGTTATTACTGAAGCCATTATCGAGAGCGACGATCACCTTTTGATGTCGTGGTTGCGGGGGGAAGGATTTCCGTTCCTGGGTAGGACGTAGTGTTGAGATCCTGTCCGCGCTTGGTCACCGGACCCCAATGAGTAATGGCATTGAATTGGCGGGCAAATTCCGGAATAAGAGACTGTACGAAGGAATGTGTCATGTGGTGCATATCCCGGTACACCATGACATTGCCAATTACAGCGGGGCAAACAGTGCCAGGGCACAGTGCATCCGTGAAATCCATAAGATGGACATTGGAAAGTCCTCGCGACGCTTCAATAGCAGGATTCACGGGGGACATTGCAAGATCACGTGGTATGCCACAGCTCGTGGCATCTCCACCTTCTTCTAGGCAGTCGGGAACTTTGGCGGGTCTATCTTCCCGCGTAGACCAGGGAGTGTCACGGACGAGAATCATCTGAACGTTCTCTTTATTGAAGGATCGCCACAAGTCAGCATAGTAATCTGGGACGACGTCGGGTCCTACACCAGTAAGTTGTGCGGGACGAGTGGCAGTAGTGAAGACATAATCATATTTCTTCTGGAGAACGCGGTTATAGACTTTCTTATTCCACTCTAGGCAGTTGTAGTAAGGCTTATTAGTAAGAGGATTGTTGATCATGCCGCTGATCATGAACGGGCAACCCATCTTGAGATAAACATCAACACGGAAGTTTTGGCGACGTCCCAGGATATCGAGGGCTGTCAGCCAGTGTTCGGCGTGTGATCCACCCACTAGAGCAATGGCACGTTTGGCGTGGACATCTCCATAAATACAGGGGTGTCCTTTTTCTTCGCGCCATATCTTCTTCTCGTGGATATCAGCATCATCGAAGTTAGAAATACACCCATCAAAAGATGATCGCGGGAGAGTACGGCTAGCGTCAATAGGGCGTGGCTGGTAGTCAACGTTATTCGGGATGGGCATGTTTTCCGTAATGGCACGGGCACCCGGATAATCGGCAGTGAGGACGAGCGTCATTTGTCCATCAAGGCTGTTGATATAGCGTTTCCAAGAAATATGGAAGCCTACTAGGCAGAATGTTAAGACAACAACGAGAGTACCGGCAATGCTCTTCCATGTGAGCCAGCTTCGTTTGGGGCGTAATGCAGCAAGAAGGCGTTCTTTGAACGCAGGCTTTTCTACTACGCCATCCTGGGCAGCAGTAGGTTGCTTCTTTTTTAGCCGCAGTGGTTCTTCAATGTAGTGGTGTGTGAACCATGCTAAGACCAAACTGACAACGAGGACGAAGATACCGATCTTATTGGAAGGTTGTGGACGTTTGAGATGTGTACAGGCAAGAATGAGCAACGGCCAGTGCCACATATAAAGGGCATAGGCAAGACGGCCTAATTCGCGCAGTGGTTTAGACGCAAGAAATGCGGTGAAGGGGGCATTCCGCCACGTCAGTTCTTCACCTTCGGGAGCTTGGCCCGCAATGATAAGGAACACTGTGGCAATAAGGACATAAAGAGTCCACGGTCCGGGGAACTCATCAACGCCGTTAAAGATAAGGCCACATGTAAATATGGCGAAAAGACCAATGACTGTGAGGAACCAGCGTACCCAGTGATTACGGACTTCAATTTTGTGTATCACTGTGGCAAGGAGACCACCGAGGAAAAGTTCCCAAAGACGAGACCAGGTGTCATAGTAGTTGAGCATCTGGTTTTCGCGGTGGAGATAGATTGCGTACACAAAGCTGAGGACAGTCCCAATGCCGAGAATAACCGCCATGGGGGTAAAGATGGATTTACCTGGCCAGAAACGGTGTAGTAGCCACCCCAGACCGCAGCAGAGCAGAATGATCATGAGGTAGAACTGACCCTGTACAGACATCGACCAGAGGTGCTGTAGCGGGCTTACCGCAGTGCCTGCTTGAGCATAGTCTTCGGACTGTGCTGCCAGTTTCCAGTTCTGGTAGTAGAGCAGTGAAGCCAACATCTGATCATTAACGTTGGCCCAGCGTGTACGGGGGAATACGAGAATAACGCCAATTCCAACGGTAGCGAGAACAACCACCATAGTGGGGAGCAAGCGACGGATGGTTTTCCAAATGGACCGGAGCGGGTTGAGGCTGCCGTAGCGGTCAACATTGCGCATCTGGGAACCGATGAAGAAGAAACCAGAGAGAGTGAGAAACACGTCTACGCCACCGGACACGCGACCAAACCAGATGTGGAAGATAACCACCAGTGCGATAGAAAGACCGCGTAACCCATCAAGGTCATAGCGATAGGTATGACGATGTTGGGGGATAGGGGGGCGCGTTGCGGGACTCGCTGTTTGTGCAGAAGAAGTGTTGTCTTTTCGTGCCATATCTGTCTTAATCAGGTCTTTAGTGTCATGTGCGTACTCCCCAGAAAGGAAGTACGCCTGCTCAATATGCTATAGGGAATGACGTTGTATAAACGCGACCGTCATTCACATCCTACCGTTCCTCACCTCTAAAGCCTGCATTGGGAGCGTTCTCTACGCGGTTGACATGGAGCTTTTACAAGCAGATACAGTAAAAAGGCATAATAGAACAGTGTTCAATTATTGGTGAAGGACCTACTATTTATGCCTTGTATTAACGACATACTACAAACGGATCGCCATCACATCTGGCACCCCTACAGTCCTCTACCTGGGCCGCCACAACATGTTGTGAAAGCCGCCAAGGGTCCATATCTGACGCTCGATGTTGCTGCTAATTTTCTCTCTGAAAAAAGCGCAGCAAACAACGATGATTCAGGCAAAAGGGTAACGTGCAAAGTTCTCGACGGCATGAGTTCCTGGTGGGCGGCTGCCTATGGATACCGTCACCCCGATCTGGACGCTGCTGCACACCAACAAATCGACGAGTTCAGCCACGTCATGTTCGGTGGATTGACACATGCACCTGCGGCACTGCTCACCGATACACTCTTAGCAATGGTGCCAGAGGGCCTAGATACCGTTTTCTTCTGCGATTCTGGGTCAGTGTCTGTGGAAGTCGCCGTCAAAATGGCATTGCAGTACTGGCGTTCCCATACAGATACCGCACTTCATCGCAAAACAAAACTGCTGACGTGGCGAGGTGGATACCACGGAGACACTTTCACACCAATGAGTGTGTGCGATCCCGATAATGGCATGCATACTCTCTGGCAAGGAATTGTGCAGCCACAAATATTTCTTCCCACTCCGCCACCAGATACAGAGACAAGTCTGCGCCCAGCAGTAGAAGACACAAGCGTGGAAGAGTATTTAGAACACGCAGAACATGTCCTACACGAGAATGCGGATACAGTAGCCGCCTGCATCATTGAGCCGGTTGTACAGGGCGCAGGCGGAATGAAGTTCCACAAACCAGCTCTGGTACGTGGGCTAGTTGAACTATGCCAACGCTACAACGTACTCGTCATTTTTGATGAGATCGCTACCGGTTTTGGTAGAACAGGCACACTATTTGCAGCGGACGCATGCCATTGCACGCCCGATATTATGTGCGTCGGTAAAGCATTAACAGGAGGCTATCTAACCTCTGCGGCGGTACTAGCACAGCCTGAAATAGCTACTGTGATCTCGAAGGGAACAGGGGCTTTCATGCATGGCCCTACATTCATGGCCAATCCGCTGGCATGTGCTATCGCCACGACTGCCTGCCAGCTGGCGCAACATGCTCATGAACAGGGAGAAGTCCTACGTATTGAGCGTAAGTTACGTCGCGGACTGTCCCCGGCCGTGGGACTTCCCGGCGTTGCTGACGTAAGAGTAAAAGGAGCTATTGGGGTTATCCAACTGACGGATCCAGCGATGCTCAATGTGGACGCAGCAACTGCAGCCGCACTGCGGGAAGGAGTCTGGCTGCGTCCCTTCCGCGACCTCATCTACTGCATGCCGCCCTTCATCTGTACAGACACGCAGATCGCCACAATAGGCCGCGGCATGGTTGCAGCCGCACAAACAGCGGTCCGCTAAAAACCGTTTCACCATTCCATTTGTTTCTCTACAGACCAGGTTTCTGAGTGTTAAAGGACGCTTCTATGACCACCATTATTTTCGTTACTGGAACCAACACTGATGTTGGAAAAACCGTTACAACAGCAAGCGCAATTGCAGCAACCCACCACCAGGCTCCGCACCTACGAATAGGACTCATAAAGCCAGCACAAACTGGTGAACCACCCATTCCGGCCAGCGATCTCGGCTCGTATCACCATGGTGACCATGGTGATGTGGCAGTGGTGCGTCAACTTCTGGGAGCCCCGCATCATGATTCTGCACAACATGATGTGCAACCCCTACGGGTGTGGGAGGGGGTTCGCTATCCTGAGCCGCTTGCCCCCGATATGGCGGCGCGTCGGGCACAGCAAAGCCTTCTTACCGCAGCTCAGTTTGCCGAAATTATCGTGTCTGCAGCGCGGGAAGTAGATGTGCTTTTCGTAGAAGGTGCGGGGGGACTCCTTGTTGGTTTAGGAGAAGAAGCGGATGGTTCACCGACCACTCTTATAGAAATTGCTCAAGAAGTTCGCGCATACGCCGGTATGAGCGTGAGTTTTCTACTTGTGTCGCAGCCTGATCTGGGAATGCTGAACCAGTGTGCACTGACGTGGCGAGAATTAAACCGAGCAGGCCTCACCATGTGTGGGATAGTGTTTGGGACATGGCCTACGGATCCTGATCTGCCCATGCGGTTAAATGCTGCAGAAGTAGAACGGATAACAGGTGTTCCCGTCATTGGGAAAATACCGAGTGGGGTGGGGCAGATTGATAGTGAGCAGAATAAAACTATGCAGTGTGGCAGTGTGGCGTGCACAAGTGAACAGTGGTGGACAGTATTGCCCTGGTGTAAGTAGCTCAACAGTCAGCACTACTCTCGGCGTAAATTCATAAAAGTATGTGCTACAGGGCTGACATGGGTCACTGTGAGGCTGTTATAGAACGCTATAAGGAACTTACGGTGAGTCCCTTAATGAGGGTGTTAAGTCCTCCTTCAAGCGTCTCGAAGGAAGGAGAAGTAGGGGTCTGTGTTTCTGTGAGCTCAGCAAGTTGGAGACGGCTTTGCTCATCAACGAGCGCACCCAAAATAAAGAGGAGTAATACGCGGGCATGGAGTTCGGGGGTGGGGCTTACTGTGTGAAGAATAGTTGTTAGGGCATCGAGCTGGGGGAATGGTGAGGTTTGTGAAGCGAGTGAGGTGCTCATTAATTCACTTCCGTCTCTAAAGAAGAGGGCCCTATTCCGGAGATCTTCCGCTACTGTCACTATTTCTTGCGCCCATGTGTGAGGGGTCGTTACGTGTAGCGGGGGGAGTGAATTATCGCGAGTGGGGAGGTCACACGAGAGAATATGGGTGCATACGGCGCCGAGGAGTGCCTGTTTATTGGGGAAATGCCAGTAGAGGGCGCCGGGCTGTACGCCTAGTTGGCTAGCTACTTTTCGGATGGAGAGGTCTTGTAGGCCATAAGTCTGCAAAATGTCGGCAGCAGCATGAATGATACATTCACGGGAGAGCTGCGTCATGGTTATCCTTCGTGGAAGTAGAAATTATCTCTTAAACAGTGTTCAATAAAGCTATGTCTTATGGTAATTCTACGGCAGCAGCGGGATTAAGCACCGATGTTGCAACAGCAAATGGAACAAACACACCCACTCTGCCGAAAACGTCTGAACTACCAGACGATATTCTGGCACGTGCACGCGTCTATGCGTATGACCTCGGTATCGCACTTCCCGAAGAAGATCTTGTCCAGGTTTTCACACTTCCCCCCGAACGTATTCGGGAAGCCCTCGATCTTGCCCAAGAGATTCGCGAAAAATGGTGTGGCAAAGAGGTCGAGCTAGAAGGAATTGTCAGTCTTAAAACTGGCGGATGTCCAGAAGACTGTCATTTCTGTGCTCAATCTGGGGTGTTCGAGTCTCCCGTCCGCAGCGCTTGGATTGATATCCCTGCAGTTGTTGAATCGGCAAAGCACACTGCGAAAACTGGCGCAGCAGAATTCTGCCTTGTCGCTGCAGTGCGTGGGCCGGATAAGAAACTGATGAGCCAACTCAAAGCTGCAGTGGAAGCTATCCGTGCCGAAGTGGATATACATATTGCCTGTTCGCTCGGTATGCTCACTGATGAACAAGCAGATGAACTAGCCGCTATGGGAATCCACCGGTACAACCATAACTTGGAAACAGCGCGCTCCTATTTCCTCAATGTCGTAACTTCACATACGTGGGAAGTACGCCGAGCAACTCTTGAACGTGTTCGCAGCCGCGGCATCAAATTATGCTGCGGTGGCATTATTGGGCTGGGAGAAAGTATTGAACAACGTGCTGAGTTCGCCACCCAGCTCGCAGAACTTGGGCCTACCGAAGTGCCCATTAACTTCCTCAACCCGCGCCCCGGGACACCTTTTGAAAACCTCCCACTGGTGAGTATGGAGGACGCACTACGCACCGTCGCGGCATTTCGTTTCGCGCTTCCCAAATCGACTATTCGTTTCGCTGGCGGCCGAGAAATCACTCTCGGTGATGAAGGTATGCGCGATGGTCTCACCGGGGGCATTAACGGATTTATTGCTGGGAATTACCTCACAACGTTGGGGTGTAGCGCGGAAAACGATCTTGATATGCTCTCTGAACTTCATATCCCCATCCGTGAGAAGAAAGACGTCCAGTAATGCGGAATGTCACTAGCACTGACTTACGGGACATGATGCTGCGAGGGGAACCCTTCCGCTTTGACCCCTACCGTGGTACAGATTTATCGAAAGATTCTCCACGTCCCTTTAAAGCCGCGGAATTAGGGCTAGAGCCGTTTCGATACTGTCCCATCTGCGGCAGACGAATGGTGACACAAGTGATGCCCAGTGGGTGGACTGCGCGCTGCTCACGGCACGGAGAAATATCGTCCTACCTTTTCGAACACTAGATATACGCACAAACAAATAACGTCAGCAGGGTAATTCTGTGTCTTTAGCGGAAGGAGGACGCAGAATTGCACTGGCATCTGTAATTTCACAATGATTATGGACAAAGCGAAAAAGACGCGCAGGGCGTCCACCCTCTGCACCTGGTGTGGTCGTTTCCCCGGTGGGTTCAATAACGTGTCGACGCTGTAAAGTACGCTGCAGGTTTGTCGCATCGACACGGTAGTGGAGTGCAGCCTCGTAGATGGCGCGCAGTTCCGAGATAGTAAATTCTTCCGGAGAAAGCGCGAAGCCTAAGTTGGTATATCCCAATTTGCTCACTAAGCGGTGTTCCGCAGCAGCAATAATCTCTGCATGATCCGCTGTTGTACGAGGCAACTGTGCAACCGGGATCCATGCAGTGTCCGATGGTAGCTGCGGGCATGCCGTAGTGGGGACAATTCCCAGAAAAGTTGCGGCAATAACACGCCCGTCGCGACGACGCTCCGGGTGGGAAAAGACTTTTAATTGTTCAAGGTGGGAAAGGGTATGCACATCAACTTTTTCGGCCAGTTGGCGCGTAATGGATTGGGTAATGTCTTCATCGTCGCGTAGCCATCCGCCGGGCAGCGACCAGACTATTTCAGTAACAGGATGAGGATTTGTAGGGGAGTGGAGAGCAGTGAATGCGCGTGCTTGCTGCCACAGAAGGACACAGAGTTCCTGGGCATCGTCACTGCTGCGTCGCCGTACTTGAAAGACAGCTACCCGTACTTCCATCCGGCTGGTAACATTCCACATAGTTTTCGATTATAAGTCGAAAACCTCCTTGGGAATACTACTTCCAGCTCAGGAGCGCGCATAATGACTGAAAAACTCACACAACTCGATTCCCCACTACTTGCCCACATACACAAAGATGCCACCGGCCTCTACAACGGCATCACCGGAAACAAAGAATGGGCCACAGAAATACGACGACTCGCCGCTGCCCGCGACGCCGTCATCCTCGCCCACAACTACGAACTTCCCGAAATCCAAGACATAGCCGACTACACAGGGGACTCCCTCGCGCTTTCCCGCATTGCCGCAAAAGACCCACACTCCACCATCGTGTTCTGTGGTGTGCACTTCATGGCAGAAACCGCCAAAATCCTCTCACCAGATAAACGCGTCCTCATCCCCGACGCGCGCGCCGGCTGCTCGCTAGCAAACTCCATCACCGCCGAAGAACTAGCCGCCTGGAAAGCTGACTACCCAGACGCCATCGTCGTCAGCTACGTCAACACCACCGCCGTAGTAAAAGCCCTCACAGATATCTGCTGCACCTCCAGCAACGCAGTCGACGTAGTGAAATCCATCCCCGCCGACCAAGAAATACTTTTCTGCCCCGACCAATTCCTCGGTGCACACGTCAAACGCGAAACCGGGCGGGACAACATCCACATCTGGATGGGAGAATGCCACATCCACGCCGGCATCAACGGAGACGTTCTTGCCGCAACTGCCCGGCAACACCCCGACTCCGACCTTTACATCCACCCCGAATGTGGCTGCACCACCTCGGCGCTCTACCTCGCCCAGGAAGGCGTAGTACCGCAAAAACACGTCAAAATCCTCTCCACCGGCGGCATGCTGGAAGAAGCCGAAGAAGCAGAAAAACGCGGAGACCAAGAAAACGTCCTAGTAGCAACCGAAATCGGTATGCTGCATCAACTCAAAGCAGCCGCACCCGACGTCACCTTCACCCCCATCAACCCCCATGCGGCCTGCCCATTCATGAAAATGATCACCCCCGCCGCCCTCCTCCGCTGCCTCACCCTCGGAGAAGACGAAATCCACCTCGATAAAGACACCATCGATGCGGCCTACCGCCCCGTGGAACGCATGATCTCCATTGGACACACCCCCGCAGCACGCTAACTCTCGAAAAGAGACACCCTATGGACACACCGTGGACTATGCACTGCGACCTCGTCATCGTCGGAGCAGGAGTAGCAGGCCTTTCCGCCGCCGTCGCCGCCCGTGACCACGGCCTCACCACCGTTATCGTCGATAAAGGACGATGGCAGGAAGGCGCCCGCACTATTCCCCGCTACCCCAATGCCGCCACTAAAATCGCGCAAGGCGGAATAGCCGTCACCGGGCTTTCCGACATTGAACTCGACACCAGTCTTGACGAAGCCCTCGGCCTACACGTCGCCGACACTCTCGACGCTGGCGCCGGGCTCTGCGACAAAGAGGCCGTCACCTCCATTATCGGCGGGGGCGCAGAAGCCGTACAGAAACTCATCGATGCAGGCGCCCACTTCGACGCCACCCCGGAAGGACCATTAAAACGAACCCGGGAGGGTGGGCATTCTGTTCGCCGTATTATTCACGCAGGCGGAGATGCCACTGGTGCCGAAGTACAACGAGCGTTAGAAGTGGCCTCTGCGGGCATACCGTGTCTACAGAATGCACGTGTCACCAGTATTTTTACAGATGACGATGGGGTAGTGGGGGTCGGTGTTCGCGATCCGCGCGGCCCCGGCTATATTGCTGCCCCCTGCGTTCTCCTCGCTACTGGCGGAAATGGGCAACTGTTTAACGTCACCACTAGCCCAGAGGGGGTACGTGGTGAGGGTCTTTCACTTGCTCTGCGTGCCGGAGCTCGGGTGGCCGACCTGGAATTCACACAATTCCACCCCACAGTTCTCTTTGATACACAGCGCACGGGTCGCCGCCCACTTATTTCTGAGGCTGTCCGCGGTGAGGGGGCACTCCTCTACGATGCTTCTGGAAACCGCTTCATGGTAGGCATAGATCCCCGCTGCGAGCTTGCACCACGCGATATTGTTGCCCGCTCCATTGCATTGCACATGCGGGAAACCGGGGAGAACTGTGCCTGGCTAGACGCCACCCACATTGACCACTTCCACGAACGATTCCCCACCGTGACAGAAGGATGCCAAGAAATTGGCATTGATCCGCAAACACAACGCATTCCTATTGCTCCCGCAGCACACTACCAAAGCGGCGGCATTGTTACTGACGCTTATGGGCGGACAGATGTTCCTGGGCTCTTCGCTGCAGGGGAATGCGCCCGTACCGGTCTACACGGTGCTAATCGTCTTGCCTCTAACAGTTTGCTAGAAGGTTTAGTTGTCGGTGGTCGAGTGCCGGCACTGGCTGTGCAACGATGCCAGACGAGAGGCACTATTAGCCGCCACGCTATTGAGTCTGCCTGGCGTAATGACACAGCAGCCCACCAGCATGACTTCCCACTTGGCGATACGCCAGTACAGAGGCGGCGTGAACGGCGTGCATTGCAGCAACTCATGAGCGGAAATGTGGGAGTGACGCGCGATGCTGCACTGTTGCAAGAAGCCGCACAACAGTTGGAAACACTGTATGAGACACTATCCCGCCGCATGCATGACACTGTCCAACTGTGCCGCATTATCACCGAGGCAGCATTACTGCGCACTGAAACACGCGGTGGCCATACACGTCTGGACTATCCCAAGCCGGACCCACAGCAGCGCTACAGCAGAGTGTTTTCCCTGGGAGATGACGGAAAGATTCATCACGAAACGTGTGTGAATCCACGTCCCCAACTTCGCTAATCAGATCTCACCTCGCTCACCACGACACCAACTTTTCCGACCTGACCATATAGATTAAGGACCACGTCATGACAATGAATTCTCAATCCCCGATCACATCAGCACAGCATGCCCCCATTACTCCACCCAATCCGCAGGATATGGAGCGTGTTGTCACGACAGCGCTGGAAGAAGACCTACGACTTGGGCCAGATGTCACTACAATCGCTACAGTCCCCGCCGACGCCCAGGCTGTTGCGCATGTCCGCACGCGTGAACATGGTGTCATCTGCGGTATTCCCGTTGTGAGAGTTGTTCTTGACAAGGTTATAGGAAAAGGAAAATACACCATCGAAACGTTTGTCAACGATGGTGACATCATCGAACCCGGGGATACTGTCCTCACCATTAAAGCCCCCACACGGGAACTTCTCACAGCAGAACGTACCCTTCTCAATATCGTCACCCACCTATCCGGTATCTCCACAATTACTCGCCAGTGGGTTGACGTCATGGAAGGAACCCAGTGCCGCGTTCGAGACACCCGGAAAACACTGCCAGGCCTACGGGATCTAGAAAAATATGCGGTCCGCGTAGGTGGCGGAGTGAACCATCGTATGGCGCTGGGAGATGCTGCCCTTATTAAAGATAATCACGTGGTCGCTGCCGGGGGCGTAGCAGAAGCCCTCCGCGCTGTTAAACAACAATTCCCGAACATTCCCACTGAAGTAGAAGTCGATTCACTGGAACAGTTAGATGCTGTGCTAGAAGAAGGTGTCAGCCTAGTCCTCCTCGACAATATGGATCTGCCAACCACCCGCAAAGCCGTCCACCTTCGAGACACGAAAGCACCACAGACAAAACTGGAATCTTCCGGCGGCCTTACCCTATCCGACGCATCTCACTATGCCCATGCTGGAGTGGATTATGTGGCAGTAGGCGGACTGACGCATTCCGTGAAAGTCCTTGATCTCGGGTTGGACATGTAGCCAGAATGATGCGTTTTCTCTGGGGCAGTGAGTAACCGGACTAGAGGTAAATATTATTCGCTCGTCCAATAAAACGCGGTCTATACTGGTAGCGAACCTATTTGAGCAAATAACTCGACGGAAGGATGCCCATGCTAGTACGAACTGACTTGCGCGGCCGCACCCTTACTGCAGCTGAACTCCGCCAGGCTATGCCACGCGGCGGCTCCGACCCCAGTGCAGTAACGGACACAGTAGCTACCCTCGTCGAGGACATTCACCAGCATGGTGCCTCTGCCGCACTGTCCTACGGAGAAAAATTCGACGGTATCCGCCCCACCTCAGTTCGTGTCCCCGCAGACGTTATCGCCGCCGCGCTCGCTGCTACAGATGAGGCTGTCAAAGAGGCGTTAAAAGAGGCCATTCGGCGCATCCGTAAGGTTCATGCCGCACAACGCCCCGACCGGCACAGTGTCACGGTAGTACCCGGCGGTACCATCACCGAAAAATGGATACCCATTGAACGAGTAGGACTCTACGTGCCTGGCGGCAAAGCCGTCTACCCATCGTCCGTCGTCATGAACGTTGTGCCTGCACAAGAAGCCGGCGTGGGAAGCCTCGTCGTAGCCTCACCGCCGCAAGCCGATAATAACGGCTGGCCACACCCCACAGTTCTAGCCGCATGCGCACTACTGGGCGTCGATGAAGTCTGGGCGGTGGGCGGAGCCCAAGCCATTGCGCTGCTTGCCTACGGCGGAACAGACACAGACAATCACACCATACTTAACCCAGTCGACCTCATCACGGGGCCCGGCAACGTCTTCGTCACCGCCGCAAAACGACTCGTAAGAGGCGTAGTAGGAATAGACGCAGAAGCAGGACCATCAGAAATTGCAGTACTCACCGATAACACCGCCAACCCCACCTTTGTTGCTGCAGACATGGTAAGCCAAGCGGAACACGATCCGCTGGCGTCCTCCGTCCTCATCACCGACAGTGTGGAATTAGCTGACGCAGTTGATGACTACATTGACACACAAGCTAGTAAAGACGTTACTGCAGAACGTATTAAAACAGCTCTAGCAGGACCACAATCCGGCATCATCCTCGTTGATGACATGGAACAAGGACTACAGGTTGTTAACGCCTACGCGGCAGAACACCTAGAAATCCACACGTCCGATGCCGCCGCAACAGCAGAAAAAGTAACAGCAGCAGGCGCTATCTTCGTAGGCCCCTACAGTCCCGTACCACTAGGAGACTACGCAGCAGGCTCCAATCACGTCCTGCCCACCTGCGGATCAGCCCGCTACAGTGCTGGCTTATCCACCTACACCTTCCTCAAACCAGTACACCTCATCGACTACAACGAAGAGGCCCTACTGGGGATCGCCGATGCCATCCAAACACTGGCAAACGAAGAAGTTCTCCCCGCACACGGAACTAGCCTAGAAGTCCGGAAACAAGCAGCCGCCGCACGCCACCATTCCTAACACATATCGGCACAGTGCTACGACTGCTACACCCTCCGCTAAAATCCCCTGACTAATCCCCACACAGGAAAGAAAGACTCGATGAGCCCTATCGGCGCCAATGTACAGCTGTCTGATCTTCCACTGCGTAACGCACTACGCAACAAATCCCCCTACGGGGCACCACAGCTTACCGTTCCTTCACAACTCAACACCAATGAGAACCCATACCCGCCCAGCGACGCCCTAGTAGAAGACATTACCGCCTCTATCGCGGCCGCAGCCCGCACCCTCAACCGCTACCCCGACCGTGACGCTACCGCACTCCGCACAGAACTCGCAGCCTACGTCACCCGCCAAACTGGAGTTGACGTCACCGTCGACAACATTTGGGTAGCCAACGGATCAAACGAAATCCTGCAACAACTCCTCCAAGCTTTTGGTGGCCCAGGAAGAAAAGCAATGGGTTTTGTACCCTCCTACTCCATGCACCCCATCCTGGTAACCGGAACCACCACCGAATGGCTACCACAGCCGCGCCGGGCAGATTTTTCTCTGGACGTTGACGCAGCTATTGCTGCTATTCGGAAAGAAAAACCAGATATTGTTTTCCTGACTAGCCCGAATAATCCCACGGGACAGATTCTTCCCAACGCAGATGTACGTCGCATTCTTGAGGAAACCGATAGTCTCGTCATTCTTGACGAGGCCTATGGGGAATTCTCTGATGAACCCAGTGCCTGTGAGCTACTTGCCGAGTATCCGATAAAGCTAGTGGTGTCCCGGACGATGAGTAAGGCTTTTGCTTTTGCTGGTGGAAGACTCGGCTATTTTGTGGCTGCTCCAGCTTTTATTGACGCCGTCATGCTGGTGCGTCTCCCGTACCATCTATCAACGTTGAGTCAGGCTGCTGCACTGGCGGCCCTACGACACGCTGATGAAACATTAGGATCCGTGGCAAAACTGGTAGCTGAACGGGAGAGAGTTGCTGCCGCCTTGACTACACAGGGGCTTACTGTTGTCTCCAGCGCCTCGAACTTCCTTCTCTTCGGAGAATTTTCTGATGCTGCCAGCGTGTGGCAGCGCTACCTGGAGCAAGGTGTACTTATTCGTGATGTGGGTATTCCACATTATTTGCGTGTCACAATTGGTCTGCGTGAAGAAAATGATCATTTCTTGCGCGCTACAGAAACAGTGATAGCAGATTCCGCTTCCGGTATAAACATGGCAAGGTAGAAATATGACTGCACGTATTGGGCGGGTAGAACGCGTTACCAGCGAGTCCTCCATCATCGTTGGAATCAATCTAGATGGAACTGGAACAACTGATATTTCTATGGGCGTTCCTTTCTATGACCACATGCTGACGGCACTTGGTAAACACGGTGCCTTTGATCTCACTGTCCAGGCACATGGTGATGTAGAAGTAGATGGCCACCACACTGTGGAAGATACGGCTATCTGCCTTGGCCAGGCCTTCCGCGAGGCATTAGGGGATAAGGCCGGTATTCGCCGTTTCGGGGAAGCCTGTATTCCCCTGGATGAAAGTCTTGCCCGGGTAGTGGTGGATGTCTCCGGCCGTCCCTACTGCGTGCACCGTGGTGAACCAGCCATTATGCGTCATACGCTTATCTCCTCGCACGGTGGAGCTAGCTATGACACGGTGATGAACCGGCATGTTTTCGAAAGTTTTGCCATGAATGCAGGTATCTGCCTGCATATTCGAGTTTTGGACGGTCGCGATCCGCACCACATTACGGAGGCAGAATTTAAAGCATTAGCCCGGGCGCTCCGAGAAGCCACTGAACGTGATCCCCGTATAACCGGTATTCCCTCAACAAAAGGGGCACTATGAGACCACATGTCGCTGTCCTTGATATCGGATCCGGTAATCTTCGCTCTGCTGAAAAAGCGTTTGCTCACGTTGGGGCCGATACATGTATTACCAATGACCCCACTACCGCCCTTAATGCTGATGGTTTAGTAGTTCCCGGTGTTGGCGCTTTTGGATCATGCTGGGAGGGCCTGCGGCGTGTGCACGGCGATCGCATTATTGACCAGCGGCTAGCTGGTTCTCGGCCAGTCTTTGGAATCTGTATTGGTATGCAGTTGATGTTTGACGCTGGGGAAGAATTTCCCGCTGCGATGGACCCTGCTACAGCTGATGAGGACATACAGCGAACAGAAGGCATGGGGGAGTGGCCTGGTGTCGTGAAGAAACTGCAGGCCAGCGTACTGCCGCACATGGGATGGAATACAGTTGAGGCAGCGGAGGGGTCTGTACTTTTCCGTGGGATGGACGCTGATACGCGCTTCTACTTTGTGCATTCTTATGCAGCGTTGGAGTGGGAGATGGAACCAGATCCGAGTGGCCTTATATTGCCAGCTCGCGTCAGTTGGTCGCAGCATGAAAATTGTCGTTTTGTGGCAGCTGTTGAAAACGGGCCGCTGTCTGCTACGCAGTTCCATCCGGAGAAATCAGGCGATGCAGGTGCCGAACTTCTCGCAAACTGGTTGAGTTGCCTCGGCTAAAATTTGCGAACATTCTTTTCCCTTTAGGACCGATACCTTAGAACCGATACCAGGAAGGTTGATGATGAGCTTTACCCTCCTCCCCGCAGTTGATGTTGTTGACGGCCAGGCAGTGCGTTTGGTGCAAGGCGAAGCCGGTTCTGAAACTGTCTACGGCACACCGCGAGAAGCTGCTCTTAAATGGCAGGAGGAGGGGGCTGAGTGGCTCCATCTTGTTGACCTTGATGCAGCTTTTGGCCGTGGCTCTAACTATGAGATACTGTGTGAGGTAGTGGGGGAGCTCGATGTTAATGTTGAGCTTACTGGCGGTATTCGTGATGATGAGTCACTTCAGCGAGCATTATCGACAGGCTGTCGACGTATCAATATCGGTACGGCAGCTTTAGAAAATCCGGAATGGTGTGCACGAGTTCTCGCAGAAAATGGTGACCGCGTCGCTATTGGTCTCGATGTGCGTGTCGTTGATGGGGAACCACGCCTGCGCGGCAGGGGATGGGTCTCCGATGGCGGTAACTTGTGGGATGTTCTAGAACGCCTTAACAAAGACGGGTGTACACGCTACGTCGTTACCGATGTCTCTAAAGACGGCATGTTGTCTGGTCCCAACCTTGACATGCTTGGTGCGGTAGCCGATGCGACTGACGCTAAAGTTGTTGCCTCGGGTGGTATTGCCAGCATTGCTGATGTCGTTGCTGTTGCCGGTTTGGAGGATCGCGGTGTCGATTCTGCCATTACTGGGAAAGCCCTTTATTCGGGACAATTTACCCTCCCGGAGGCACTTGCTGCAGTACGTGAACTTTCTTAAATTTTGTGGGCTCAACCTGGTATATCGTCTGAGTATGCCGGATGGAAGGAAAAAGCTGTGACTCTCGCAACCCGTGTTATTCCGTGTCTTGATGTTGACAACGGACGAGTAGTGAAGGGTGTGAACTTCCATAACCTGTGTGACGCTGGCGATCCGGTTGAGCTTGCCCGCACCTACAATATGTCTGGGGCGGATGAACTAACATTTTTGGACGTCACCGCCTCTACGGCTGGGCGTGCCACGATGTTTGACGTGGTACAGGCTACTGCGGAACAGGTATTTATTCCCCTCACAGTAGGCGGCGGTATCCGCACTGTGGAAGATATCGATCGTATGTTACGTGCCGGCGCGGATAAAGTCTCCATTAATACTGCGGCTATTACCCGCCCGCAGCTTCTTACTGAAGGTGCACGCACATTCGGGTCGCAATGTGTTGTGCTTTCGGTAGATGCGCGCACTGTTCCAGAAGGAGAGAAACCTACTCCCTCCGGTTGGGAAGTGACGACGCATGGTGGTTCACGCGGAACTGGTATTGATGCAGTGGAGTGGGCTCGACGAGGAGAAGAACTGGGTGCTGGCGAGATTCTTCTCAATTCCATGGATGCAGATGGGACAAAGGATGGTTTCGATCTGGCAATGATTGCAGCGGTACGTAAGGCTGTCTCCATTCCCGTCATTGCTTCCGGCGGAGCCGGTAAAGCTAGTGATTTTGCACCGGCGGTACAAGCTGGAGCTGATGCGTTATTGGCTGCCAGTATTTTCCACTTTGGTGAAGTCACTATTGCTGAAGTGAAGGATGCTCTTCGTGCAGAGGGAGTCACTGTACGATGAGTAGCGAAACTGATCCTGTGACTACTCTGGCTGATCTGCGTTGGAATGAGCAAGGCCTTATACCGGTTGTTGTCCAAGACAACAGTACGGGTGAAGTCCTCATGATGGCATGGGCTAATGAGGAAGCACTGCAATACACACTGGAAACGCGGAAAGCCACTTACTGGTCCCGGTCCCGATCCGAATTGTGGACTAAAGGTCTTACCTCTGGGCACGTACAACACGTTGTTGCTGTTTTTCATGATTGCGACGCCGACACTATCTTGTATGTCGTAGAGCAAACTGGGGCAGCATGCCACACCAACACAAAAACATGTTTTACGGCGCGTCCTCTTCTTACCCCAGATTCACAGCACCCACTCCGGAACGATTTGCGGTATGGGACAAGTATTGAAGCAAGCAGTGAACACTGACCTGCGTTATTTGGTCTCACCTATTTAATGATGAGATTATGTTGGTGCCACGAGGATTCAGTGTTTATGGAAATCGCGTTTTCAGTTTGTGTATTTTCATCGTTACGCTGATGCTAACAACGCTGTAGTGATAAAGGGAGGGATAATGCCGGGTTACCCCCCTGATCTGCTTGAGCTTGTACGGCTAGATTTAGCACAACGCGAAGAATACATTGATTACCCCACCATCAAGCGCATGGCCGCGGAAGCCCCTCCTCCCCGTGATGGCCGTGCCGCATTACTAGAGCCGGGCATATCTGTCATTGCAGAAATCATTCGATCGTGCCCCGCTCGTGGCCCACTCGCAGATATCCCCGATCCCGCTGCCTTATCGGAACGTTTTGTGGAGGCCGGCGCACGTATTATCTCAGTGCAGACGGAAAGACACTACTATCGCGGTTCTCTTCTTGACCTTGACCAGGTACGCCGCGCCGTTGATGTTCCCATTCTGGTTAAAGATTTCATTGTTACGCCCTACCAAATCCATGAACTTCGTGCACACGGAGCAGATCTCGTACAACTCAATGTTGAACTGCTTTCCCAAGACCAACTAGCCGCTTTTCTCGACAGAGTGGAATCTTTAGGAATGCACGCTGTGCTAGAAGTGCATTCACCAGAAGAAGCCAATCGGGCTTTACAAGCGGGCGCTAAAGTTATTGCTATTAACGCCCGAAATCTTGCTACTAACTACATTGACCGCACATTATTTGGAGAAATTGCGCCAGGTTTACCATCGGAAGTTCTCCGCATTGGCGAGGCGGGAGTACGCGGATCACAGGATCTGCTGGCGTATGCAGGGGCTGGAATCGATGCCGTTCTGGCAGGGGGAAGTGTCGTCACAGCAGATGATCCTGCTGCTATTGTGAGCACATTGGTCACTACCGGTATGCACCCAGCCTGCCCTGGGCGTGATTAAATCGTGATGAGATAATTCGTGTGGGAGATCAATCCTCAAGGGGTTACAGGAATAAGTATGAATGATCCTTCTAGCCAATTAATGGCATATATTCCCAGTCCCTCACGAGGCTATTTTCATATTGGTTCATTAACCATCCATTTCTACGCTTTATGCATCATCATCGGGGTTATTGCAGGAAGCGTCCTAGCCGCATATCGTTGGGAAAAACGCGGAGGACTTCGTACGGATGTCTATGATGCCCTTATCATCGCCATCCCCCTCGGCATTATTGGAGCACGCCTTTACCACGTCATCACTGATTGGCGATTGTACTTTGGACCGGACGCACCACATCGTCCTGTTGATGCTTTAAAAATATGGGAAGGCGGATTAGGAATATGGGGAGCCGTCCTTTTCGGAGTTATTGGTGCAGCTTTGTACTGCCACAAGCACGGTTTACCGCTTAGCGAGATAGCTGATGCTGCCGCGCCGGGCATTGTGATGGCGCAAGCTATCGGACGTGTAGGGAACTGGTTCAACCAGGAACTCTATGGAAAACCCACTACTGTACCGTGGGCGCTAGAGATCTATGAGCGTTCTCAAGGGGTATCAACTGGGCGCGTTATTGGGACGTATCATCCTACGTTTCTCTATGAGTTACTGTGGGACGTTCTTGTCGTTATTATCTTGCTTGTTTTGGATAAAAAACTGGTATTGGGGCATGGGCGTCTTTTTGCCAGCTATGTGGCGCTTTATTGTTTAGGACGTTTCTGGATAGAACTTATTCGTGATGATCCTGCAACACATATTTTGGGTCTCCGGGTTAACACGTGGGTATCCGGAATCTTGTTTATTGCCGGTTTGGTGTACGCCTTTGTGGAAAGACGGCCACGCATATCTAAGCGTGATATTGCGGCTCTTTCCCAAGCGAAACGTCTAGCTGACGAGCAGCATCAAAAAATGTCGAAGAAGGCTAGCTAAGAGCGAGGCGGACACACTATTTCAAATAGTGTATGAATTCGATAGAGAAACCGTACACAATAGAGTTTCTTAAGCTGGACAGACTATCATTAGTAGTGTGAAGCGTCGAACTAAAATTGTATGTACTCTAGGTCCCGCTGTCGCATCTGCCGAAACAATCCGCAAACTTGTAGATGTCGGCATGAATGTGGCGCGGATGAATATGTCCCATGGTGAGCATGCCGACCATGCGCAGAATTATCAATGGGTGCGTGAGGCGTCGAAGGCTACTGGTAAATCTGTTGGTATTCTTGCAGATTTGCAAGGTCCAAAGATTCGTTTGGGCCGCTTCAAGGATAACCGCACAGTATGGGCTACTGGTGAAACCGTCACCATTACTGTTGAGGATTGCGAAGGTACGCATGACCGTGTCTCTACTACCTACAAGCAACTCTCTGCAGATGCCCAGCCTGGGGATCGTCTCCTCGTTGATGATGGCAAGGTAGGTCTTGTTGTCGATCACATCGATGGACCAGATGTCGTCTGCTTGGTTACTGAAGGTGGCCCGGTCTCCAACAACAAGGGTGTTTCTCTTCCCGGTATGGATGTTTCTGTACCGGCCCTGTCGGAGAAGGATATCGATGATCTCCGTTTTGCTCTTGAGCTTGGAGTGGACCTTATCGCCCTTTCCTTCGTGCGTTCCCCCTCGGATGTGGAACTTGTCCATAAAGTGATGGATGAAGTGGGCCGTCGTGTCCCCGTCATTGCTAAGTTGGAAAAACCCGAAGCTATTGACAACTTGGAAGCTGTTGTGTTGGCTTTCGATGCCATTATGGTTGCACGTGGCGATTTGGGTGTTGAACTTGCTCTTGAAGATGTTCCACTAGTACAAAAACGTGCTATTCAGATTGCCCGTGAGAATTCTCGCCCGGTTATCGTTGCTACACAAATGCTTGATTCGATGATCGAGAATTCCCGCCCAACGCGTGCAGAAGCCTCCGATGTGGCAAATGCTGTACTGGATGGTACAGATGCAGTGATGTTGTCAGGGGAAACCTCAATTGGTGCGTACCCCTTGGATACGGTTAAGACAATGAGCCGTATTGTCCGCGCAGTCGAGGAAGATCCAGAGGCTGTTCCTGCGCTTAAACACCGTCCGCGTACCCGTCGCGGTGTTATCTGCCAGGCTGCTGTTGACATTGCAGAACGGCTTAGTGTCAAGGCGATAGTAGCTTTCACATCGTCTGGAGATACCGTCCGTCGTGTAGCGCGGCTACATCCGTCTATTCCCCTTGTTGCTTTTACGCATTCTGAGGCAGTAAAGAACCAATTGGCATTAGCGTGGGGTACAGACTCCTTCTACGTTGAGCGTCTTTCTGATACTGACAGTATGGTTCGTGCTGTTGATCGTATGCTGCTCGATATGCCGGGATATGAATACGGTGACCAAGTGGTTATCGTGGCAGGTGCCCCTCCGGGACATTCTGGTGCCACCAATATGGTGCACGTGCACCGTCTCGGTGAGGAAGACCGTTAACTAGCACTATTCTTTGGTAGAGAGGACCCTGTATAAGCGGGGTCCTCTCTTTATTTTCTTTCAGAGAACATCCTGCTTATCTCCTTATTTTTAGCTCAGTGGGAACATCTATACGGTGCACAAGAAAAATTTATGTGGCATAGGACAAGCATGTTTGTTAATCTAGCTGCATGATCAATGCACACGTTATTTTCTCTAGCACCGCTCATGACGCGTTGCGGAGCATGTGCATGTGTATGTGTATGGCTGGCTGCCAGTCACGAATGTAGTGCTATAAATTCTTTTCTTTGTGTAACTGCACTACACCGGTAGCCATTTTCTTTTTCTTTTCCGTTCTTTTCTGTAAGAACATCGCTCTGTCGCAACTGCTTTAGCATTGCCTTACCACTGCTTTAGCGCAGCCTATTAAAGAAAGCCCTACACAACAATGTCTTATACTGCATCTTCTTCCACCATTTCTCCACGACGTTCCCCGGCTACTTCAACTGTTCCTACTATTGCTTCTGGTTCGCTATCTGGCAGTGCTGTACGGAAAACTTCTACTGGCCTGCGCCGACAGAACACTTCACAGAGCACTTCGCGGAGTACTTCGATTACTCCTCGCCCTTGGGTACCTGCTAGTGCTGGCTACATCATCAGTCCGCATCTCCAGCTGGGGGAGGGAACCGCTGCCCGTATTTTTCATCTTGCGCACACTGAAGAACCACTCCAGCGTGACCGTGCCGCAGCACTTACTGGTGTAAGCCGAGCAACTGTTAATCGCAGTGTCATTTCTCTTCTAGAGGCAGAATTACTAGAAGAGAGAGAAGATCTTACAGAATTGGGAGCTGTTGGTCGGCCAGCTCTTCCCGTCACAGTACGGACAGATACGTACGCTGTATTAGGTATTTATATTGGTCGGTGGACGTCGTCCGTCACACTTCATGATTTGCATGGAAAAATTCTTGGCGGAAAATATCTCCATCAGGGAATCGCTACTGTGGAAGCTCCCGGATCACTTCTATCGGATCTAGAGGAAGCGGCACTCTATGTACTGGGATACCGCGATAACCGTACCGTTATATGGGCGGGAGTCGCAGCAGAAGCGGTGGTAAGCGACGACGGTATCGTAAATGACAGCAGTGTTGGATGGCATGATATTGCCGTAGGCCAGTATTTTGCGGCTGGTCTGGGATTACCTATCTCGCTTGCATCCCATGTGGAGGCAATGAGCGCCGCCGAATTATGGAATACGTCAGTAGACGACGTAGCATCCTCCACCCTTTATATATATGCTCGAGAAACGCTCGGTATTGGCCAGACTTACAATAGCCAAGTTCATCACAGTGCGACGGGTTCTGGTACGTTTGAGCACCTGACAGCTGGTCCCACTACACTCCTTGATCCTACAGGTGAAGGCACGGTGGGAAGTGCAGTTAAAGATTCTGCGATAGTCGCAGCAGCACGTGCTGCCGGAATTCCTGTTGAGACTGTTCCGCAATTGGTAGCGATAGCAGGGGATAGTAACAGTAAAGCGCAAACAGAGGCGAAAACAATTCTGCGGGAACGAGCTGTCGTTCTAGGGGAGGCTGTTAGCTCCCTTGTCGGTCTTTTCAACCCCACTCGAGTGGTATTGGGGGGACAGGCTTTTACCGACTATCCAGACACCCTTAATCTGATTGCGTCACTTATTCACCAAAACAGCACAGATGTGGATATTCGCGTAACAGCTGCACGTGAACGGGTTCAACAACAAGCAGCTGCAGCAGTAGCAATTACTGCCGTCGCCTACGACCCACTGCATGCGGTAGAGGGAGCACGCTAAGAAGCGTAACGAGGAGCATAGTGAGGGACGGGAAAGAATACAGAAAGAACGTAGTGACTCCCCGTAGCAAGTAGTCAGTGGTCATCTGCGGATAGAGTAAGAAAAGGAACAAGAAAAAGTGCCCTCGGTGGGAGTCGAACCCACA
>NZ_WVRS01000002.1:0-114058 GCF_011525565.1 Lawsonella sp.
CAACATTCTTAAAAGCTTGGTAATCACTATTAAGAGCCACGATCATGGCCTCCTTCACATTGTGCAAGAGTCAATTTTGTCAACCAACACTCTCAACACAATGAACGGCACCAAGATTCCCGCAGCTCCACTTTTCGCGCAGCTCTACACCATTACTCGCTACACAGATGACAGAAGTAGCATACTGCGCTAACAAAACCATAAATGTTCTCACCCCACCCGCATCATCGTTCCAAACACCGTGATATACGATGCACAGGAGAAACATGCGCAGGTGGGGTGAGACTAACTTTTACTCCCACTCAATAGTTCCTGGCGGCTTGGACGTACAATCCAGCACAACTCGGTTAATCTCCGGCACTTCATTCGTAATGCGCGTAGAGATACGTTCAAGGACCTCATAGGGGATACGAGTCCAATCGGCCGTCATAGCGTCCTCAGAGCTCACTGGACGCAACACAATAGGATGGCCATAGGTACGGCCGTCACCCTGCACACCAACCGAACGCACGTCTGCTAGCAGTACTACTGGGCACTGCCAGATTTCATCGTCAAGACCAGCATTAGTCAATTCTGTGCGCGCAATTTCATCCGCAGCGCGGAGAATCTCCAACCGCTCGCGAGTGACGGCACCAACAATACGGATACCCAAACCGGGGCCAGGGAAAGGCTGCCGGGACACAATGACCTCGGGAAGCCCCAACTCGCGGCCCACGGCACGCACTTCATCTTTGAAGAGCAGCCGCAAAGGCTCGCACAGCGTGAACTCAAGATCTTCCGGCAGACCACCTACATTGTGATGGGACTTGATATTGGCGGTACCAGCACCGCCGCCTGACTCCACAACATCCGGGTACAAAGTGCCCTGAACGAGGAAATCAACCGTCGCGTCTTCCGCTGCGCTCTCCCCGAGAACTTCACTGACAGCGTCCTCAAAGGAGCGAATGAACAGACGACCGATAGTCTTGCGCTTCGCCTCCGGGTCGGTGACACCGTCAAGTTCATCAAGGAACTTATCGACAGCATCGATGGTGACGAGGCGAGCCCCAGTTGCCGCTACAAAATCCTGTTGTACCTGCTCCCGCTCCCCGGCGCGCAAGAGACCATGGTCTACGAACACACACGTAAGACGGTCACCAATAGCACGCTGGACAAGGGCTGCGGCAACTGCCGAATCGACCCCGCCGGACAAACCACAAATAGCTCGGCTGGAGTCCCCAATTTGGTTTTTAACCTGGGTGACGAGCTGATCGACAATGTTTTCTGTAGTCCAATCCTGCGGCAGGCCAGCAACCTTGGTCAGGAAGTTCACAAGAACTTCCTGACCATGCGGAGAATGCATGACCTCTGGATGATACTGCACGCCGGCAATACGGCGTTCCAGATCCTCAAAGGCAGCTACTGGAGCGCCCAGTGTGGAAGCAGTAACAGTACACCCAGCAGGTGCTTTCTGTACCGCGTCCCCGTGACTCATCCATACTTTATGAGTTGGTTCCAAACCGGCATGGACAACACCGCCCTGTCCATGAGGGGTATCTAGCAGTGTCATTTCTGTACGACCGTACTCACGATCGCCAGTATTCGACACCACCCCGCCCAACGTCTTGGCAAGGAACTGGAAACCATAGCAGATACCAAAGACGGGAACACCCATCTCTAAAACAGCCGGATCCATGCTAGGGGCCCCTTCTGCATAAACAGAGGAAGGACCTCCTGACAAAACAATCGCGGCCGGATTTTTAGCCTGGAATTCTGCAAGGGTGGCAGTGTGCGGAATGACCTCAGAGTAGATTTTAGCTTCGCGAATACGCCGCGCGATCAACTGAGAATATTGCGCACCGAAGTCGACAACAAGGACAGGCTGCGGAGTGCTCAAATGCATCTCTTTTCTACACGTGATGAAACTCTACTAGTGAACAGTCAGTTCTACGCGCTGGAAAGCCTTCAACGACGTGTATCCGCACTTGGCCATGGAACGTCGCAGACCACCAGCAAGATCGCACGTTCCGAACGGCTCGGACGAAGGACCATGCAGAATAACTTCCAACGTGGGACCGTCGTAGTCCTCGTCATCAGCTTCATACTCAGTCATGACGGGAACAACAGCACCACGGGGATTAGCTGGATGCCCAGCCACAATTGGCCAGTACACGCCCTTACCGGCTGCCTCCTGTGCTTGTGCCAGCAGCGGGCCAGCCATCACAGCGTCAGCACCACAGGCAATAGCCTTGGCGATATCGCCTGAAGAATTGAGATCGCCATTGGCGATGACGTGCACATAACGGCCACCGGACTCTTCCATGTAGTCGCGGCGGGCTGCTGCTGCATCAGCAATAGCGGTAGCCATGGCGACATTAATACCGAGTACCTCACCCGTGGTGGTGATGCCCTCTGTGGCGCCATAACCAACCACAATACCCGCTGCACCAGTACGCATAAGATGCATAGCAGTGTGGTAGTTAACGCATCCGCCAACCACAACAGGAATATCCGTGCCGCGCACTAATTCCTTAATGTCGAGGGGAAGCTCCTCCCCCTCCCACACATACTGGGCAGACACCATAGTGCCCTGTACAAAGAGAATGTCAATGCCTGCTTCTACCAGCAATGGCCCCAATTCACGGGCATGCTGGGGAGAAACGCGAACAGCTGTTACCACGCCAGAATCGTGAATCTTCTTGACCGCAGCGGTCAGCAGTTCCTTTTTGATAGGCTCACGGCTGAGCTCCTGAAGAAGAGTCACAGGTGTGACGACGTCGCCAGACTCAAGGGCAGCCTTACGAACTTCCGCGATCTTCTCTTCTGCATTCTCCCAGCGGGACCAAAGGCCTTCTGCGTTGAAAACACCAAGACCGCCGTTCTTCCCCATCTCTATAACAAAGTCGGGGGATGCAAGCGCATCTGAGCCATCAGCCACGAAAGGAAGATCAAACTGGTAAGCATCCATCTTCCAGTCCAACGACACCTCGCGATGGCTGCAAAGTGGGCGGGAAGGTACCAGACTGATATCTTCGAGTTCATACGTACGAACAGCCTCACGGCCAATACCGATTTCTACGACGTCACGCATAGGTTTGTCGTCTCCTTATAGTTACTGTTGCTTAACGAATCTGGTAGTTAGGGGCCGCTACAGTCTGCTGAATGTCATGCGGATGACTTTCGCGCAGACCAGCGGCAGTAATTTGGACAAACTGCGCATCATGAAGTTCATCAATAGTATGAGAACCGGTGTAGCCCATAGCCGCACGCAGGCCTCCCACCATCTGGTGAAGAACACTCTCCAGCGGACCTTGCAGTGGGATACGACCTTCAATACCTTCCGGCACTAGCTTTTCTTCAGCCAATACGTCGTCCTGGAAGTAACGGTCTTTAGAGTAGGAGCGCTTTTCACCGGTGAGGCCACGTCCCTGCATGGCACCCAGAGATCCCATACCGCGATACGTCTTAAACTGCTTACCGTTAATGACCATAATTTCGCCGGGCGCTTCTGGAGTACCAGCCAGCATAGAACCAAGCATGACGGCATTAGCGCCAGCTGCAATAGCCTTAGCGATATCACCGGAATACTGCATACCCCCATCAGCAATAACAGGAACACCGGCTTTATGGGCAACCGTGCAGGCCTCCATAATGGCAGTAATCTGTGGAGCACCAACACCCGCAACAACACGCGTTGTACAGATAGAACCAGGACCAATACCAACCTTGATAGCATCCGCACCGGCGTCGATCATAGCTTGAGCAGCCTGCCGTGTAGCAAGGTTACCGCCAACAACCTGAACACGCTCCCCAAACTCTTTCTTCACCCGGGAAACCATCTCAAGAGCACGGTTATTGTGGGCATGCGCAGTATCCACAACCAGCAGATCCACACCGGCGTCAACAAGGGCATGCGCACGGTTCCAGGAATCCTCATTAGTACCAATACCGGCACCAACACGAAGACGGCCATCCTCATCCTTAGTGGCATGCGGATACTGCTCCGTCTTAACAAAGTCCTTAACAGTAATAAGACCAGTTAGCTTATTGTTGCTGTCAACAATGGGAAGTTTCTCAATTTTATTCCGACGCAAAAGATTAAGCGCCGCTTCACCAGTGACACCCTCCTGTGCCACAACAAGCGGCATGGGGGTCATAATGTCCCCCACTTTCGTGTTGCTATCAACTTCAAAACGCATATCCCGGTTAGTGCAAATACCAACCAGTTTGCCGTCACTATCAACAACAGGGAGACCAGAAATACGGAAGCGAGCGCACAAGTCATCAACTTCCTTAATGGTCATATCGGCAGTACACGTGACGGGATCCGTCACCATACCAGCCTCTGAACGCTTAACGGTCTCCACCTGAGCCGCCTGTGAATCTATGGAAAGGTTACGATGCAAAATGCCGAGGCCACCATTACGCGCCATCGCAATAGCCATACGAGACTCTGTTACCGTATCCATCGCTGCAGAGAGAATCGGAACATGAAGTCGAATTTCGCGAGTGAGCTGAGTAGATGTATCCGCCCCAGAAGGAATGACATTAGATTCCGCAGGAAGCAACAAAACATCATCAAACGTTAGGCCGACCATAGCAACTTTGTCAGCGCCGTCCCCACCCGTAGTTACCGTGTTCCGAAAATGCGCCATCGTATCTCCTGAAAACTCTTATCAAGCGTCCTAGGTTAAGACTACCCGTCCAGCTCACTAACTACGAAGTGGAATTTGAGGGTTCTTTAGCAGGTGAAGACGTAGCCGCATGAGAAGCCTTCGAAGAATACATAGAGTGCTTACTTGACCTACTCTTTTTCTGGTCATGAGACGATTTCTTAGAGGTCTTCTTAGACTTTGCAGCAGTGGATTGTGTAGTACTCGGTTTTGCCGAAGAAGTCCCTGCTCCTGGAGATTCAGTAGTGACAGTAACAGTGCCAGAATCATCGACAAAGATTGTGCCATTGTCAGAAGAACTCCCTGAATTCTTCTGTTTAGTTTTGGTTTTATCCCGCTTTCTCGTCTCTTCCGAATTCTCCACAGATTCATGTGATTTCGTTGTACGGCTAGCCTTTACGCCACTATTTCCGCCACGAAAAACCTTGCGCGTATCATCTAACCTTTTTTGCACATCACTACGCCGAGACTCAGTACCAATACCCTTGACCTTAGTTTGTACTCGATCCAGTACCCGCATAGCTTCCTCATCTTGCCCCGAGCTGGCAAGTGAACGAGCCCGATCAATGTCCTGGTTAAGATAAGTAGCTAGCTCAATATCATCAGCATTGCTGGCGAACAAAGCCCTATTCATTGGCCACAGGGGATCATTCATACCGGCAGATTGAATAGCGATAGTAAGACCAGCAGCAGCTATCACAAGAAAAGCAGCCGCACCCGAAAGCACGCAGACAGCCTCTCGCCGCCACGTATGATGTCGGGGGTGTTCCTCCCGATTTGTGTTCGATTGTGGTGGAGATCCTGCGTTCGAGGCTGTACTCGATACTGCGTGCAATGGGAGCTTGTCTGCTGACTGGCCCAGAAGTGACTCGACAGTTGGGGCAGGAGGAAGCGGAGCACTAGTAACATCGGTACGCCACTGCTGAAAAAGAGACGTAAGTTCCGGAGCTACATCATCATATTCTGCTGAATCATTATGCTCCGCTGAAGCGTGGTCAGTAGACATTGAAGCAGACAGGGCATCGAGATAACGATCTGTTTCCCGGAGCTTCTCCACGTAATCCGCAGACACTCGGTCTCGATTAGAACGATCGTGTTCCACTATTCTCCTCCTCCCGCATTGTCAGAAACATCTTTAGACGTACAGCCTTTTACTACACAATCTTTCGCTATATCGTGACGACGCTGGTATTCCTCCCGAAGTTTCGCAAGAGCACGGAACTGTGCGACACGAACTGCGCCAGGAGTGGAATGCAACACTGCTGCAGTTTCTGCCGCAGACATACCAACAATGACGCGCAAGCGAATAATCTCCTGAGCTGATGGAGAAAGAACAGTAAGAAGATCCTCAACCTCTGCTGAACTTTCTCGACGTAATGCCACCATCTCCGGTTCTTCGCTCACATCGACAATGTCAGTACTGTCATCTAAAACATCGTTCGTATGCCGAAAAGCGTTACGTTTTGCATCTGCGACTTTGTGGGCAGCAATACCATACACAAATGCCATAAAAGAGGATCCCTGATCCTGATACTTCGGAATACCCGTGACAACCGACAAGCAGATTTCCTGTGCGACATCATCGGCACTAGCATGCCCCGGAGCAGACCAGGTAATCCGCGATCGGCAGTACGAAACGACGGAGGGGAAAATTTCGCGAAGTAATTGATCCGTGGCAGCAGTATCACCCTTTTGTGCGGCAACCACTAGGGGTGCCAGGCGATCCTCGGCAGGTACAGCCACGTTATCCTCGCAATCAGAGAACCAATGTGGAAACTAAGTGAATTGTGACCATGTCGCTCAGTCACTCACTACTTAGTTTTCACTATCGGCGCTCAGTGATGATGATGTCCAGCATGCACATTGTTATCTTCCCCAGGACTCTGCGGCTTATCGACTACTGACATTTCAGTCGTCAAAACCATACGACCAACAGAAGCCGCATTAGTAACAGCAGAACGCGTTACCATCACGGGATCAATGACACCCTCTTGTACAAGATCGCCGAAAGTACAAGTAGCCGCATTGTATCCTTCACCTACTGGCATATCCTGCACTTTTTGGCAGATAACTGAGCCATCTTCACCTGCATTTGTCGCGATCCAATACAAGGGAGCTGTTAGTGCGGTAGCAAGAATACGGGCACCCAAAGCGACGTCACCATCCAAAGTGTCGGCATAACCCTCCACCTGTGGAGCAAGCTGGGCGAGGGTAGAACCTCCGCCCGCAATAATGCCTTCCTTCACAGCAGCCTGAGCAGCATGGATAGCATCATCAACACGCGTCATGCGTTCCGTCACTTCAGCTTCAGTGACACCGCCCACCTTAATGAGAGCAACCCCACCAGACATTTTGGCAAGACGCTCCCCTATTTTCTTCTTATCCCACTCTGAGGAACAATGTTCAATCTCAGAACGTAACTGCTGTCGACGTTCCTCCACACTGTCCGGGGCACCAGCACCATCAATAATAAGAGTGCTCTTCTTCGTAACAGTGACACGCTTTGCGGAACCGAGAATCTCTATACCGGCCTCCGCAAGATTTACGCCCGTATCAGGATCCACCACAGTGGCACCGGTAACAGCGGCCATATCATGCATAAAGCTCACGCGACGATCACCAAAGAAGGGTGCCTTAACCGCTACAACCCTAAGTGTCTTACGGACGGCATTCATAGCAAGAGCAGCAAGAGCCTCCCCCTCTACGTCCTCTGCAATGATAAGGAGCGGCCGTTTAGTCTCTACTACCTTTTCCAACAAAGGCAGTAGTGTCGGCAAAGAACTGAGCTTATTACGGTGAAGAAGAATATAGGGATTCTCAAGTTCAGCGCGGGCTGCTTCATAGTCAGTGATGAAGCTGGGAGAAAGATAGCCCTTATCGAACTCCATTCCCTCAGTTAAGACGATCTCAGTTTCTGTGGCCTGGCTTTCATCAACACTAATAACGCCGTCCCGGCCCACCATATCCATACCGCGAGCGACCATATCGCCGATCTTCTCTTCGCGCGAGGAAACTGTAGCAACATGACGAATTGCCTCACTCGTTTCCACCGGAGTGGCTGCCTGGGCAAGAAGTTCTTCGGTCTTCTCCGCAGCTAATTTAATACCCACAGAAAGCTCCATAGGATTGGCACCAGCCGCTACATTGCGGAGACCCTCATGCATAATGCGCTGTGCAATAACAGTGGCGGTAGTTGTACCGTCACCGGCACTATCGTTCGTCTTCGTCGCTACAGCTCTCAGAAGTTGTGCACCAAGATCTTCAAAGGGGTCAGGCAGATCAATCTCGCGGGCGATAGTGACACCATCGTTAACAACCTGTGGTAAACCGATAGGCTTTTGTAAGACGACATGTCGGCCACGTGGCCCCAACGTCACTCGCACCGTATCAGCAAGCCGATCGGCACCATTAAGAAGACTAGTCCGGGCATCCTGATGAAAAGCAATGAGCTTAGACACTAAAGAACTTCCTCACAATATGGCTTCCGCAGGAACTCTGCCAGTTTCTAAACCTAGCGAGTATCCTGCGGAAACTATGATTTATATGGTTGTTGTACTGGTGTTACTTATGAACGATAGCGAGTAGATCGCGAGAGGACAGAATGAGGTATTCCTCCCCGTCGTACTTGATTTCAGTTCCACCGTACTTGCTGTAGAGGACGGTGTCGCCTTCCTCAACATCGAGAGGAATGCGGTGCTTTCCTTCATCATCCCAGCGTCCGGGGCCAACTGCCACGACAGTGCCCTCGAGTGGCTTTTCCTTAGCGGAATCCGGAATCACCAAGCCGGAAGCGGTGGTGGTCTCAGCCTCGACGGCTTGAACGAGAATCTTGTCCTCGAGCGGCTTAATTTTAGCCACGATGACCCTCCATAAGATCAATGTGTAAGTTCAATGTTATACGCTAAGAGCACACTAACCGTCGCGGGTAGCTAGCACACCCATTGCTAATTAGCACTCTACATTCATGAGTGCTAGCCTTCAACATCTTCGAAAGAAAACATTTCGTAATAGCAAATGCGCATCTGTGCCAACAAAATACTCTTAAATAACCGCTACGGGAACTAAAAAATTACGCCAAACGTTGTGTCTAGTAGATATAAGTTGAGAAACACTTCTACTTTTACAAGCTGAGGAGCACCGTGTATTACAACGATCCATACGCCAATGGGAACTACGGCAATGGCACATACCCGTCATATCCTCAGGGGCCATACAGTAACAATGGGTACACCCCCTACCCCAATGGCCACAAACCAACAAACAGTCTCGCTATTGCTGCTTTCATTCTCTCGATGATGCAGTTTTTCACTGTCATCACCGTGATACCGGCTATCATCTGCGGCCATATTGCATTACGCCAAATCAAACAAGACGGCAGCGAAGGGCGTGGACTAGCCATAGCCGCACTCATTATCAGCTATATTTTTCTCGCCCTTATCGTTATCGGAACTATTCTCTTCTTTGTCCTCGGTGGAATAGCGCTAACAGTTGGCTCAAATGACGGCAGCTACGCTATGGCTCTTGCCTCTTTCGCCCCACTTATACAGTTCTAATACCCCAAAATTTCTATTCCTGGCACAAAGTTTTACCTCGCGCAGAGTTCTACCTTCACTACTCCTGCACCAACGACACTTCAACAGGCAGCCCCGGATCCGCAGCACACATGAGCGGAGTCGGGGCTGCCCCGTATGCAACCAAATAACTAGCTGCCGCAGCAATCATGGCCCCATTATCCGTGCAGTAATGCGGACTGGGGACACGCAACTTAATACCAGCTTTCTCACAGCGCTCCGCAGCTAATGCCCGCAGCCGGGAATTAGAGGTCACGCCACCACCCATAATGAGGGTATGGGAACCCGTATCCTGACATGCACGCAGCGCCTTGGCAGTTAACACATCTGCCACCGCTTCCTGGAAACTTGCACACAGGTCAGCCACATCCACAGTCTCCCCCGCCGCCTCCATCGTTTCCACATGCCGTGCCACAGCCGTCTTCAACCCTGAAAACGAGAAATCATAGCGGTTATCCTGCTGCCGCATCATACCTCGCGGAAAAGCAATAGCCCGCGGATTCCCCTCTTTCGCCAATGCGTCAATAAGCGGACCACCCGGATACCCCAAACCCAGCAGACGAGCTACCTTGTCATAGGCCTCGCCGGCGGCATCATCCACCGTTGTCCCCATTTCCTCCATAGGTTCATAGAGGCTACGTACTCGCAGCAGTTGTGTATGACCACCCGACACCAGTAATGCGATCGCATTCTGTACATCACCGTGGTGCAGCGCATCCACCGCAATGTGCCCCGCTAAATGGTTAACCCCATAGAACGGGACTCCCCACCCCGCTGCATAGGCCTTAGCTGCAGCCGCCCCCACAAGCAGTGCACCGGCCAAACCTGGCCCCACAGTTGCCGCCACCATATCTGGCTTCTCAATACCTGCTTCTGCAAGTGCTGCATGCATTATGGGAACTATAGCTTCTAGATGAGCGCGCGAAGCAATCTCCGGCACAACACCGCCAAAACGACGATGTTCCTCCATCGAAGACGCCACCTGATCCGCAATGAGCTCCACCTGCGGAGACCCATCATCCTGTATGGTGACGCGAGTGATACCCACGCCGGTCTCATCACAGGAGCTCTCTATCCCCAGCACGGTGAAGGAATCGCCCGGAGCCCACTGCGGGATCGTCGCCTCACGATCCTGCATACGAGTATGAGAAGTAGTAGCGCTAGCGTTATTCATTACTGTATTCATAGCTCCTTCTATTCCTTCCACAATAAGATCTCCACGCTAAGATTCTTACTAAGATCGCAGTATGATCAGGCCGCACGCTGTAGTGGGAGTCGGCGCATCACTAGCGCATCGGCTCCACTGGGCTGGTAATACTTCCGACGAATCCCTATTTCTTCAAAACCACAAGATTTATATAAATTAATCGCTCGACTATTGTCTGTTCGAACTTCTAAAAACACAGTTCCCTGTTCAGTACCGGCAAGAACAGCTGACAAAAGTGCCCGTCCCCACCCATGCCTCTGTAAAGCTGGGGTGACGGCAATCGTCAGAATTTCATACTCGGCATCATCTTCCGATATGCCGCGCTGACCACATCCCGCGAAACCAACAAGCTGCCCCGACTCAAAAGACACACCCCCAGCAACACTGTCACTGGCAACACTGTCGTCGGTAGTAGTGCGAAGCGCTATATAGTGATTTGCCGGCTGCGCAATTTCTTCCCGAAAAGATTGCTCACTCCAGGGACTTTCCGCAGCGAAAACATCAGCTTCTAGCTCTGCACAGGCAGGCGCATCCGCCAAATACAGTGGGCCAATACGGCAAAGACAGCTGCAAGAAGACATCAGTGTGCGTTGTTTCCTAAACCGGTAATAGCAGCCGACACGGGACGCGGACGCGGCGGTACCGCATCTGGACGACGCAGATAGAGGGGCTGTAGCGGCTCTGTTTCCGCCCCAGTGAGAATACGGTCCCGGGCAACTGTTACTAAAGCAGCCGGGTCGGGGTATTCCACATCAACATGCGGGCACTGGAACTGGTTCCAATACTTTCGTGTTCCCGCCACGCAGGCAACGAGCATCGTAGAAATATCGTCCGGTTTTGCTACCGATGGACCATCGAGCCGCGCCGGGACTGCCCACTCACACGCATGATCAGTTTCCGCATTTGCATGTATTCCCTGCATGGAATAGGTAGCCCAGTAAGCTTCACGGCGCCGCGCGTCTGTCACTACTAAAAGCTGTTGCGCGGCGAGAATACGCTCATCTTGGTGTGTGCGGGCAGCAAAATCAGCATGTTGAATCTCATCCCATGCACTAACTGCAATAGCGTCTAGGCTACACACTCCGTAAACAGGGATATGCAGAGCATCACCAAGCGCAGCCGCAGTTGCTAGTCCTACACGCAAACCAGTAAAAGGTCCTGGACCAGTACCAGCCACAATGGCATCCACATCAGAAAGTTCTGTCTGTGCATCAGCACAGCACTCCACAACATGCGGGGTGAGAAGCTCACAATGCGCTTTAGCATTAATAGTGACACGACGCGCTACCGTAGTAGGGATTTTCCCTTCCTCTACGGACACTAAACCCGCCGTAACTGCAGGTGTAGACGTATCAAGGGCGAAAACCAACATAGAGGATATCCTTCCTAGGGAAGTTCACGGTATGGGTCATCAACCCACCGCCATGTAGCATGACGTTGATCGGATCCGGGGGAACGCACCAACGTCACCACGAGGCAACGCTCCACTAGACGTTCCACCACTCCGCCGCCCCATTCCACGACAACAACAGAATCAGTAAGTTCAGTATCAAGATCCAGCGCATCAAGTTCACCGAGCAGCACGTCACCCGCCCGTGGATCATCCTGGATCCCATCAAGGAGACGGTAGGCATCGACATGTACCATTCCAACGCCACCCGGAGTACCTGGCCGATGGCTTCGCGCAATAACAAACGTTGGGGACGTCACACGACCTTGCACCCCCAATCCTTGGGCAATACCGCGGGCTAATACTGTCTTCCCCACACCTAATGCACCATCGAGGACAACAACATCCCCCGCCCGCAATTGTGCAGCCAATTCACGGCCAAGCTGAAGAGTGTCATCCACCGTAGACAACTTCCGTAGACCAGCGGGACCAGCCGGAGCAGTATCCTCACTCGTCACGTTTGTGCTGGCCACCGGGCGATGCTCATAGCGGCGAGTAGTGCGTCCACCAACCCAGCAGAGCACTTCATAGGGGATGGTGCCAATAAGATTAGCCCAATCCAGTGCTGTTAATTCACCACGACTACCATCACCGAAGAGAAATGCTTCATCCCCTGGCGATACTCCTCCACCATCAGGGCCCAGATTAACAACAATCTGATCCATGGAAACGCGCCCCACTTCCGGGAAGCGCTTACCGTTAATCGTGACCTCAAGTTTGTTAGTAAGACGGCGATTAATACCATCTGCATACCCACACGGCACAATAGCCGTTACAGTATCGACAGGCGCATGCCAACTGTGGTTATAGGAAACACCCGCACCTGCCGAAAAAGGCTTAGTAAGAGCAACAGACGCAGACCACGTAAACGCTGGGACTAGGTCAATATCTCCTAGCTCTGGCATGGGAGAAATACCATAAATACCAAGTCCGGGGCGGGCCAGCTCAAACCCCATTCCCCCATGGGTAAGAAGAGCCGCAGTATTAGCGTGATGGTTATGGTCAAGATGCAGCCCGGCGCGACGCCCCTGGTCAATAGCGGCGCGGAGATTATCAGCCTGCCGATCCGTTATCGGATTACCGAGCTCATCCGCGCTGGAAAAGTGCGCCATTAATCCACGCACATGCACCATGCCACTTGCTTCTGCCTCGCAGAAACGGGGCAGCATATGGTGCCACTGCTGGCTAGTAAAACCAGATCGCCCCATACCAGTGTCAAGTTTGACGGTAACGCAAGCACTAATACCAGTTTCTTTGACAGCATTCAGCACTGCATCAAGCTGCCATTCAGTAGCGATGGCGATCATAAGATTAGCGCGTAATGCTTCCGCTATAGGAGTGGCCTGCCCCCACAGCCAAAAGAGAATAGGGGCATCTACAATGCCCGCATTCCGCAGCTGCATTGCTTCTTCAAAGGTGGCGCAGCCAAGCTCCACCGCTCCGGCATCTAGAGCTGTTTTCGATACCTCGATGGCGCCATGTCCATAGGCGTCTGCTTTTACCACTGCCATCAGTTGCGTATCGCCCGCAAATCGTTGCATGACGCCAACATTGTGGGCAATAGCGTCAAGATTGATAGTGGCAAATAGTTGGGATGAAGGGGCGAGAGTGGTCTCACCTGTGTATAAAGTCACGGCCTTATCCTAGTCTCTTATACGATGAAACCATTAAGTATCCATTCGGACGTGCTCATCTTTCCACTCTATCGCGAACACATCACTGTACATGTATACGACGAAACATTACGCTAGTGAAAAGCCTTTTCACACTTCTCCATCTGCCCTCTACTAGCCCTCTGCCAGCTCTCTACACCGTTCTCTATAACATCCCGCTGGTTTTCTATAGCGTCCCGTTTCGCACATCACGTATTGCCGCCGATATCGACTGGGAAATCTCTGAGGCTGTCACGGGAGCCCCTCTCCCTGCCGTATCAGTGTCAGACAGAAATCGTCTGGCCCCATCTGCAGGCCAAGTCTTACCTGCAGACTCACCGAAAGAAGCTCCTAAAGAGGCTAATAGTGCAGCGCGAGAATGTACTCGAACGGCCATTGCTGCAGATTCTTCTACAGACCGTCCCGCCACTGCTCCATGTGCGACAAGAGCCCCTACAATACCCGTCAGGACATCCCCACTACCCGGAGTAGCTGCCCAGGAAGAGCCGGTATCCTCCGCATAGATACCTTCGCTGCCAGCAATATATGTTGCTCTCCCCTTTAAAAGAATACTGAGGTTAATCCCTTGGTTTTTCCAAGCTTCTCGACATGCCGTCACCGCAGCAGAACACCCCATCTGCTCTATATCGGTTGTTGACTGTGGGAGCAGATACTGTGAGGCAGCCGAATAGGCACTGCATAACCGTAGGAACTCACCAGTATGCGGGGTGACGAGAGTAGCAGCGCCCTCTGGCCGGTAGTCCATGAGCTCGGGAAAACGAGAAATAAGCGTAATAGCATCGGCATCTACAACAACAGGGACATCCTGTTTCAAGATCCACCGCAGCCGTTTATAGGCCTTCTCATCAGTTCCTATCCCGGGTCCAACTGCCCACGCGTTGACGTGCCCCGCATGTTTTGGTGAAGTGACGCAAATTGTGTCTGGTTGATGGAAGAGGACAAGATCCGTAGCAGAACCGGCGTACCGCACCATAGCGGAGCTAGCATGTGTTGCACCCGCCACCGATAAGAGAGCTGCCCCCGGATATTTGTGAGAACCAGCGCATATCCCTACCACACCGGTGGTGTACTTATTGTCAGTGGAACCAGGAATGGGCCACTGCGCTGCTACATCTTCGTCAGACAGTACCTGCATAGCAGGGGTTTCCGCGTTAAGATCCAAACCAATATCGACTAGGGAGACGCGTCCACAGTAAGGGCCAGCAAGGATACGGCAAGGCTTCAATGCCCCAAAGGTCACTGTGGCCATGGGGTGAACATGTGGGTGGTGACGCACTCCCGTATCTGGATCAATACCGGCGGGAATGTCCACAGACATAATCGGCACAGATGCCTCTTCCAGCGCATTAATAATGGCTGCCGCGGATTCTCGCAACGGGCCATGCCCGCCAATGCCGACAATACCTTCCAATGCCAGATCAGCCGTTTTGATAGCACTGACAAGATCAGCGTTCTCGACATTGCCCGATACCGCCGTATCGGAGAAAGAGATGACATTCCCGTATGCCGCACGGAATGCCGTTAAACCCGCCTTATGAGTACGCTCGGGATTCAGAAGAATAGCTGTGACAGCAGCTCCTTTACGGCGTAAATAGGTTCCTGCCCAGAGTGTGTCGCCACCGTTGTTACCCGCCCCAACGATAAGAACAACATGGCTTCCGTACACGTTCCCCTTTATCCGACGGATTTCTTTCACCGCGTGGAGAGCTAATCCGTAAGAGGCTCGTCGCATCAGCTCGCCTTCTGGAAGAGAAGTAAGAAGTGGCGCTTCAGCAGCGCGAATACTGTCGGCAGTATAGACGTGCATTACTGTTCTCTCTCTGGCAGAGGTATCCATAAGAATGACAGTCCCAATGAGGCAAAGATCAGCATTACTTCAAAAAGTCGGATAATAGTGCCCTCGAACCCCATTGACGTAGACGTCACAATAAGGCTAAACACTATAGCGATAAAACTGAGCACACTTATAACAAGACGTGCCCACAAACGGCCTTTACTGAGATACCAGAGCACTACCACGATAGCGACAAAACACACCGCACTGATGATGGGAATAGAACCGGCATTACCGTTCGTCGTTTCCTGAGCGCGCGCCACTAGCACTGTCGCAATTGATACCCCCATCAGCAAAGTGAGGATATTACACACGAGGGCAAAAGGAAGAGCCTTAGGCTCTAGCCCCGCGATCCAACGACGCATTAACAACCCTTCTTCGACATCGTTCAACTGTCTAGAATTGTCTAGCCCTGCCTGACACTATCTAGCACTGTCTAGTACGATTCGTCCCGACAATTCTGAGATCCGATGACCTATTCGACAGTGACAGACTTAGCAAGGTTACGTGGCTTATCTACATCGTATCCCCGCTGGGTAGCGATCTCCGCAGCCATAATTTGCAACGGCACCGTGGAGACGAGTGGCTGTAGCAAACTGGAACATTCTGGAACGCGAATAATGTAGTCGGCGAAAGGCACCACAGCTTCATCATTGTCTTCAGCGATGACGATAGTCGTGGCGCCGCGAGCCTGCACTTCTTTGACATTAGAAATCATCTTGGAATGCAGCACTGCGCGACCTTTCGGCGACGGCATAATAACAACAACCGGCATACCCTCATCAATAAGAGCAATAGGGCCATGTTTAAGCTCGCCGGCCGCGAAACCTTCCGCGTGAATATACGCAAGCTCTTTAAGTTTAAGAGCGCCTTCCAACGCTACTGGGTAACCAACATTACGGCCGATGAAAAGAAGAGTGTTACTGCCGGCAAACTGGCGTCCGATGCTTCGAATGTCATCCGTCTGATCCAGGACACGTTCTACCTTCTCTGCCATTGCCTCCAGTTCACGGTAAATGACAGCAACCTCATCCGGATACTTCGTACCGCGCGCTTGGGCTAACGCCAAACCAACTAGATAGTTAGCAATAACCTGTGCAAGGAAAGCTTTCGTGGAGGCAACAGCAATTTCGGGACCTGCGTGGGTATAGAGTACGGCATCAGATTCACGCGGAATTTGTGCCCCATTGGTATTACATACGGCAAGCACGCGTGCTTTTTGGCTACGCGCATGGCGCACTGCCTCCAAAGTATCTGCAGTCTCACCAGACTGAGAAATAGCTACTACCAACGTATTAGGTCCAAGGACGGGGTCACGGTAGCGGAATTCAGAAGCAAGCTCAATTTCAACAGGAACACGTGTCCAATGTTCGATAGCGTATTTAGCCAGCAAACCCGAGTGATAAGCAGATCCACACGCTACCACAAAGATTTTTTCGATCTGCCGTAGATCTTCGTCAGAAAGACGACGCTCATCAAGAACAATTCGCCCATCAACAAAATGTCCACGTAACGTGTCAGCGAGGGCCTGTGGCTGTTCCGCGATCTCCTTCAGCATGAAGTAGTCGTAGCCGCACTTTTCCGCAGCTTCAAGATCCCAATCGATAGTAAAAGGACGCCCCTCAACGGGATTCCCCTCGAAATCAGTGATGGTGTAGCCATCGGCAGTGATCGTGACAACATTGTCTTGCCCCAGCTCAACAGCTTCCCGCGTATGTTCAATAAATGCGGCAACATCAGACCCCAGGAACATCTGATGTTCGCCCACTCCAATAACGAGAGGGGTACTACGGCGACACGCCATAAGCATATCGGGGTGGTCAGCATGCGCAATGACAAGGGTAAAAGCGCCCTCTAACCTGTTAATAACAGCCATGACAGAGGCCGTGAAATTACCCGCATTGGGGCCTTCACCGTAGTATTCGGCATGAAGTAAATGAGTAACAGTTTCCGTGTCTGTTTCTGAGGTGAACTCCACACCTTGGGCTTCAAGTTCAGCACGGAGCGGGGCGAAGTTTTCAATGATGCCATTATGCACCACCGCTATTTTGCCCAGCTGATCCACATGCGGATGCGCGTTAATGTCTGTGGGGCGGCCATGCGTAGCCCACCGAGTATGGCCAATTCCTGTAGTGGCAGGATAATTTTCTAAACCAGCAGACTCTACTGTGGCAACTAAATTGTCGAGTTTGCCAGCTTTCTTCTCCACAGCCATGCCACCGGAGCCATCGAGAAGAGCAATACCAGCAGAGTCGTAGCCGCGATATTCCATACGCCGTAATGCGTCAATAACAACACCAAGGGCAGGCTTAGACTGACCAGGAGTACCTACGTATCCAACGATTCCACACATAGCTTATACCCTACTTGTTTAGAGTCCCTAGAGTCTCTTTGAGTCGTACTGTTGTTCACTCTTTTTACTGTCACAGTAGTGTTTCACAGATTTCTGTGGCACGTTTCCCATGAACTTTCCATGTCTATACGAGTGTTATTGATTAGGCTTAAACACGTGGCTACGAAATTAAAGAAACGTGTTTCTGATCTCTCCTATATAGGTCCTCGACGTGTGATGCGAGGTGACTTGGCGGATGCCTCCCTTGAAGGTGTGGTTTTTGCTCCCACTGGTCGCACTCCTGTACCTACCGTCATTATTATTCCTGATTGGCTAACACCTGCACGATCCTATTATGAGATAGCTCGGCATTTAGCATCGTGGGGTATGGCCTGCATAGTACCCAAACTAGCTAATACTGCTCTTAATGATGCAGGTGATTTATCTGAGCAACTTACAGATCTCATAAAATCACTGCCCACCATGCAGTTAGGCAATGGCGCTGCACAATTATCCGACGACGCAATAGCATTGCTTGGCCATGGTTTAGGCGGCGCAGTTGTTGCGGAGACAGCTTCTCAAAAACTCTCTCTCAAAGGAGTAGTTGCTGCTTACCCGACAGATTCGTCTCCTTCCCCACTGGACTACACACCACATGCCACTGCCCCGGCACTCATCATTTGTCCAGGATATTCGGCAGGGCTATCGGCGGACATATCAAAAGATTTTGCTAATTCCTGGGGTGCCCCTGTTGTTATGCGAAAAGTACCTGGTTGTACTCGCATGGGCATGGCGGGAAATAACATACTGGAACGTTTTGGGCTTTCTGAAACGAACGACAAGAAGCCGTTACGTGCGCAGCTTAGCCTTATAACAGGCTACCTATGGTACCAACTTTCAGGTGATGACGATTATGAGGATTTTGCATCCCTAGAATCAGAAATCGCGGGAACAGAGGTAGTACTGACACGGCGTCAACATGCCGAAGCAGAAATTGCGTCAAAAGAATCAAAGCATCTCTTTGCCGGTCTTCACCGATAAATTTTATACCCCTAGGACGTGGCGGCTACTTTCCAAAAGTTCCACCACGTCCTAGGGGTTATTTTTTATTGATCTAGACAACGGATTCTACAGAGTACGTTATCTACTATTTCTTCAGAGCTTATCGAGCATTTTTAATGTTTCTGGCTCAAGCTCGATATAGCCAGCCTGAGCTAATTTCTTAAACGTATGCAGAGAATCAAAAATTGTTTCTGCCTCGTCATCTGTTAACTCACGAGGCTCTTCCTCATCGTATTGAGAGAAATATTCCTCTATCTCTTCCTCGTCATAATTATGGACTTTACGTTTTGGCTGCTGCTCAAAAATAGACATTCTCACCACATCCCAGCTTTAGAGAGATCATCATGCCCTGAACTTGTCTTTTTAAAATGCGAGTCAGATGATGGTGGCGTTTTCGGCGGCGCAGATTTTACTGATGGTTCATCCGTGACCACCGCATGCGCGTAAATATTATCTTTCACTGCCACATTGGTATAGCTGTTCTTACTACTAGAAGCACCTTTGTCAGAGGAAGACGGTGTGGACGGTTTCCCCGTATGGGTATCCCCTTTTGCGTGAGATACTTCATTTTTACCAGTAGCGTGAGCAGTTTGTGACGCCTCACTACTATTGTGCTCACTCTTTACATGATTGGACGGATCATGCTGAGAAGCCTCACAATTAGCCTTCACCGTTTTAGTTTTATCGGCACCATCCTTACTGGTGCCGTCCTTATCAGTACTACCTTTATCAGTGCTGTCTTTATCAGTGTTGCCGGAACTATCACCATTCTGATTTCCGTCAGTAGCTTTATTCTCACCGGGATGATCCCCAACAGTACTGTGCTTGTCTGAATCATTGCCAGAACTATCCGTACTAGAACCATCATGATGGTGACTACCACTATCACCATCATGCGTATTAGTATCGCCGGTACTGTCAACACTCATTTCTATAGTGGCGGCGTGATGGTTTTCTACTGAAACCTCTACTCCAACTCCACCTTCAATTCGTAGAGACCAGCTTGGATTTCCATTACTGACACTTCTACTGCCTACAGTTGTTTTATTATCCGGGAGAGGATTTTCCTGGTGCTGTGGATGATTATCGACAGGCACATCAACAATATTCTCCCTATTGTCAACAACACTAGGGCTCTGTTGTTGCGGAGGATAATGCTCGGAAGAATCGGTGGATTGAATACTGCCTTCGAGATCATGGATAAAAGTGGACCAGAGATCATGATGGATTCTGGCTGCTGTGCGCGCCCCATCGTGCACAATATGCTCTATAACGGCAGCTTCGTCACCTCTCGGATAAGGCTGTTCCGCATCATCAGGTTGGGGAGAATTGTATGGTGGAGTACGCCCAGGATCTCCATTCACATTCTTTGGAGCAGGAGAGATAGGCGGATGCGGGGCATAATTGCGTCCTATATCTTCCGGGCGAGTAAAGGTGGAAGTAGCAGAACCACTAGTTCCTCCAGCGCCTCCCCCTGTCAGAACCGGTGTTGACGTGACAGGTGGTTTCTTTTCACGCCGCTGATTCTCAGTTTTCGGTTTTAGTTCTTTCTTAGGGGGATTGGGATGGCATTTAATAGACTTATCCTGAGAAGACTTACCTCCTTCAACTCCTTTAACCTCAATTGGTTTCAACTTATGCGTAAATGTAGGAGAAATCTTTTCTCCCGATACTGTTTTTGAAACAACAATTGACCAAATACGGTCAAGTTCATTTTCTGCATTCTCAACTAGGTTGCATAAAGCGTCCAAAACATTAGAACTAATTTGAGTTGAACGCTGCATATCTTTAACAGCTTTAGTGAATTCTCCGGAACCAGCCCGAACACCATCCACTAATCCGAAAATTGCACCAACGGGATTGAAGGAAAGACCATACTTTGCGGATTTACTTTTACCCATAGCAGTGCCGACGACACTACTGACACCGTCAGATCCCATTGCAACAAGAGCATCCCCAAACCCCCGCAGCAGATGATCAATCCCTATAGGGCGCTTCGTTGCGACAGCAGCCCAAGCCTGCCCCTGCGCAAAAACTATCATCTGCGTAGTGACTTTTAGCCCCATGCTGACATTGTGAGAAGCGATTTCGTAGATATGTGCCTTCGCTTCAACGTCTTTTTCTGTTTTTGAGAGAGTATGCCGTGCCGCATCAGCTGCTTTTCCCTTCCACACGGATGTAGTGGAAGACGTGCAATCCTGGAGGACAGATCCAAGATTAGTTAAAGCAAGCTGCTTATTTTGTATATCATCGAGAAAACTATTTACTTGCTCAGGATGAAACTCCAGAAAATTACTCGCCAACAATTTTTCTGCACGTAGTGAGCTCGGTTTCAATAATGAAATAGCGAGTGCAGGAGGAAATTCCACAAATTTTAGATTCTGCTCGGCGAGAGCACACGCGATAGCACTGTGGATAGAAAGGACAGCCGCTCCGTAAACAAAAGTTTGATCCATGAGTTAGCCCTCCACCGTCCGGAAAACATCCCTATTACGCTCATTTTGCTCATCAAAAGTCTTGGCATCAGACACTAAATGCTCCGCATGATCAGACGTTTGTTGAACTAAGAGATCATCCTTTTCAGCTTCTTCGTGATACCACTGAGCAAATGCCTGAGCACTACTAGACCGACGAGCACCGAACATACCGCTACTTACAGCCTGTTGCCCATCAAGTGCACACTTACATTGAGACTGTCCATCAAAAAGACGGTCACCAATCCCTCTTAATGCTGGTGGATCAATATAAACTTCGTCAGGCATTATCTTCCACTTCGTCGTAGATATAAGGTCATGACTACAAGATCATGACTATAAGTTCGTGAATACACGACACGAATTCGTGTTCCTAGTAATATGACGACGCGAAATACTGGGAGGTTCCCTCAGCCCAGAAAAAACATAAATACCCCTCAATATACTGAAGGCGACACCACATACCCGCGTGGTGTCGCCTTCCTCATAATGTTCATACGCTACACGGAACCCACAACCTCAGCGAGATGTTGTGCGACGTGTTGAGCATGCTCCTCAGTTTCTGCCTCAACCATAACGCGCACTAGCTGTTCAGTACCCGACGCCCTCAGCAGAACTCGTCCACTCTCCCCCAGATCACTCTGCGCAACTTCCGTGGCAGACACTACCGCAGGATCCTTCGCCACCGCATCACGATCAGATACTGCAACATTAATAAGCACTTGTGGTAATACCGTCACAACCCCCGCTAACTCAGACAAACTCTGCCCCGTCGCCACCATGCGATCCATGAGCTGTAGACCCGTCAACACACCATCCCCCGTTGTGGCATAAGCGGGTAGCACAATATGACCAGACTGTTCACCACCCAGACTAAAACCACCCGCACGCAAATCCTCCAGTACATAGCGATCCCCCACCGCCGTGCATCGCACGGCAATTCCCTGCTTTTTCATTGCATGATGAAGACCCAGATTCGACATAACCGTCGCAACTAAAGTATTCCCCGCTAATTCATTACGTTCTTTCAGACCAATAGCTAAAATCGCCATGATCTGATCGCCATCAACCAGATTGCCCGCCGCATCAATAGCCAGACACCGATCCGCATCACCATCATGTGCTAACCCAAGATCAGCACCATACTCCAGGACAGCCTCACGCAGACTCTCTATATGCGTAGAGCCACACTTATCGTTAATATTCAGCCCATTAGGATGATTATGAAGAGCAACAACTGTCGCACCAGCCCGCTCATACACCTCTGGAGCTACCTGTGAGGCAGCACCATTAGCAGCATCAACAACAACCTTAAGACCTGCTAGATCACGTGTACGCGTCGACAATAAATGCTGTACATACGCCTCATGCGCTTCGCTTTGCGCATGATTAATACGCCCTACCGCGCTTCCGGTAGGAGGCAAGCCACTTTCGTGACCTAAACGCACCTCAATCTCATCTTCTACGGCATCATCAAGTTTCTGCCCACCTGCTGCAAAAAACTTAATACCATTATCTGGCATTGGGTTATGAGAAGCAGAAATCATAACCCCAAAAGCAGCATGACGCCGTGCTGTTTCAAAAGCCACGGCAGGAGTAGGAAGCACCCCCAGAAGATCAACATCAACGCCCCTACTAGAGATACCGGCGGCCAAAGCTGCTTCCAGCATCTCCCCCGAGACACGCGGATCGCGCCCCACAACAACATGAGGATGATCCGTACCATTCATAGCATGAGCTGCCAGTACCTCCGCTGCTGCAGCCCCCAATTGAAGCGCAAGATGCGGAGAAAGAGTGTCATTCGCGAGACCACGAACGCCATCAGTACCGAAAAGTCGTGCCATAGTAGTGCGTTCCTTATATATATATGGATAGCAAGACCGTAAAGAGACAAAATGTCACTCACTGCCATGCAAAAACTATTATGCGAAATTACTCAGTAACCGTTCATACTACTCTGTCTACTGAATGAGCCCTAAGAGACCATAAAGAAAACAACAAATACAGGAATACCCCGACACTAAGGTCGGGGCATTCCACACAAGCATATAACGATTAACGCTTGGAGTACTGCGGAGCACGACGGGCCTTGTGTAGACCAGCCTTCTTACGCTCAACAGCACGGGAATCGCGAGTAAGGAATCCAGCCTTCTTCAAAGCTGAACGATCCTCCGGATTAGCAGCATTCAATGCGCGAGCAATAGCCAGACGCAATGCGCCAGCCTGACCAGAAGGGCCACCGCCCTTAAGGTTAGCCTGAATATCAAACTGCTCTTCGCGCTCAACAAGAACCAGTGGAGACTTTACGAGCTGCTGGTGAACCTTGTTGGGGAAGTAATTCTCAAGGCTACGGCCATTCAAGACAAACTTGCCGGAACCGGGAACCATGCGGACTCGCACAACAGCTTCCTTGCGACGGCCCACAGTCTGAACCGGACCAGAAACACCGGCGGAAACAACTTCTGCTTCAATGTCGCCAACGTTGATATCAGCAGTGAGATCTTCTGCGACTTCCTGGGAAGCAGCGTCGATAACAACGTCTTCTTCGATGACTTCGTTATTGATGTTCTCTTCAGACATTACTGTGCCACCTGCTTAATCTCGTAGGGAACGGGCTGCTGGGCAGTGTGGGGATGCTCGGAGCCAGCATAGACCTTGAGCTTCTTTACCATCTGACGGCCGAGAGAGTTGTGAGGGAGCATACCCTTCACAGCCTTCTCAATAACATAGGCAGGATTGTTATCCAACATATCGCCCAGTGCGTCAGCACGGAGACCACCCGGGTAACCGGAATGGCGGTACAGCTTGACCTTGTCGCGCTTATTAGCGGAAACAGCGATCTTTTCAGCGTTGATGATGACGACAAAGTCGCCGCCGTCGACGTTGGGGGCATAGGTGGGCTTGTTCTTCCCACGGAGTAGATTTGCGGTTTGGACAGCTAGACGGCCCAACACCACATCAGTGGCATCGATGACATACCATTTACGGTCAACGTCACCGGCCTTAGGTGCATAAGTAGACAAAGCGACTTCCTCGTCTCTTCGAACTGCCGGCCACACGGTAATTCATAAGACCATAGACAGCGGCCGGTTGAGACCTGTCATGATCTTTATGCCACTCTCTTACGCTTCTTATAGTTCATAAGAAAAGTGAATATAGACGAATACCGTCGATCAATGCTACCAGCCCATACGATATGAAGAAAATCGTAGAGACTCCGCGTATCAGTTCCATCACCGAAGCGAAGTCTCTGCAGCGGAGTCTCTACGAAATTTTTACAACGTCTCTACGAAACCACTAATAGGCACAGATTACTGCCATGATGCGGCAGCCCGATGGTTGGTATCATTCATCGCGTCGTTACCCTGCCCGACAACGACACCAATACGATCAAGCACCTGGTTAAGATCTTCCTGGGCGCGATTCCATCTTTGCTGCTGCACCTGGTAGGCATCAGCAGCCTCACCCTCCCACGTAGCCACTAGTGGGGCAAGATAGGATTTAAGTTCATCGAGTGCATTGTTAAGGCGAGCAGCAGACTGAGCAATGTCCATGCGGCTGCCCTCGATGGAAGCAAAGTCGTAGCGAATAGTATCCATTTTCATTTCCTTTAGATATTGAGGCTATTGATTTGAGCCAGGTGATCATCCTGAGCAGCTTGGTAAGCAGCACTATTGGCACGGATCGTTTCGGCAATACTATTAGGCGATTCATTGAGACGCCGACCGGAATCCTGCCAACGCACCATAAGCTGATCAAAAGCCATCTTCGCTGAACCCTGCCACGCTGCGTCAAGAGATCCCAAACGCATTTGGAGACCATTCATTTCCTGCTGAACCTGCTGGGCAATATCAACAACATGATTGGCAGCAGACGCCATAGTGTCGGTCTGCGTATTAAGAGCTGCCATGCTCACTCCTTCAACTGTAAAACTGATTTCTTAGCCATAGACGCATATGCCTGTGACTATGTTGTCGCTTAGTATGACGGCATAGACATACGCAGGGTTCCATCAGTTTGAAAAAAGTTTAAGAAACTCGAATTCCATTGAGAATGCCCTGACAAAGAGCATGGGCTTTACTCTCTGTCATTCCCTCTCTCACGCGGTACTGACACGCTAATGAATATGCATAACGATCCGTGTAAAAAACTACCCAGTCAGCTCGAGATATATCACCTGTGATTTCTCGATAACTTAACGCTAATTCTGGCATCCACCCATTACGAGGCCACGTATAGGTACTCTCCCATGTCCTAATTTCAGAACTAGAATCAGATAATTCACGACGCAAAACAGCGCGCAAATGATGCTCCGGATCCTGCTTAAGCGTCAACAACATGCGAAGATCTGGTTCATTAATAGGAGCAATAATAGTTTTCCACTGCTCTTTCGTTTTTAGATCCACCACTGAGGGAGAATCTGCCGACACCATCCACGAATTGGGAAGCGCTAATACTCCCCCTGGAAATGTCAGTGCCTGCGTAGACTCCACAGTACGAACGCTGTGATGGGCAGCTCTAACAGTTTCTCCCTCCGGACGTTTTTCCGTCCCGAAAACACCAGCAAGGACAATAGTGAGCATTGCTATCACAATCATGGAAACAACAGTGACCTCAGCACGGGTAGGCTTATGAAAACGTTTCTTACGTAACGCTGCCTCACGTGCCTTCACGATATCCCGTTGATGCTCCGCCGAGGCCCGCCACTCACGCTCCTGGTAAATAACATGCATATCATTCGGGCTAATGCGATAGGACATCACACCCGCAGCTCGTAAGGTTTCACACACAAGCTCACATATATCGGTCTCTATGCCAGAGGATCCCGTCAGCACAACAACATCACAACTAGTGTGAATATCCTGCAGTATCAAACGAGCTGATGACGCAATTAAACGAGCCCACTCAATAGCCTGTCCTTGCGGATCAAGCTCATGCTTTTCTACTACCGGCGCATACCCCATTCCCGGATTGAAATCCGTAAAAATACATTCCTGTGTACTTGCACGTACCAAAGTGAATGTCACGGTAAGCTTGGTGCACTCAATAACCAATAAATAAGCAGGTGGGCACTCTGCCGCATCAATTTTCACCCATTCTGTAGCTATCTGCCAAGCTGGATAAACCATTCCCTCCTGTTGGCAGAGACGTGCTAAAGCACGCCTTCGGGGCATTCCCCAGCTACTAGGAGCAACAATGAGATGATCTTCATCAATAGGATCGGGAAAATACTCGTACAGAGGAGAATAACCGCGATCAATATTGATCGCGTCCATAAATTTGTCCGTATTAAAAGGGACAAGTTCGTTATTACGGACGACGACATTGCCCCAGACACCCGTCAATGTTGTCATTCCGTCTTCTCCTCCCCGACATGATGAGCAAACTGTACAACCTGATGAGTACCTTGGTTGCTAATAACGTCAGCACGCCCTTTCGACAGTGAACGAGCCTTACGCCCACCTGCAATAATCCCTTCTTCTGCAGTTCCACTCATGAGGAAAATAGTGGGGTGTAATTCGCGTAGTCGAGCCATAATAGGTTCAAAAGACGTTCGTGAAAAACCTGTACAACGACGAGCAACCACCATATGTAGCCCTATATCGCGACCATACGGCAGCAGTTCGAGAAGTCCCTGTAGAGGATTGCCAGAACTAGTAGCAACCAAGTCATAATCATCCACAACAAGGAAAATATCCGGTCCTTTCCACCAACTACGGTCGCGTAAAGTCTGTGGATCGTCTACGCCAGCAGGCATACGCGATTCAAGCAACGGTACTAGTTGTGAAATGAATTCCTGCACATCTTGTTTAGTGGAGGCGTATCCCGCTAAATGCGTTGCAGGGCACTCCCCTAGTAGCTGACGGCGATAATCAATAACTAGTAATTTGGCATCGGACGGCGGAATGCCCTCGGAAATACGGTGGATCATATTGCGAAGCAATGTCGATTTACCACTGCTGTCACCAATAACAAGAATGTTTTCTTCGATACCAGTATCAATAGCGAACTCTCCTAAAGTATTACCCTCAATACCCAGCGGAATTCGATACCCATGCTTGCTTGATGCCGTGACAGGACCCAACTGTGTAGTAGACACGCTACGCGGCAACAGTAACAGTGGTTTAACAGGTTCTTCCTGAGACCATTGTTGAGCAATAGCACGCAATCCATCTTCATCCTGCAATGCGAAAAGGAAGTGGAGACCACCTGCCGTCATTCCGCGCCCAGGCAGAGCAGGAACTTGTTCAGCATTTTTTCGTCCAGCTATGGAGTCCCCTGTGTCTCCGAGACGCAACTCCCATCTGGTAGTGAGCGAATCGCGTATGTTAGCACGCAAATTGTTCCATCGAGATGCTGAAATAACCACGTGAATGTTGTATGACAATCCCTCTCGAACAAGATGACGGGTCTTTTCTTCTACCTCCATATTGTTGTCTATAAGGGATTCCCAACCATCAAGGAAAAGGACAATATGCTGATCAATAGGAGCACCTTCCATGCGGTTGAACAGTTCTTGCTCAATTTCGGCATAGGTTCGTTCCAGAACTTCCTCTTCCTGCGGTGAACATACAGATGCGCATTGTGGAAGACCGAGCAGACTAGAAAGACTGCCACCACCTGCATCGATAACATAATTTTCAAATTGCGAGGAGAGTTCTCCTGCGCTAAAGCACTTGCAATAGTGACAAATGCCTGGGATTTTCCCGTCTGTGTAGTACCAACAAGAAGAGCATGATTAAGGCCAGCTAATGACACTCGCATAGATTTACGCATTTGTTCTGCCGGGACATCAATCAACCCAATAATTCCCCGATGCGATAACTCATTTGTTGTTGTCCCAACAGCGGATCCAATGGCTAATTCTGCGCATTCACTGGCACTAGCATGCTGCGGAAGTGGAGGTAGCCATACCTGATGGGCACGCGGCACATTAGCGGGAAAATTATCGAGTAAGACATGGAAAATCGTGCGTTCTTCAGATCCGTCCCCGTGCTTCTTAATGAGTTCTTCGGAATTGTCATCTGGAACATCTGTAGCATCTGCTACATCTGAAGGAAGTGGATTAGATGTTTCAATAGACCATCCAAATGTATTGTCTACAACTGGTTCTGCACCATAAATCTGAAGATTGTTGTCCTCTTCAGTGAGAATCTCTCGTGCATTTCTCTTTCGCCGTTGCGGGCGATGTTTATGCGTCCCAGATACATAAAAAGCACGGAATTTCTGAAGTTGTTCGGAACCATCAAGAAGATAACCTGCGCCGGGTGTCTGGGGAAGATAAAAAGCATCCGGTGTCCCAATGACGGATCGCGACTCCACAACAGAGAATGTCTTAAGTGCAATACGATAAGACAAATGCGACTCTAAGCCATGTATTTTCCCCGAATCAATGCGCTGTGAGGCAAGTAATAAATGAACATGTAAAGAACGACCTAGACGACCAATCTGCACGAAAAGATCAGCGAAATCTGGGCGCTCAGCCAACAGTTCAGAAAACTCATCAACGATAATGACCAAAGCAGGTAGATGGGGATACCGCTCCGTATCCACCTGTCCCCGTGCGCGAGCTTTGACATACTCATCGATATTCGCAAAACCGCCTGCCGCATGGAGAACCTCCTGCCTGCGACGCAGTTCTCCTTCCAAAGCCGCATACATTCGGTCAACGGCAAGAGCGTCATCGGAGAGGTTAGTAATAACTGCTGCCACATGAGGCGCCCCAGAAATACCTGAAAACGTTGCGCCGCCCTTAAAGTCAACCAATACTAGGTTTACTTGTTCAGGGCTGTGTGAAGCAATGAGTCCAACCACCAATGTACGAAGCAACTCGGATTTACCAGAACCTGTAGCACCAATACATAATCCATGCGGCCCCATACCGCCCTGTGCCGATTCTTTAAGGTCTAGATAAACAGATTTCCCTTCATCATCAAGACCAATAGGGACGCGAAGACGGTCTCGCCCCACCTTCAACGCCCAATCGCGTTCTGGCAGGAAATTCTCTACCGATCCCATACCTATTAGGTCGAAAAGATCTGTCCGTGCTACCTCATCGGAAGCCTCATCATCACCATTAACAACTGCACTGTCGTTTGTTGTATAATCAGCCAAACGCCAAGCAATAGCGGCGGCAGTGGCATAGCTCAACTCGTCGGCCTTGCCTAATGGACAAGATTCGCCATGAAACCACACACTGACGATGCCATCATCTGCTACTTCCAGATAAAGGCCTGTTTCTGTGTGCTCAACCTCTGGAAGTATTGCGACAATATGCGGGAAATACGATCCATAGTTACGAAGGAAATCCTCACTATCAGTGATGAGCAGAGTAGTTCCCTGCTGGGGTAAATCCTCACGTAAATCAAAAGTCTGGTGGAGAAGATTAAAAGGGTAAAGCTCATAGTCGGAGCGGCGAACTGTATGAGGAAGCCATTTCAACAGCTCCGGCCATTGTGGATCTTTACACGCTAATACAACATGACAATCCTCGGGATGATGTGTAAGGAAGAAGGTCATAAGCATAGACCGAAAAAGACTCTCCGACCGTTGCTTCTCTCCACTTACTACGCATCGAGTAAAGCCTCGCAGACTGACCACAATGGGCATGTCTTCAATAGTGTTAGCAGTGTCCGAAAAAAGGCGGAGTGCACTTACCGAAACAGGCTCTAGATCTTCTTCTCGAGGAAGCTCCGGAAACACAAAATGATCATCGGTGGAAACGAATCCTGTTCCTACGCGGAAGCAAAGAAATGAATCATCATCTTCTCGGATACTCCACAAATACCGGTCATTGAGGTATCCCTGGTAGCGAGAAGGATGCGGAAAACGTAGCACCTCTTCATTTCTCACAAGTTTGTGAAGTTCTTGCCGTTCGTCATCCAGATCAGCCAGGTACCGTAAATATTCCTGCCGACGCCGAGCAATTTCCTGCATAACATTCCCTCCACCCAAACTGGTAGAGATCATAGTGCCAGCAGAAGCAAGCATCATGACAGGGAACATCAGCATCATCGGGCTCATACGACCACCGGATTTAGCCATCCAAATAATTGACCCCAGTACGCCAACCACCATAACAATAGGCATAAGTTTGGGAAGAAGAGGCTGAGATTCCTGCGTCGGAATCTCGGGGGCAAGCTCAACATCGACGCTAGAGGCATCACCACTTGTACGAGCGGGTAGCGTACGACCATGGAAAAACCGAGTTGCTCCAGTTCGAAAACCTGTTATTCCACGCGTGGAGCGCGCCCCTGTATCCCCTTGTGACACAGCAGAATGAGAGCTTGAAACAGCTGATCCTTTATCCGAATCAGACGATGACGATACCTCAGGCACGAGTAGCTAATTCCCTTATGTGAATAATACGAACAAAGTGAACGTGCCTGATAGTAGAAAATCATTGCGCCTTATGGGCGAGCTACATTTCTAAAAACTCTTTTTATTTTCCTCAAAAATATACTTTTACCTGCATTTTTTCTTATAAAAAAGAAATTAAAAAGAAAGTAGAAGCCCCACAACGCGACACTATCGACTATTACTAGCAACGTTTGTGTATTGAGAAACCACTCTCGATACATCAGGTACCTCCCCACAATTACAAGGAGATTATTAGTGGTTGCGCTCCGCGTCATCGTCCATACCCCGTATGAGAGAGTAGCTCTCGCTATCCCCTCTACTCTCTACCCCTCTGAAGCCACCTTTTTTGTTCAATTCCTTCTTCAACAGCATCACAGCTTAGACCCCATAGATACAGACACTCCCCAATACGTCGATGTTGTCAGCTCCTCCCCCTGGCAACTCGCCCATCTCACAAATGGGGTATTAAAAGAAGACCGAACTCTCTTTGATAACGGCATACGCGATGGCGATGTTCTCCTTTTTGAACGGGACATGGCGACTGAACCAGTTACCCACTCCGCCATCACAGACAGCCCCCACTCACTGGACGACAAAGAACGCCTTAACGAACTTCAACAATCCAGCCGCCGACTGAGTCTTATCACCATTGGTATATGGGTATTAGGCTGCGTCATATCTGGATTCTTTTCCAGCTGGTGGAGCTTTGGAGGCGTCCTTGGCAGCCTTATCCTTCTTTTGGCCTACACCATGGTGGTTATCTATCAACGTGGACGCGCAGACACCTCATTCCTCGGCTGGTCCGCACTTACTATGGCAGCAGCAGGAGGATTTGCACTGCCCGGCGCCAACTACGGATTGAGTCTTTCTACCCGTGCTCTTATCGCAGTGAGCATGTCACTACTTACTATGATTCTCTGCCAACTTATTGGCACACTCTCTCTGAAAAGTGAGCCTTTTGCTGCTCTTTTCGGAGTATTCATTACTGCAATGGTAGGTCTTACGATCACGGAATACACACCCATTCCGGCACGTAGTACGGCCTCTACGGGGTTACTTATAGCGTCGGTTCTTTTCTTGGCAGCTCCTCGTTTAGCTCTCTGGATTGCCCGTGTAAAAATTCCTCTAACAGCGCTTATTGATGTTGATCTTCCGCTACTCCCGCAATCTGTTATAGATCCAGAGCTAGAGAAAAAATTACAGAGGGCCCGCTGGCTACAATCTGTTCTGACACTGTCCGGTGCTTTCCTTACTGTTGTGTGCACGGTGACACTGTTAGGGTGCCCGTGGACTACTCCTTATGATGCCCCCACTGTATGGCAGTGGATTCTTTTAGGGCTTATTGTTATTAGCCTTGTGAGCGCAAGCCTCCATGCTGTTTATCGCACGCAAACTCCCTGGTTATTAGGGACAGTATTGGTTATTTTTACTGCTATTTCTGTGGTGACGGCAGCTCTAACGAACCCTCTCGTAGGACTGGTACTTATTCTTCTGTGCCTCCTCATTTTTAGTGCACTCTGGCTATGGTCGACACAATGGAATCTCACTCCTCTTGCTCAGCGCATTGTGGAGATTATGGAATCTGTATTGCTCGCCATTATTTTCCCCATTGGCATTGTGGCTACCGGATTAGTGTCTTTACTCCTTACCTTGTAGCCGTCATCATTCCCACAACTGTTCTTCCACATATTTTTCGTACTCGCCCAGAATGGTGAAAGTATGTCACGCCCCCACCAAACTTTCCTCGCACTACTCACAACCAGTGTCATTCTCGCGGTTAACGGTATGTGCACTATCCCCGCATATGCTGAGAACTATCAGCCGCCCAGTGTTAATAGGTCACTTCTGCCAAGCGGATCGATTACCGTTCGCGCTACTCAAACTTCCCCATGCGTTAATCCTGTTGTGTCACCTGCGCTTTCTGCACATGTACAGACGCAGCAATTCCATCCGCTTGTAGACGCTCGACCTATTTGGCACCTTACAAGGGGGGAAGGACAAACAGTCGCCATTATTGATACTGGTGTCAGTCCTAATTCGCGGCTTCATAATATTCACGGGCTTGGCGATTTCGACTCCCACGATAATGGCCTCCACGATTGTGATGCACACGGTACTGTCGTGGCTGGAGTACTCGCTGCGCAACCAGATGATGATGGATTTGCGGGTGTGGCTCCTGCAGTACGCATTCTTTCCATTAGGCAAACTTCCGACCATTACGGAGTATTGCCGGATACGCCGCCACAAAAATCGTCACGACACCATCAGCATGCTCCTGAACGCCCGGAGGGTACGCCGGGGAATGTTGTTACTCTCGCAAAAGCGGTACGGATGGCCGCTGACGCGGGCGCTACCGTTATTAATATCTCGCAAGCTGCATGTCGCCCTTTAGGAATGGATCTTGGAGATGGGCCACTAGGCGCTGCACTGTACTATGCGGTGCATGTGCGTGACGTCGTGGTGGTTGCCGCAGCTGGCAATCTAACTGATGAGTGTCGCGTGCAAAATACTATTCGTCCGCTATCGAGTACACCTGTTTCCCAATCGGATATCAAAACTGTTGTTTCCCCGGCGCATTTTGACGATCTTGTGCTTACCGTTGGATCAGTTGCACAAGATGGGCGTCCCTCCGAATTTTCTATAGCGGGGCCATGGGTTGATGTGGCAGCGCCTGGTGAAGAAATTGTTTCTACCGGTAAAAAGGGGCTTGTTGATGCTGTGCAAACCCCAGATGGCCAAATTAGTGAACTACAAGGAACGAGCTTCGCAACTCCTTTTGTTAGCGGCGTGGTAGCTCTTGTTCGTTCTCAGCACCCGGACTGGAATGCTTCTACTGTTATGGAGCATGTAAAGAAAACAGCTCGTCCTGTCGCAGGCGGCCGTAATACTCAATTGGGATTCGGAATTGTTGATCCTATTGCAGCAGTAAGTAACACGTCTTCAACAGGGAAGGGCAATGGAGAGGGACTTCCTTTTCGAGAACCTCCGATGTCTCCTCCCCACACAACATTTTCCGCTATCCTCGGAATGTTCATCCTCGGTGGAACTATCTTTGCGATTACCCGGTGGCGCCGAGCCCGTTCGCATCAGATTGAGCGAGGTAAGGGCCAGTACTGAGTTGGGAAATCATGGCCCATGGGAGAGGCATAGTTTCAGTTCCTAAACCAAGGACGTGTAATGTCTCTCGCTGCGTACCGAAGCGAATACCATCGTCACCTACTACCCACACATCGGCTTGCCGGTGGGAAGATTCTTGCGATTCATCAATAACAGACTCTAGTGCTCCACCCCCTACTAGCGGAGCAGCAAAACCAACGACGGTACGACGCCCAATCAATAGAAACGCATCTACGCGATCGCCATCGTTATCTTGCTGCGCTAGATCGGTAGATTGCTTCCACTCCTTATCAAGGTTTCCGGCCAAGAGGGAAAGACGTGGCTCTGCAGTGCCGGATTTGACACGCCATACTGCACACAGTGAGGTTTCACCCGTATCGGCAGGTAGTGCGTTCGTGGTAGTACTTGGCATTTCCACTAAAGAGTTTAAGAGTGCGCCTGATACAACACGAGCACCTTTATGAAGCGCATCGCTTCGCTTCATGTCGTTGACAGGCCGACGGTGCCCTCCCTCTAGCAGCCACACGTCGTCGTTATGTACTGCCAGCATTGTGACGGGATGAAGCTTATCCAATGCAGAATCTGTTACTGCCCCTACCAACATTGTTGAACGTACTTTGAAGAATCTATCCGTAGTGGGTTCTGCGTAGTCACACATTGCCCATACCTGACCGTTCTCACCCATTCGTCCAGCATCGTTAGGTAATGCACGCGGACCTTGAGAAATTCCCAGTGGGATTCCTTGGGGTAGTGCTGCAATATCTTTATCCGTTACCACCGTGGGGGTAACGGCATCACCCAGAATGAGCCGTGCAGCAGCAATACCGGAGACTGGATGGAGACGACCATTCTGCATAACGTACATTTGCCCAGAATTTTTACTGAGCACTAATTCGTTTCCTGCTACTGCCCGCGAGGGCGAAATAAGGGCAATAACACCCACCACTATAAGCACTAAAACCATAAGGATTATTCCCCCGATAAGTGACTTTGACCTGCGGGATTGGATATCCTCATCCCATTTCCATGAGTTATTAGGCATACCCTCTTGGAGGTGCTTAATGATGAAGCTATAGGCATTAATACGTGCTCGAGATTGTTCCTGACCCATAAAGTAGCTCTCCCATATGTCGTGGCCAACCAGTACCATACAAGCCAATGCGTTCTTTAGGGACTGCTACTTTACGTATAGGAAGGCTGATATGACTACTCAGAAGATCTCAAATACACTTTCTACCTCGGCTAATAGCGCATTAAAAACCCCAAACACAGTCCCCCAAAATAATTCTTGTCTGGGATGGGCATTACGGCTTCAACCGACTTCTGAATACTGTTTCAACGAATCTGCTTCGCTTGAACTACAACACATTCTTCGACATAACCCTCATGCACTATTGACGGTTTTAACACTGTACAGATGCACTTTTTATGGAGGAAACACCACTAATTCACAACTCCGGTGGGAAGACCAAGATGTACAGATCTCCGTCAGTTACCGGTGTCCTCCCCTCTTGGACGCACCGGACAATACCGCAGCTATGGATGCTCTCCAAGAATCTATCCATGACGATCAACAAAGCGTGCTCGCCTGGGCTCGACATGCGCATTGGCATGTATCGTCACTCCTGTGGGAAAAGACGCTCCAAACAGCGCGTGAGTGGGAAACTGTCAGCACGTTTCACCATCCCCCGACGCAGCAAAATGAGATATATCAGCTAGCATCCTGCGCCCCCACAACAACTCAATCGACAAAATTACGTATTACCAACCGAGTATGGTGGGATGACGTCTCTCAATGCTTTATGGTCACAGAATGCTCCTACCACGATTTCAGTAGCGCCCCCAACTACCAGAGTGACCCCCTCACTATGTCGAACCAACTGATGAGGAATCACTGTCCGTGCCGCAGCTGGGCACTACCCACCCCATGTAGCAGTATTCTTATCGGCGTCACCGACAGCGGAGAACCTGCTAGCATAAACCTCCAATTCGGTAACCGAATGGCGATGCTACACACCTATGACGACACTACTGCCACGTGGCATCCGCTTCTTTTTAACACCTGCCTGCGCGCAGCCGCAGCGGGACTAAGAGCTTACGTAGTTACGCACACACCAGAACCATGGATTAAATTACGCACCTATGTCGGCCGTCAACAACTAACATTTTTAGAAGAGGCCCATGAGGATCACTATCCTCGACAATTACTCTTCTGGGATTGCCCGGAACCCCCACCCTATGACATCCTCAATCGTTATTCATCAGTGGGCACAGTGGTATGGACACGCGCAGAAAAAGTATCACAATGCGCCACTCTCTTCCCCACCTATGTAGTGGAATGTCACTGGCCGGAGACACCACAACACCACATAGAGCAATACACAGGCACACTCCATAGGCATGGTGAGACTCTTCCCATCCGCTGCGTAGCGGATCATCCCCAATGAGAAACGTCAATCACACTCGCATGCTTGCCGCATACCCCGCGTTTGTTGCTGACGACACTCTAAATCGCGGTCCTGTGGATAGTCCACACGGTAAAGACAAAGACCACGAGCTTCCGCAACTGGTACACATGGATTACGCGTTCCCGGTCCTAAGAGACTAGCCGGCCATTCTACAGGTTTCCGCCCATCCCCCACTAGGAACATAGCTCCTACCAGACTGCGTACCATCGACCAGCAGAAAGCATCCGCCGTAACGTAAGCCTCAAGAACCGGGCCAAGAGTTTCCTTTCGCCATTGCCAATCGAAACGTTGCAGATCGCGAATAGTAGTTGATCCTTCTCTGAAGCGGCAAAAGGCGGAAAAATCGTGCAGACCCACCAGCATCTGGCTAGCGGCGTTCATACGGTCACAGTCAAGCGGACGATGCCAAAACGATGTATCCCTTATCCGCAAAGGATTTTCTCCAAAAGGCTGATTGGCCACGCGATAAACATAATGCCGACGAAGCGCTGAGAAACGAGCGTCAAAAGCTAGAGGGACTTCTGAAACATTAGTGACTGTTACATCATGAGGCAGGACACGTGCGAGACGTCGCACAAGACGCTGTGGATCACCACTAAGAGAGCGAGTATCTAGGCATTGTTTAGGAATATCAACATGCGCAACCTGTCCCGTAGCATGAACCCCAGCATCTGTACGGCCAGCTACAGTCAACCGAAGAGGCGTTTGTAAGACAAGCTCCAATGCCCTTGTTATCTCCCCACATACAGTTCGCTGTGCAGGTTGTAGTGCCCAACCAGAGAAGTCAGTGCCGTCATAAGCAATATCGAGACGCAACCGCATCGTTTCGTCCATTTCTTCTCCTTGCTCTTCTCTGTAGTGGTTAGCCTACATAGAAAAGTGCCCCTGTCGTAAAACAGGGGCACTTTTTGCTCTAGTGTGTAGGATCTACGAATTACACACGCGTAAAGGTTTTATCCTACTTCTGCTGAGACTTGGGCTTCTCGTAGCCAGCAGCCTCTGCATCTTCTTCGGTAGCAAACCAAATCTGAGCAACGGTGCGATCGTAGAAGCTGGAGCCCGGAACGTGATACTTCTTGGAGTTGGCGTTGCCCTTAATAGGGAAGCCTTCCGGAGCCTCATTGGGATCCTCGAGCGGTGCATGTGCACCTGCAGGTAGATCATTATCGGAGTCAGCAGCCTTAGCAGAATCGTGTGCAGACTCTGCCTTAGCGGTTTTACCTGCTTCCTTCTTAGCAGCCTTATCCTCGCTGGCCTTCTTGGAGGCAGCAACGCGGGTAGCGCGGGAAGCTTCAGCAGTGGCAGTGGACTCGGTAACGAGGGAGATCTGCGCCATAGGAGCATTGTCACCCTTGCGGTTTTCGAGCTTGATGATGCGAGTGTAACCACCGTCACGCTCAGCAAACATCGGGCCAATTTCTTCGAAAAGCTGGGCTAGCGCATCTTTGTTGCGGATGGCTTTAGCAGCATTACGGCGGGCAGCGAGAGAGCCGTCCTTGGCCTTGGTGATGAGCTTTTCAGCGTAGGGACGAAGGCTCTTGGCCTTTGCCTCAGTGGTGGTGATAGCACCGTGCTCGAACAGCTGGGAGGCCATATTGGCCAGGATTTTTTCCTGGTGGGAGGCCGAGCCGCCGAGTCGGTTACCCTTCTTGGGTTTTGGCATGATTTTCTCCTGTTAAGGGATTGGCGAGACTAAAGCTGTTCGGTCTCGGAGTAAGTGTCAGTACCCCAGCCGTTGCCGTCTTGGTCGTAACCGTCCATCATTGTGGCATCAAAATTGGGGTCGGCATCCTTGAGGGTGAGACCCAGCTCAGCAAGTTTAAGCTGAACTTCCACAATGGATTTCTGTCCGAAGTTACGAATATCCAACAGATCGGACTCCGTACGGGCAACCAGTTCACCAACAGTGTGGATGCCTTCGCGCTTCAGGCAGTTGTAGGAACGGACAGTGAGATCAAGATCATCGATCGGCATGGAGTATGCAGCAATGTGATCATGCTCAACGGGGGAAGGCCCAAGTTCAATGCCTTCGGCTTCAGTATTGAGTTCGCGGCAAAGACCGAAGAGCTCAACCAAAGTGGTACCAGCGGAAGCAAGAGCATCGCGCGCAGCGATGGAATTCTTGGTTTCTACGTCAATAACCAGTTTGTCGAAGTCGGTGCGCTGCTCAACGCGGGTGGCTTCTACCTTGTAGGACACCTTCAACACGGGAGAATAGATCGCGTCCATGGGGATACGACCAATCTCGATACCCTGTACTTTGGTGTCGGGGGCGGGCACGTATCCGCGACCACGCTCGACAACCAGCTCCATATCCAGATTGCCCTTTTCAGACAGAGTGGCGATATGGAGGTCAGGATTATGGATGGTGACGCCAGCAGAAGGAACAATATCCGCACCCGTGACCTCACCGGGTCCCTGCTTACGCAAGAACATAGTGACGGGCTCATCGTCTTCCGAAGACACAACGAGATGCTTCAGATTCAGAATAATTTCCGTAACGTCTTCAGTAACACCAGTAATGGTGGAGAACTCGTGAAGGACACCTTCAATGCGCACAGAGGTAATAGCTGCACCCGGAATTGAGGACAGCAGTGCACGGCGTAGCGAGTTACCAATGGTGTAACCGAAACCAGGCTCAAGAGGCTCGATAGTGAAGCGTGAACGGCTTTCACTGACGACTTCCTCGTGCAGGGTGGGGCGCTGAGAGATCAGCATGGGTTTTCTCCTTACGGGCGACCGCTATATGACGCCCATTGAGGGATGATCACTAATGCGATCAGATTACTTCGAGTAGAGCTCGACGATGAGCTGTTCCTGAACGGGAACATCAATCTGAGCACGCTCAGGCAGCTGGTGCACGAGAATGCGGAGATTAGATGGAACAACCTGTAGCCAACCCGGAACGGTACGGTCTCCAAGGTTATCCAAGGCATCCTGGAATGGCAGCATCTCTAGTGACTTGGGGCGCACGTCGATGATGTCATACTGGGATACGCGGTAGCTCGGGATAGTCACTTTCTGGTCATTCACCAGGAAGTGTCCGTGGCTAACCAGCTGGCGAGCCTGGCGGCGAGTGCGAGCCAGACCTGCGCGGTACACAACGTTGTCGAGGCGAGACTCGAGAATCTGCAGGAGGTTCTCACCGGTCTTGCCGGGACGACGGTTAGCTTCTTCGTAGTAGCGACGGAACTGACGCTCGAGGACGCCGTAGGTGTAGCGGGCCTTCTGCTTTTCCTGAAGCTGAACGAGGTATTCAGATTCTTTGACGCGGTTACGTCCGTGCTGACCCGGGGCGTACGGGCGACGTTCGAATGCAACATCTCCACCGACAAGATCTACCTTGAGACGGCGAGATTTTTTAGTGATAGGTCCGGTATAACGAGCCATGATTTATCTATCTCCCTTTCCTAGACCCGGCGGCGCTTCGGCGGACGGCAACCATTGTGGGGCTGCGGGGTCACGTCAGAAATCGTGCCAACCTCAAGGCCGGCAGCCTGGAGGGAGCGAATGGCGGTCTCACGGCCGGAACCGGGACCCTTAACAAGGACGTCAACCTTCTTCATGCCCTGATCCATAGCCTTGCGGGCAGCATTTTCGGCTGCCAGCTGAGCGGCGAACGGGGTGGACTTACGAGAGCCCTTGAAACCCACGTGGCCTGAGGAGGCCCAGGAGATAACAGCACCGGAGGGGTCGGTGATAGACACGATGGTGTTGTTGAAGGTGGACTTAATGTGAGCGACACCGTGCTGAACGTTCTTCTTCTCGCGACGGCGACCGCCCTTAACGGTACGAGTCTTAGGAGGCATTACTTCTTCTTCCCGGCGATAGTCTTCTTCGGGCCCTTACGAGTACGGGCGTTAGTCTTGGTGCGCTGACCGTGAACAGGCAGGCCACGACGGTGACGCATGCCCTGGTAGCAACCGATTTCCATCTTGCGGCGGATGTCGGCCTGAACCTCACGACGGAGGTCACCTTCTACCTTGTAGTTGTTCTCGATGTGATCACGCAGTTTGGCGATATCATCATCGGTCAGATCCTTGGAACGAAGGTCCGGGCTGATGCCGGTGGCGTCAAGGATATCCTTGGCGGACTTCCGGCCAATGCCATAAATGTAGGTGAGTGCGATCTCCATCCGCTTTTCGCGGGGAAGATCAACACCAGCAAGGCGTGCCATAGAGGCATTTCCTTCCAGTACAGTGACGGTTTTCTCCCATTCCATCCCCGCATTCCACACATTGTCTCTTGTATGGACGAGGCCTCAGCCGTCACAGCCGAGGATATTGCGAGAGTCCACAGACACTCACAAGGCAGTGGGAGGCGAATATCTTACTTGTAGCGGTAAACGATTCGCCCACGAGTGAGATCGTACGGGGACAGTTCAACGACGACACGGTCCTCGGGGAGAATACGGATGTAGTGCTGACGCATCTTTCCGCTGATGTGGGCGAGCACCTTATGTCCGTTCTCTAGCTCGATGCGAAACATTGCATTCGGCAGAGGCTCGATAACACGGCCCTCAACCTCGATGGCTCCCTCTTTCTTGGCCATATCCTCTACTATCCAGACCGGTAGCCGGTCTTCTCGTTGACAATTCTTTTTGGATCACCTCTTGCACAATCAATCCCATCCAATCCCATAGTTTTAGAAAGAGAATGAGCTATTGTGCAGCAGGCGCTACTGATCCGTTTCTAGGCACACTTATAGAAAGGTACCGTGGTTCAAGTCTAGTCATTACTAGCTAAATGCCGCAAATCCTGCACAAATAGGATCTGCTACTGTTCGCGCGCAGTGAGAATGCGCGGCCCATCTGAGGTTGCCGCAACCGTGTGTTCCCAATGTGCCGCACAGGATTCATCATCCGTAATAGTGGTCCACTGATCGGACAACTCAACAGTCCAGGGACTCCCCAAGGTCAGCATAGGCTCAATGGCCATGACTGAGCCTTCCTCAATATAAGGGCTACGATGCGCACGTCCTTCATTGGGAAGATATGGATCCATGTGCATTTCACGACCTATGCCATGCCCACCAAACTCTTTGATAATGGCGAAAGAGTAACCATAATGACGGGAGGCTTTTTTCGTGGCGTTCTCAATGGCATGCGAAATATCGCCAAGGCGATTTCCTGGGACCATCTGCGCAATTCCAGCGTTTAATACTTCCCTAGTAGCAGCGTTGAGGGCAGCAACATCCGGGGCAACTTTTCCGATCTCGACGGTGATAGCAGAGTCCCCATGCCAGCCGTCCAGGATAGCGCCACAGTCTACGGAAAGAAGATCTCCTTCTTTCACAATGATATTTGCGCGAGGAATACCGTGCACAACAACTTCATTGAGGGAAGCACATATCGTGCCGGGAAACCCCTCATAGCCTTTGAAGGAGGGAACGGCGCCAGCATCGCGGATAACACTTTCAGCGAGTGTATCCAGCTCTAAAGTGCTCACACCCGGAACCGCGGCAGCCTGAACAGCTAACAGAGCTTTACCGACAATGCGGCCGGCAGCTTCCATAGCGTCCAGTTCACCGGGGGTCCGGGTGGGAACAATATGTCGTGTAAAAAGACCCATGAAGTGGGTACTCCTCCACTACTTCTGCAGAGCAGCCATAGTACGGTCGTGAATCTCTTCTACCGTACCTACAGCATTAATAGGGAGGAGGATATCTTTGTAGTAGTCGATAAGTGGCTCAGTCTCACGGCGGTACACCGACATGCGGTTACGAATGACATCTTCAGTATCATCCGCGCGTCCGCGCGCAAGCATACGTTCGACAACAGTATCTTCATCAACTTGGAATTCGATGACGGCATCGAGTTTAACGCCTCGTTTGGCGAGCATTTCTTTAAGGGCATCAGCTTGCTCTACCGAACGGGGGAAACCATCAAGAAGAAAACCATTCTGGGCATCAGCGTCATCTAAGCGCGCATCAACCATACGGTTAGTAATCTCAGTTGGGACAAGATTACCGGCATCCATATAGCTCTTCGCTTCTAGACCCAGCTCTGTACCTTCGCCGATATTGGCACGAAACAGATCCCCAGTAGAGATGTGGGGAATGCCAAGTTTCTCGGAAAGAAGTACGGCCTGGGTGCCTTTACCTGCCCCGGGGGGGCCAACAAGTACGAGTCTCACTTGAGGAATCCTTCATAGTTACGTTGCATCTGCTGGCTTTCCAGCTGCTTAATGGTATCAAGTCCAACACTGACCAGAATTAGAACAGCAGTACCACCGAACGGGAAGCTGTGGCCAGAAGCACCAGCACCAAGGCTAATAAAGAGGTTCGGCAAGATAGCGATAATGGCAAGGTAAATGGAACCGACAAGGAGCAGGCGGTTCATAACGAAACCAAGGTATTCCGCAGTGGGACGACCAGGGCGAATACCAGGAATGAATCCGCCATACTTCTTCATATTGTCTGCCTGCTCAGTGGGATCAAACTGCACTGACACGTAGAAGTAGGAGAAGAAGATAATAAGAGCAAGGTAGAGAAGCGTGTACTGCCATGTGGAAGGCTGCGTCAACCACGTCATAACGTGTGTATCCCACCATGAAGCGGCATGCTCTGGCCCCTTCGACTGCTGCACAATTTCTGTAATAAGAACAGGAACGTAGATCAGTGAGGAAGCGAAGATGACGGGGATAACGCCGGCCTGGCAGACCTTGAGAGGAAGGTAAGTGGAAGCACCACCGTACATGCGGCGCCCAACCATGCGCTTGGCGTACTGCACTGGAATACGACGCTGTCCCTGCTCAACAAACGTCACAGCGATAATAATAACGAGAGCAGCAACAACAACTCCGGCGAAACGGAAGCCACCGGACTGGCGCAGAATAGAAGCACCTTCCACCGGCATACGAGACGCGATACCGGCGAAGATGAGAAGTGACATGCCGTTACCGATACCACGGTCAGAGATCAATTCGCCCAACCACATGAGGAGAATTGCACCAGCGGTCATCACTAGAATGGCGGTGACCATCTCCAGCATTTGGAGTCCGTCTCCACCTTCTGTATCAAAAACTTCAACGCCTTGGAGGAAATTAGAGTTAGCAGCTGCAGCCATAGCTACCACGCCAGCAGCCTGGAGGAGGGCAAGGGCGACGGTGAGGTAACGCGTGTACTGCGTCAGCTTTGTCTGGCCAGATTGGCCTTCCTTCTTTAACTCTTCAAAACGGGGAATAACGACAGTCAACAGCTGGACAATAATTGATGCCGTAATGTACGGCATAATGCCCAAAGCGAAGATAGACAACTGTAGTAACGCGCCACCAGAGAACAAGTTAATGAGCTGGTAAACACCATTAGAGCCGTCATTTGACTGCATATTGTCAAGCGCTGCCTTAACCGCAGTGTAGTTCACACCGGGAGACGGAATCTGGGCGCCAATGCGGTACAGAATAATAATGCCGAGGGTGAACAGAACCTTCCGACGAAGTTCCTTATTCTTCCAGGTGGCAGCTATGCGTGATGACACTTATCCTCCTGCCAGGGTAACCAGGTTGGTTACCGCTGAGACGTGCGTGTGTGGCGGAGTAATTCCGTCACGTTAAGGTTGCGGCTACGTCTTAGCCACAACGACTATTCGAGAATATCAGGATTATAGGAAAAGAGTGACCACGGGTCGCCTTCCAGCGGAAATGCGACCACGTGGTCACCACTACTGTCTCTAGATAAAGAGTTAGGCCTCAATAACGGTTATGGAACCGCCAGCAGCCTCAATCTTTTCCTTGGCAGCACCGGAGAACTTGTGGGCGCTTACCTTAACGGGCACGGTGATGTCGCCATGGGCGAGTATCTTAACGAGCTCGTTTTTCTTCACAAGGCCTGCTGCCTTGAGATCGTCAAGGGAAACCTCTCCGCCCTTGGGGAAAAGTCGTGCCAAGTCGGAAACGTTGACAACGGTGTATTCCTTACGAGCAGGGTTAGTGAATCCCTTAAGTTTAGGAAGACGCATGTGGATAGGCATCTGGCCACCCTCGAATGCCGGTGAGACATTCTTACGGGCCTTTGTACCCTTAGTACCGCGTCCAGCAGTCTTACCCTTGGAAGCCTCACCACGGCCAACACGAGTCTTGGCGGAGGTGGAGCCTGCTGCAGGCTTGAGATCATGAAGTTTAATGGTCATGTTTTACTCTCCCGCTACTTCTTCTACCTCAACGAGGTGGCGAACAGCGTTAATCAGACCACGTACCTGCGGGGTATCCTCGCGAACTACGGACTGATGAATCTTGTGCAGGCCAAGAGTACGGAGAGAAGCCTTCTGATTTGCCTTGGCTCCTACAGTACCGTGAACCTGAGTCACTTTAAGTGCCATGACTATGCCTCCTGTCCTGCAGCACGCTTACGCAGCATACCGGCCGGAGCAACCTCATCCAGAGCCTTGCCACGACGAGCAGCAACGGCTTCCGGACGCTGAAGTTGCTGAAGACCATTAACGGTGGCATGCACAACGTTGATGGCATTATCGCTACCCAGCGACTTGCAGAGAATATCGGAAATGCCAGCAGCTTCAAGCACTGCACGAGTAGCGCCACCAGCAATCACACCGGTACCTTCAGAGGCAGGACGCATCATAACAACACCAGCGGAATCCTCTCCCTGAACCGGGTGAGGAATAGTGGTGCCGATAATCGGGACACGGAAGAAGTTCTTGCGAGCTTCCTCGACGCCCTTGGAGATAGCGGCTGGAACTTCCTTGGCCTTGCCGTATCCTACGCCGACCATACCTTTGCCATCACCAACAACGACAAGAGCGGTGAAGCTGAAGCGACGACCACCTTTGACAACCTTGGCGACACGGTTAACGGCGACAACGCGCTCGATGTAGTTGTTCTCTTTCTCCTCGTTACGAGCGTTACGACGCTCATCACGACGACCGCGACGCTGCTCGCGGTTATTGGCGGAATTCTGTCCGCCTTCACGACGCTGATGTTCTGCCATTAGAACTCCAGACCTCCTTCACGAGCGGCATCGGCAAGTGCGGCGACACGGCCGTGGTACTTGTTACCACCGCGGTCGAACACAACCTGTTCAACACCTGCAGCCTTGGCACGGGCAGCGACCAATTCGCCGACCTTAGCAGCCTTAGCCTTCTTGTCGCCTTCTAGGGCGCGCACATCAGCTTCAATGGAGGAAGCTGCGGCAAGAGTGTGTCCAGCCTGATCATCAATGAGCTGAACGTGAATATTACGGGTAGAACGATTAACGACCATGCGCGGACGTGCAGCAGTGCCAGCAACCTTCTTGCGGAGGCGAGAGTGGCGGCGAGCACGAGCATTGCGACGCTTGGTGGATTCATCCTTACCGATGTTCTGACGCTTTTCTTCAGCCATGCTTACTTACCAGCCTTTCCGACCTTGCGGCGAATTTGCTCGCCTTCGTAACGGATGCCCTTGCCCTTGTAGGGGTCGGTCTTCCGCAGACGGCGGATATTAGCGGCAACCTGGCCAACGAGCTGCTTATCGATACCACTTACGGCAAATTTAGTGGGACCATCAGTGGTGAAGGTGATGCCTTCTGGAGCCGCAACGGGCACAGTGTGGCTATAACCGAGGGAGAACTCAAGGTCTTTACCCTTTTGCAGAACGCGGTAGCCAACGCCGTAGATTTCCATGTTATTGGTGTAGCCTTCGGTAACACCAATAACCATGTTGTTGATGAGGCTGCGGGTAAGGCCGTGCAGTGCACGGTTTTCGCGCTCATCATCAGGACGCTCGACGACGATAGCACCGTCTTCGTTGCGGGATACCTTCATCGGCTCAGTAACAGTGAGGGAAAGGGAACCCTTGGGGCCTTTTACCTCAATGTTCTGGCCATCAATTTTCACTTCCACGTTTGCTGGTACAGCAACGGGATTCTTACCAATACGTGACATGTGCCAGTCCTCCTTACCAGACGTAGGCGAGGACTTCCCCACCTACACCCTTCTCGGTTGCCTGACGATCGGTCAGCAGTCCCTGGGACGTGGAGATAATAGCCACACCCAGACCACCTAGAACGGTCGGCAGGTTATCAGACTTGGCGTACACACGGAGACCCGGCTTAGAAATGCGACGCAGTCCTAGAATGCCCGGCTCACGGGAAGAGTTGTACTTAAGCTCAATGGTGAGAGTCTTACCGACTTTGGCGTCTTCAACGCGGTAGTCTGCAACGAAACCCTCATTCTTCAAGATCTCAGCAATATTGATCTTGAGTTTGGAGGCCGGCATTGCGACCTCACTGTGGAATGCAGAACTTGCATTACGAACACGCGTAAGCATATCTGCGATCGGATCGGTCATCGACATGAGCGATCTTCTACCTTTCTCGCCGTGGTTCCCATACAACATGACGCGGAATACCGCCCCATCGTGGGCCTTCTGCGAAGTAATTCGTGAACCGAAGTGGTTTTCCACTCCGGCAAGGTTCTGCGCAACTGGATCACAGTTCTAGCTGGATCCAGCCTCACAGCGCCCCAACTTATTTGTTGTTTTTCTTTTTGAAGGGGAAGCCCAGCTCGCGGAGGAGTGCGCGTCCCTCATCATCATTCACCGCGGTGGTGACGACAGTGATGTCCATACCACGCGGGAAGTCAATCTTATCAACGTCCAGCTCGTGGAACATGGACTGTTCGGTAAGACCGAAGGTGTAGTTGCCGTGTCCGTCGAACTGGCGGTCAGAGAGACCACGGAAGTCGCGAATACGCGGCAAAGCAGTGGTCAGTAGACGGTCAAGGAATTCCCACATACGGTCGCCACGGAGGGTGACGCGGGCACCAATGGCCTGTCCTTCGCGCAGTTTGAAGTTAGCGATGGACTTGCGGGCACGACGAATCTCCGGCTTCTGGCCGGTGATGGCGGTGAGGTCGCTCACTGCACCGTTGATGCGCTTTGCATCGTGGGCAGCGGCGCCAACACCCATGTTGACAACAACCTTGGTCAGACCAGGAATCTGCATGACGTTCTCGTAGGTGAATTCCTTCTGGAGAGCGTCGCGAATTTCATTCTGGTAACGGGTCTTAAGACGGGGGGTAAGGGCATCGGTCATGATTAGAGATCCTTCCCACTCCGGCGAGAAATACGGACTTTCTTGCTGTTCTCGTCCTTACGGTATCCCACCCGGGTTGGGGTGCCTTCAGCGTCAAGAACCATGACGTTGGACACGTGGATGGGGGCTTCCTGCGTTACAATTCCGTCGGACTCGGCGCCGGCTTCATTGGCAGGGTTAGCGGTGTGCTTCTTAATACGGTTAACGCCTTCGACGAGAACTTTGTTGGTCTGCGGGTAGGCTTCAATAACCTTGCCCTCGACACCCTTGTCCTTGCCAGAGATCACGAGAACTTTATCGCCCTTGCGTACCTTCATTACAGCACCTCCGGAGCGAGAGAAATGATCTTCATGAACTGACGGTCGCGCAGCTCACGAGCAACGGGTCCGAAAATACGGGTACCACGAGGCTCATTGTCATTCTTAATGATGACAGCGGCGTTCTCATCGAAACGAATGTAGGAACCGTCAGTGCGACGGGTTTCCTTCTTGGCACGAACGATAACGGCTTTAACGACATCGCCCTTTTTAACATTGCCACCGGGGATGGCATCTTTCACAGATGCGACGACGACGTCGCCAATCCCGGCATAGTGGCGACCAGAACCACCGAGTACACGGATGCACAGCAGCTCGCGTGCACCAGTGTTGTCGGCGACCTTAAGCCGCGACTCTTGCTGAATCATTTTTACTCCTGACCAGGAATCTTATACGTATATGAGATTTCCGACCTGCATATACGCGGTCGTATGAAAAGTGTCTTTGTTGTACTGGCGCAAGCCAATTCGGTTTGCTCTAACTGCCCCACTGAAAACCTTCTAGCAAGGTCTTTTAGACACAGCTGTACCAGTACAGACAGCAACTGTATAAGTATAGAATTCTGCAGGTAAATGACCAAATTAGAGCAACTACACCATCACCGCACTGTCACTGTACCCAGTTCCCCTGTTGAGAAAAATCTTCTATGTAACTAGCGGTGACACCACGACACAGCGCTACTGGTGACAATCTAGGCCATGCGGACGTGTACATCCCCACCATAGTTGTCTGTTCCACAAGAAGAGGACTGCCCTGAATAGCAAAACGTGGTTCGCACGTAAAAGTAAAGGTAGACACGCCTTCACCATTATCCTTGGGATAGCTGAGAATGACGGAGTTATCGAAATTATGGGAGCCTCTCCCAGAGTAATCGATGGTATTTACTACAGGTCGAGGGTATTTATCACGTGAAATTAGCTGGTAAATGCGACCCTGCCGTACGTGATCATCAAATTGAATAACTGCAAGAGACGAATTAGCTTTATCGTGTGCTATAACCTCCCCTACACGCTGTTTCTGTCCTTGCTTATCAAGTTTTGAGACGACAGTACCCGTCGGACCACAATCAGTTGTCGTAATACCGTAAAAATGTCCATCCCGCTGAAACACATAGCCAGCCATACACTCTGTAATGTCCATTTCACTGGAAGCTTCGCTCACGACATGGACAAGCGGATCTGCTTCATTAACCACGTCCGAGCCATCAGTTCTCTCATCCAGTGGTGATGCATAAACCGGTACAACTGCACCTGTAGCACCAACTACCACAATGCTACTTATTAATAATCCCAGCGCTTTAACCATGCATTTCCAACGTCCGGGGGAGAAAAAAGGACGGTCGAGTAGTAGTGGATAGTTATGGTCAACACGACGCTTCATAGGGCACAATCTAATCTACTTATGTCAACAGTTAACTAGATTGATGAACCTGAACGCTAAACAGGTGAAAGCTCATCAATTGCCATTATGACGATGACATTTACAGTATCTACTCCACCTTTTTAGAGGAGACAAGCATCTAAAGGAATGTAGAGAAATGTGTTGCCTTGATGACGAGACAGGCGCACTAATAAGCTATCAAGCTATCAATCTATCTCTTCTCGAGAGTGCCGTACTTATTAAGAACACGGAAAGCATCCTCATTGTTCTTGTAATACGGTAGATAGACATTCTCATAGATGTCTTCGTAGATTGCCACGTTGGCAGCGTGCGGCATAAACACACGTGCCTCTCTACGCATGGCGTTAATTCCCTCTTCAACATTTTTAAAAACGCCAACTGCTTTACCGCCAAGAATAGCAGCACCGATAGCGCACACTTCTACATTGTCGAGACGAACTGTGGGGCGGTTAAGAATATCTGCAGTAATCTGCATACCCACATCGGATTGAGAACCACCGCCGCAGACAATAACACGCTTCGTTTTCTGATGAGAGGCCTTCTCTATAACATCAAGTCCCTGGCGCATAGCGAATGCGATTCCCTCCAGGAAACAGCGATAAATATCCTCGCGCCGATGTGTGTCGGTAAGACCCACAATAGAGCCACGCGCATCCGGGTGGAACCCTTCATGTTGTGTAAAGAAGGGGAATAAGAAAAGACCACGGGAACCTGGCGGAACAGACTGCGCAGCCGTCGTCATTTCACTTAAAAACTCGTCATAGCTTTCATAATGGCCTGCATACTGCCAATAAAGCCACGTAATAAGCCAATACCCTCGATAAATATGGAATTCTGCGTTCCACTTCTTCGGTAATGCTCCCGGAAATGTATTGAATTTGAAGTGAAGATCGCTGACGGGTTTATTCATCATGACAGATAGGGACGCCATAGTACCGTATGAGATAACAGCTTCCCGCGGGGTAAAGGCTCCCGCACCTAAAGATTCAACCTGCTTATCCCCTGCCGTTGCGACGACGGGTAAGCCCTCGGGAAGTCCGGTAGCTTGAGCTGCCTCTGTGGTAATTGTGCCTAAAATATCCCCTTGTTTTACCAAGGTGAACATTTGATCTCGACGTACCCCAAAGACCTCGTACATAAAATCAAACGCGAACCACGTTTCGTGGGCGGTGTCGAAGGGGAGGTAACCACACTGCATACCAGTAGCGTCAGCAGTGTTACCAGTAAGTTTTAATGTTAGATAGCCGGAAAGAGTGCAATAATATGCGGCTTGTTGATGGACTTCTGGCTCATGATATTTAATCCAATTGAATTTTGAATTAGAGGCAGCATAATCCATAAGTCCACGTGCTACACCGGAGACAAGACGCGTTTTCATCGTGGCCTTATGGTGAATAGCATGGACAGCTTCTGGCGTCTGTCTTTTATCTAGCCAGATAATCCAATCCCGCAAAGGGGTGAGGTTCTTGTCAAGCGGCATAATGTTGTCGCGATTCGCTGTAATAGCAAGCGAGCGAATATTCTTCTTCTCATCCCCCAGCTCACGGGTGACCTCTGTAAGAATATCCTTGCAGTCATTCCACACTTGATCAGAAGGCATTTCTGCCCAACCAGGTTGTTGTGAGTAATACGGTTGAGCTGTACGACTTGCCTGGGAAATAACGTTACCGTGAGTATCGAAAACGATAACGCGACTACTCTGCGTTCCGATATCCATGACAGCTAAATAGTCTTTTCCCATGACAAACCCTTCAGGCGGGAATAGTGTTTCTCTCCACTCTATTCATATATCTTTAGTTCGATCAAATAATGGAATAGTGCTTATCGCACGCTCTTTCAGAACTATTCATAACCATTAACACTGGTCCAACAATACTGGTCCAGCCTTGTATCTATGTAACGCGTTTATATGACAAACATGTCCTCATTACATATATGGAACTGCCCCACACGTCATCCGTGTGGGGCAGTTCCATATTGTATTCTCTATCTCTCCTAGATGAACTAGTGAGAGCCACTAAGGTATTTACTTAGCTTTCTCAAGGATCTCAACAAGACGCCAGCGCTTGGTAGCAGACAGCGGGCGAGTTTCCATAATACGCACGCGGTCGCCAATACCAGCGGTGTTGTTCTCATCGTGAGCCTTCACGCGAGAAGTACGGCGAATAATCTTGTCATAAAGCGGGTGCTTAACGCGATCTTCAAGTTCTACAACGACAGTCTTGTCCATCTTGTCGGACACGACATAGCCGATACGAACTTTACGACGTCCACGCTCTTCAGTGTCGTTAGCCACGGTATTTTCCTTCATTACTCGTCACCGCCCGGGACAGCACTGAGGCCGAGCTCACGCTCGCGCAGTACGGTGTAGATGCGGGCAATGTCCTTGCGGACGACACCGAGTCGGCGATTGTTATCCAGCTGGCCAGTAGCAAGCTGGAAACGGAGGTTGAACAGCTCCTCCTTGGACTCACGAAGCTTTGCTTCGAGGTCGGCATTGCTGAGCTCACGCAGCTCAGCGGCAGAAGTTCCGAGTGCCATTAGAACTGCTCCTCCCTAGCGACGATACGGGTCTTAATAGGAAGCTTATGCTGGGCGCGGCGCAGGGCCTCGCGAGCAACAGCCTCGTCCGGGTAAGAAATCTCGAAGAGAATTCGGCCGGGCTTGATATTGGCAACCCACCATTCAACGGCGCCTTTACCGGAACCCATTCGGACTTCGGCAGGCTTCTTGGTGAGTGGACGGTCCGGGAAGACGTTAATCCAGACCTTGCCGCCACGCTTGATGTGGCGGTTAATAGCAATACGAGCAGCTTCAATCTGGCGGTTGGTCAAGTAGACCGGCTCCAGAGCCTGCACACCGTAATCACCAAAGGTAAGTTTATTTCCACCCTTAGAGATACCGGTACGTACCGGACGGTGCTGCTTGCGATGCTTGACACGACGAGGGATAAGCATTGTTGTTATGCCTCCTTCTTCTGGTCAGCTGCGGCATTACGGGAAGAATTGCGGCGGTTGGAAGAACGTCCTCCACGACGGGAACGTCCTCCACGACGGTTACGCTCTGCTTCCTGTATAGCCATGGCGGATTCACGACGGCCTCCGACAACGTCACCCTTGTAGATCCATACCTTCACACCAATGCGTCCGAAAGTGGTACGGGCTTCAAAGGTGCCATAGTCGATCTCTGCGCGAAGAGTGTGCAGGGGCACACGGCCTTCGTGGTAACGCTCGGAACGAGACATTTCAGCGCCACCCAGACGGCCAGAGCACACAATCTTAATGCCTTTGACCTGGGGCTGACGCATAGCGGACTGGATGGCTTTACGCATAGCGCGACGGAAAGCCACGCGGTTGGAAAGCTGTTCAGCAATAGACTGTGCAACCAGCTGAGCGTCAGCATCAATATTCTTCACTTCGAGGATGTTGAGCTGAACCTGCTTCGAGGTGAGCTTTTCCAGCTCTCCACGAATACGCTCAGCTTCAGCACCACGACGCCCAATGACGATGCCCGGGCGGGCAGTGTGAATATCAACGCGGACGCGATCGCGGGTGCGCTCGATGTCGATAGCGGACACGCCAGCACGCTCCAGGTTTTCGCTCAGGAACTTGCGGATCTTAATGTCCTCGGCAACGTACTCAGCGTACTGCTTGTCGGCGTACCAGTGCGACTTCCAATCGGAGGTAATACCCAGGCGGAAGCCTACAGGGTTAATTTTCTGACCCACTAGCGAGCACTTCCCTTCTGGCTCTTGCGGTCTGCAACGGCGGAGCGCAGTGCGACCTCAATGGTGATGTGGCTCGTGCGCTTCCGAATATGGAAAGCACGACCCTGGGCGCGCGGCTGGAATCGACGCATCGTCGGGCCTTCATCCGCATAGGCGACGGAGACCACGAGATCAGCGGGATTTAGGTTGAAGTTATTCTCAGCATTTGCCACGGCAGAGGCGAGAACCTTCGCGACCGGCTCAGATGCAGACTGCGGAGCAAACCGCAGGATAGAAGCTGCTTCATCGACGGACTTACCACGAATCAGATCGATCACACGACGGGCCTTGAACGGAGCCACGCGAACGAACTTGGCAGTTGCGCGAGCGCTCGTGCGCTCATCCATGTTTTCAGTGCTCATCGACGCGTACCCTTCCGGTCATCCTTGATGTGACCTTTAAAAGTGCGGGTAGGGGCAAACTCACCCAGTTTGTGACCAACCATGGAGTCGGTGATGAAAACGGGGACATGCTTGCGACCATCATGCACAGCAAAAGTGTGGCCGATGAAATCGGGCAGGATAGTGGAGCGACGGCTCCAGGTCTTAATAACCTGCTGGGTACCCTTTTCGTTTTGGGCGTCCACCTTAGCAAGGAGGTGTTCGTCTACGAATGGGCCTTTCTTAAGGCTACGAGGCATACTTCATTCCCTCCTTAATGGTTCTTACCAGTGCGACGACGACGCGTAATAAGCGGATCGCTGGGACGGTTGGGCTTACGGGTACGACCCTCGGGCTGACCCCACGGGCTGACCGGGTGACGACCACCAGAGGTCTTACCTTCACCACCACCATGCGGGTGGTCAACCGGGTTCATAACAACACCGCGGACGGTCGGGCGAACGCCCTTCCAACGCATACGACCGGCTTTACCCCAGTCGATGTTGATCCACTCAGCGTTGCCAACTTCGCCGATAGAAGCGCGGCAGCGCACATCGACACGGCGGATTTCGCCGGAGGGCATACGCAAGGAAGCATACGCACCTTCACGACCAAGTAGCTGAATACCAGCACCAGCGGAACGAGCAAGCTTTGCACCGCCGCCCGGCTTCAATTCCACACAGTTAAGGGTGGTGCCGACGGGGATGTTGCGAAGCGGCAGGTTATTACCGGGCTTAATGTCGGCATTTGGGCCGGATTCAACAATTGCACCCTGCTGGAGACCCTTAGGGGCAATGATGTAGCGCTTCTCGCCATCGACGTAGTGCAGAAGAGCAATGTTAGCAGTGCGGTTGGGGTCGTACTCGATATGAGCAACCTTGGCCTTCACGCCGTCTTTGTCGACACGCTTGAAGTCGATGATGCGGTACTGACGCTTATGTCCGCCGCCCTTGTGACGAGTAGTAATACGTCCGTGGACGTTACGACCACCGGTCTTGGAAAGAGGACGGAGCAGAGACTTTTCAGGATTCGAGCGGGTAATCTCAGCAAAATCGGAGACGCTCGAGCCACGACGACCGGGGGTCGTCGGCTTGTACTTACGAATAGCCATTAGGAAGCCGCTCCTCCGAAGATCTCGATAGGCTCGCTACCCTCAGCAAGGGTAACAATTGCGCGCTTAGTGCTCTTACGCTGGCCATAGCCAGTGCGGGAACGCTTGCGCTTGCCCTGACGGTTGACGGTATTCACATTGGCAACCTTGACTCCAAAGATCTCTTCGATGGCGATCTTAATCTGAGTCTTATTAGCTTCCGGAGCGACATAGAACGTGTAGACGTTCTGCTCCATAAGACCATAAGCCTTCTCGGAGACTACCGGGGCCAAGATGATGTCGCGAGGATTTGCGATAGTGCTCACTTGGTCTCCTCCTTAGGCTGCTTTGCGGAAACAAAAGTATTGAGAGCTTCCACCGTGAAGACCACGTCGTCAGCATTCAACACGTCGTAGGTGTTGAGCTGATCAGCAGCAATCGGGTGGACGTAGTTGAGGTTTGCAACAGACTTCCACGCAGCCAGATCCTCGCGTCCGAGGACGAGAAGGAACTTGGTGCGATCAGTCAAGCCTGCCAGGAATTTCTGTGCAGACTTGGTGGAAGGAGTTTGTCCTTCGACAAGCTCACTGATGACAAACATGCGATCATTGCGTACACGATCGGTGAGAGCGCCGGCGAGAGCGGCAGCCTTCATCTTCTTAGGTACGCGCTTGGTGTAGTCACGCGGCTGCGGGCCGAATACGGTACCACCACCGGTGAACTGTGGTGCACGGGTAGAACCCTGACGTGCACGACCAGTGCCCTTCTGACGGAATGGCTTCTTACCACCACCGGAAACCATGCCGCGAGTCTTCGTAGCATGTGTTCCCTGGCGAGCAGCAGCCTGCTGTGCGACAACAACCTGGTGCATAAGGGAGATGTTGGGTTCCTTGTCGAAAATGTCGGCAGGGAGATCAACGGTTCCCGCGGTTTTGCCATCCGGGGTGCGGACGTCAAGTGTAAGAGCCATTACTTCGCACCACCCTTCACAGCGGACTTCACCATCACGAGGCATCCCTTAGGACCGGGAATAGCGCCCTTGATGAGGAGGAGACCAGATTCGGTATCCACCTTCTGGACTTTCAAATTCAAGGCGGTAACACGATCTCCGCCCATACGACCAGACATGCGCATGCCCTTAAAGACACGACCTGGGGTGGCGCAAGCGCCAATAGAACCAGGACGACGGTGCACGGCCTGAGTACCGTGTGCGGCACCCTGTCCGGCGAAGCCGTGGCGCTTCATCGTACCGGCGTATCCCTTACCTTTAGAGGTACCGGTAACGTCGACGAAAGCTCCCGCTTCGAAGATATCGGCGGTGAGTTCCTGACCCACCTCATAGTTAGCAGCCGCATCGGCATCCGCAAAACGGATTTCGGCGATGTGGCGACGCGGCGTAACACCGGCCTTTGCGAAGTGGCCAGCCATAGGCTTAGTCACTTTACGGGGGTCGATGGCGCCGAATGCGATCTGGACGGCGTTGTAGCCATCGGTCTCTTCGGTGCGAACCTGGGTTACGACACAAGGCCCAGCCTTGACGACAGTAACGGGGACAACCCGGTTCTGTTCGTCGAAGACCTGGGTCATGCCGAGCTTATTGCCCAGGATGCCCTTAATCTCGGTTTCACTCATTGGTTTCTCTGCTCCGATGCCGTTTTCCAAGCTCACTGAATGTTGACGTCGACGCTAGCCGGAAGGTCGATGCGCATAAGGGCATCAACAGTCTTCGGCGTCGGGTCGAGAATATCGATGAGGCGCTTGTGGGTGCGCATCTCGAAGTGCTCGCGTGAGTCCTTGTACTCATGGGGCGAGCGGATGACGCAGTACACGTTCTTCTCGGTAGGCAGCGGCACCGGGCCGACCACGCTGGCGCCGGTACGGGTAACCGTCTCGACGATCTTGCGCGCAGAAGCATCGATAGCTTCGTGGTCATAGGCCTTTAGCCGGATGCGGATCTTTTGTCCCGCCACGCTTGTCCTCTTCCTTCACCCACAAAGTGGGTCTGTCTTACTCTGTGCGATCACAGGTATCGCACCTTCCTCAGGTGATCGTCGGCATCGACCGATGACACCGTTTCCCGGAAGAGCCGCGAGGGGTTCCGAATCCGCTGTTCATCTGTCACGCCGTCGTTCCACGCGCTCGGGCGTGTCGCCCGATCACCTTTAACGATGTGTCCGATTCCCATAGACAACAAGAACAAACTCTTCGTCTTGTGAAAACCTGGAACACATCACATGCGTGCTCGCTTTACCAGCGCTCAGTTGGCCTTCGTGAGATATGGCACAAACGTCTGCCCTGTTAAAGCAACCTGAATAGTATGCATCACTCAGCACAAAAAGGCAAAACGACTGCGTATATCGTCACGGCACGCTATCTTGGAACTGGGAGAGAAAATAACTCCCCCACCCTAGAATTTCACACGTACCCCAGGTCTTTATTGCCCTGCTGTTCACAGGATTCCATTCCGTTGGAGCACACCTTTGAAACAGCTGGCTCGACAGCTCTAAGGAATGCTAATGCCCGACACCAAAAACACCTCCGCCACGAAATCCACTGAACTTACCGACCGCGGACAAACCGTCATCGCAGATGTCGTCGTCGCCAAAATTGCGGGTGTCGCAACTCGCGAAGTTCCCGGCGTCCATGATCTCGGCAACGGCCCCGCACGGCTAGCTGGCGCAATTCGTGACCATATCCCCGGCTCCTCCACCGACGTCCAACAAGGCATCTCCGTCGAAGTTGGAGAAACCGAAGCCGCCGTCGACGTCACCATCGTCGCTGAATACGGCGTAGCTATCCATCAACTAGCTGCCGCAATCCGTAAAAACATCATTTCCGCAGTGGAAGGAATGACCGGACTGAAAGTCACAGAAGTTAACGTCTCCGTCATCGATATTCATCTCCCCAACGACGATAAAGCCGAAGAGACGGAACCACGTGTCAACTAACGAACTCTAGCGTTTTCCCTTTCGTCCATGCAGACGATTCTCGGACACAACGAAGGGTGACTTATCTCCATGACAACCACACCTTTTACACTCACCGATGAGCTCGCCAGGAAACTCTCTAAGGTCGTGTCACAGATTCCCGGTGTTGACCATCTTGACGGTGGGCATTTTGGAGAGAACTCCACCTACACACCACTAGGTGTTGTTAAAGGTATTTCATACGACTCTGACAGTGGGCATCTACACGTGGCATTAGTCGCCCGCTGGCCCTACCATCTGCTAAAACTAGCGAACACAGTACGCAAAGCCATCACCCGCTACGCAGATGTTCCCGTGGATGTTTACATTAATGATTTAGTGGAGCCCACACCCACCTCAGAAACTTAGGAGAAATCCATGTCAATAACCTTGTATGGTGTCATCGTCGGCATACTCCTTACCCTGGCCTGGACAACTGGAGGATTCCCCTTCTTCCTCGTCGCTATCCTCCTAGGGGCCATAGGAGGCCTTATCGGCGCCCAAATAGAAGGCAAGATCGACGTACGGGCCATGTTTACCAACCGTGGGCGTGGATAAATGGACTCCCCCTCATCAATAGCGACAGGATCTCTCCGCATCGAGCAATCCGTCACTAACCAAATTATTCGCCAAGCAGCCCTCACTGTTCCCGGATGCGTTGAAAAAGCAGCAGGAGTACGAAGTGTACTGAGCAAAACTCTTCCGCAAGCCGATATCACCACCGACGGTCCATATATCGCTGCTGAAGTACACATTGCAGTAAGCTGGCCTGCCCCCGTAGCACAAGTAGCTCGAAGCGTACGCGAAGTAGTGCGATCCCATCTAGAGGCCTACATGGATGCACAAGTGACGGAAGTCTCCGTATTCGTAGACACCATCACTACCGAGCCCGCTGCAGGATCCACCTCTCGATCACCCCGTATCACTCTTGCAGACCTTGCAGATTTAGATAGTTCTCCACACGTAAAACACGTTGTTGCCCCCTGCGACGAACAGGAAGAAGACAATGATGACCCAGCCAATTGACCACGATCTCACTAAACAACCACGTCCTCCCAAAGCTCGACCTGGTTCCGCTGGATTCGTCTGGTTTCTTACCGTCCTATTCCTTGTTGTGGCAGGTATTGCTATCCACGACGCAATAGTCGCAAAAGGCCATATCGGCGGTCCATCATGGCTAGGGACAGTCTCATCAGCCATTGGAGATATGCACTACGGCACGTGGGTTCTTCCCGCTGGAATTATTCTTGTGCTAGTTGGAGTTATCACGCTCATCGGTGCCTGTATGCCAGCCGCCGTGCGCTACTTCCCCATCCACAGTTCTGCCGCAGTCTGGATGCGCCCCACCGACGTTTGCAGACTATGCACCCACACCGCACAAGAAGTATACGGAGTTACCCGCGCCAGCACAGTCGCTAGCAACAAAAAAGTTACCGTGTCCATCTACACCGCCGGCCCCACACCCGATGATGTTGTGGAACGCGTACGACAAGCTGTAAATGCACAATTGGAATACGTGAACCATCCGCTGGAACTCACCATTCGCCCTGTTAAAAAGGGAGGTCAGCACGCATGACCCGGGGAGCTGAAATCTACGTCCGTATTATCACTTTCCTTGTCGGCCTCGTTTTAACCGCCCTCGGCATAGTGTGTATCCTCTGGTATGCCGGCGTGGACCCCCTCGCCAGCTGGCTCAACGATAGCTGGCCCAAGAGCCAACTCAATGACGCCGACAACACCAGTTGGTGGTTTACCACCCTCGTCGTTACTGCTCTCATCATCATACTGTTGTGCCTTAACAGTATCGTTCAGCTATCCAAGCGACGCACTGTAGACACCCTCATTATTGATGGAGACCAACCCGGGGGAGCCATTCATATAGAACTTTCTGATGTAGGTAGAGCTATAGCGCGTGACCTGGAGACTAAACCAATTATTCGTACTGCATCCGCACACGCCGTTCGCGACCATGGCGTCGATACACTAGACATTGACGTACAAGCACCAGCTGACGTGCCGCTGACGACACTGATTAAAACAGCTGAACAAGTATCAGCTGATGTGCCTGTTGCCGTCGCATACTGCGGTCCCACAAGCCGCATTTTCCTGCGTTTGGATAAAGTACGTCGCCCCGATGGAACAACATCGTCTGCTCGGTACCGAGGAGTACAAGAAATTCCCTACTCCGATATCGAAAAAGACGGCAATGCTCTCCCCCAGCAAAACGACAGCAGCTCCACAAGAGAGGGGAAAGAAGCCTAGCTTTCCCACGGTTTATAGCACACCATGCCTATAGAACACCGTGTCTACAGAACACTGCCTATAGGACACTTGTCTACAGAAAAACAGCAGTGCATGTCGTGCACTAAGAAAATGACCATGCATGCCATGCGCTAAGAAAACAAAATAAAAGAGATAAAACAAAATAACTAATGGCCCGCTTCACATGATGTGAAGCGGGCCATTAAGAGCTTGAGCACTCAGGTGTGCTGTTACCCCTTATTGGGGAAAGGTCACCTTACTTGATGATCTTGGTAACACGACCGGCGCCAACGGTGCGGCCACCTTCGCGGATAGCGAAGCGGAGGCCTTCATCCATGGCGACGGGCTGAATGAGCTCGACGGTCATGTCGCAGTTGTCGCCAGGCATAACCATTTCGGTGCCCTCAGCGAGCTTAACAACACCAGTTACGTCCGTGGTACGGAAGTAGAACTGCGGACGGTAGTCGTTGAAGAACGGGGTGTGGCGGCCGCCTTCGTCCTTGGACAGGACGTAAACAGAACCCTCGAAGTTGGTGTGAGGAGTGTAAGCACCAGGAGCGCACACACACTGGCCACGCTCAACATCTTCGCGCTTAACACCACGGAGGAGAAGACCGACGTTGTCGCCAGCTTCGCCGTCATCGAGCATCTTGCGGAACATTTCGATGCCGGTAACGGTGGTGGTGGTGGCCTTGTCGCGGATACCAATCAGCTCAACATCTTCGTTGAGGTGGATGATGCCACGCTCAATACGGCCGGTAACAACGGTGCCACGACCAGTAATGGTGAAGACGTCCTCGATAGGCATAAGGAAGGGCTTATCGGTTTCACGGACGGGATCCGGGATAGCTTCGTCAACAGCATCCATGAGCTCGAGAATGGACTTCTTCCACTTCTCGTCGCCCTGCAGAGCCTGGTAAGCAGAAACGTGAACGATCGGGGCGTCCTCGTCGTAGTCCTGGGAAGCGAGCAGTTCGCGAACTTCCATCTCAACGAGTTCGAGGATTTCCTCATCGTCAACCATGTCGCACTTGTTCAGAGCAACGACGATGTAGGGAACGCCCACCTGGCGAGCGAGGAGCACGTGCTCACGGGTCTGCGGCATGGGGCCATCAGTGGCGGCAACCACGAGGATAGCGCCGTCCATCTGAGCTGCACCAGTGATCATGTTCTTGATGTAGTCAGCGTGGCCAGGGGCGTCAACGTGAGCGTAGTGACGCTTCTTGGTCTGGTACTCCACGTGGGAGATGTTAATGGTAATACCACGGGCCTTTTCTTCAGGGGCCTTATCGATCTCGTCGAACGCGAAGGAATCGTTGAGATCGGGATATTCCTCCGACAGCACCTTGGTGATAGCTGCGGTCAGGGTGGTCTTACCATGGTCGACGTGACCGATGGTGCCAATGTTTACGTGCGGTTTGGTCCGCTCGAACTTAGCCTTCGCCACTTTGTTGTCCTCCTGGACGATCATGAATTGTTAACACTCGCCAACAATTCTTATTTGGTTCAGATCTTTGGTCAGATGCTACCTGGTTAGTGTAGCTGTCATTTCCGCCAATTGCCTAGTTATCAGTTTCCTATTACCTAGACTCTCGGCGGGGTCAGGGCCACGAAGAATTTATTCTCCGTTAGCCTTCGCAATGATCTCCTTCGCTACGTTCTGAGGAACCTCAGCGTAGGATCCGAAGACCATCGTGTAGTTGGCTCGGCCCTGGGTCTTCGACCGGAGGTCTCCAACATAGCCGAACATCTCAGACAGCGGCACATCGGCTTTCACCACACGTGCGCCACTGCGCTCTTCCATGGCCTTAACCTGGCCACGACGGGAGTTAAGGTCACCGATTACATCGCCCATGTACTCCTCAGGGGTGACGACCTCCACAGCCATAATGGGTTCGAGGAGGACCGGTGAAGCTTTCTTGGCAGCTTCCTTCAATGCCATAGAGCCGGCAACCTTGAAGGCCATTTCCGAAGAGTCAACTTCGTGGTAGGCACCGTCAAGGAGCTCGCACTCAATATCGACAAGTGGGAAGCCTGCGAGAACACCGTACTGCATAGCATCCTGGACACCTGCGTCAACAGACGGGATGTATTCCTTCGGGATGCGACCGCCGGTAACGGAGTTAATGAACTTGTAGTGTTCTTCGTCCTCACCAATTTCGGTGAGCGGGGAAAGACGAATAATAACGCGTGCGAACTGACCAGAACCACCGGTCTGCTTCTTGTGCGTGTACTCGTACTTATCGACTACCTTGCGAATAGTTTCGCGGTAGGCAACCTGCGGCTTACCAACGTTAGCTTCAACCTTGAACTCGCGACGCATACGGTCAACCAGCACGTCCAAGTGGAGCTCGCCCATACCACCGATAACGGTCTGGCCGGTTTGCTCATCATTCTGGACAGTGAAGGTGGGGTCTTCTTCCGCGAGTTTCTGGATGGCGACACCCAGCTTCTCCTGGTCAGACTTGGTCTTAGGCTCAATAGCAACCTGGATAACCGGATCCGGGAAAGTCATGGATTCAAGAACAACCTGGTTGTTGGGATCACACAGGGTGTCACCGGTGGTGGTTTCCTTCAGACCGATAAAAGCATAGATGTGGCCAGCAAAAGCCTCGTCTACCGGATTCTCCTTATTGGAGTGCATCTGGAAGAGTTTGCCGACACGCTCTTTCTTCTCCTTGGTGGAGTTGTAGATGGTGTCACCGGACTTGACATGGCCGGAGTACACACGCACGTAGGTGAGCTTGCCGAAGAACGGGTGAGCAGCAACCTTAAAGGCAAGTGCGGAGAATGGCTCATCGAGGGAAGGCTTGCGATCGATTTCGATGGATTCATCGTTGACGTCATGTCCAACGATGTTCGGAACGTCAAGCGGGCTCGGCAGGTAATCGGCGATGGCATCAAGAAGAGGCTGAACACCCTTGTTCTTGAAGGCAGTACCGCAGATGACGGGGTAAGCTTCCGAGTTCACAGTGAGCTTGCGGATAGCGCCCTTGATTTCATCAATAGTGAGTTCTTCGCCGGCGAAGTACTTCTCCATGAGTGCTTCATCGAACTCAGCAACGGTCTCAATGAGCTTCTCATGATATTCAGCGGCACGATCGGCAAGATCCGCGGGGATCTCTTCAATGATGGTCTCTTGACCAGGCTCAACCTTACCCGGCCACATCAAGGCCTTCATGGTAAGAAGATCGACAACACCATCGAAGGAGTCTTCTGCACCAATCGGGAGCTGCAGAACTAGCGGCTTAGCACCGAGACGATCTTCAATAGTCTTTACCGAGTAGTAGAAGTCGGCGCCCATCTTGTCCATCTTGTTGATGAAGCAAATACGGGGGACGTCGTACTTAGAAGCCTGACGCCAAACTTGTTCAGACTGCGGCTCGACACCTTCCTTGCCGTCGAAGACGGCTACAGCACCGTCGAGAACACGGAGGGAACGCTCCACCTCAACGGTGAAGTCCACGTGGCCGGGGGTGTCGATAATGTTGAGTTGGTGGCCCTTCCAGTAGCAGGTGGTAGCCGCGGAGGTAATGGTAATACCGCGTTCCTTCTCCTGCTCCATCCAGTCCATGGTGGAAGCGCCATCGTGAGTCTCACCGATCTTGTAGTTAATACCGGTGTAGAACAGGATGCGCTCAGTAGCAGTGGTTTTACCAGCATCGATGTGAGCCATAATGCCGATATTGCGAACCTTGCTCAGGTCTTTAAGCACTTCAAGTGCCACTTCGAACTCTCCGTTCGATCATGGATCCATAAGGATCCTCTTTTGACATAGGTCAGTTTATGAATGTAGCTAAAGCGCAACGTTCTGGACTGCACACCCTCTAGTGTAGTGGTGCGCAGCCCCGACGTCACCAGCGATAGTGCGCGAAAGCCTTGTTGGCTTCTGCCATCTTGTGAGTGTCTTCGCGACGCTTCACAGATGCGCCAAGACCGTTGGAGGCATCAAGCAGTTCGTTAGCGAGGCGCTCCGCCATCGTCTTCTCGCGACGTTGCCGGGAAAACGCGACGAGCCAGCGCAAAGCAAGCGTAGTGGCACGGCCAGGACGGACCTCAACAGGAACCTGGTAGGTAGCGCCACCGACGCGGCGGGAACGAACTTCAAGAGAAGGACGAACGTTATCGAGAGCCTTCTTGAGAGTGTTAACAGGATCAGTGCCGGTCTTCTCACGGCACATTTCCAGAGCACCATAGACAATGCTCTCGGCAGTGGACTTCTTACCGTCAATAAGAACCTTATTTACAAGCTGGGTAACCAGCGGAGAACCGTAAACAGGATCGTTGACGAGAGGCCGCTTGGGTGCGGAACCTTTACGAGGCATGTTTACTTCTCCTTCTTGGCACCGTAGCGAGAACGAGCCTGCTTACGGCCCTTCACACCCTGGGTATCCAGAGCGCCACGGACAATCTTGTAACGGACACCAGGAAGGTCCTTAACACGACCGCCACGGACGAGCACCATGGAGTGCTCCTGGAGGTTGTGACCTTCACCGGGGATGTAAGCAGAAACCTCGATACCGGACGACAGGCGCACACGTGCGACCTTACGAAGGGCCGAGTTCGGCTTCTTAGGGGTGGTGGTGTACACACGGGTGCATACACCACGGCGCTGCGGGCTGCCCTTCAAAGCTGCAGTCTTTGTAACTGCAGTCTTATCCTGGCGGCCCTTGCGAACCAGCTGCTGAATAGTTGGCATGGACCGAATTTCCTCAATATGTTAGTTAACCCGTACCTTGTGGCAACGGGAAGGGCGTCTGGGGGCTCCCCACACGCCATAAAAGCTAATGGGGCAAAGTGTCCAGATCAAAGCCTAATTTTGAGCAAGAAAGACCGCGTCAGCCGCTCTCGCTGGCTTACCTGGGACAATAACCCGCCCACTTATGTGGGCACGGTTAATTATGCTAACGCCAAAAAGCCTGGAAACCAAACCCGTGACGCTCTCTATTACACCAGCGGAACGCCATCAGCATCGCACCGATAGGGATCTTTACCCGTCAGAATCATAATGAATTCGACCAGATTCCAAATTCCGAGAGCCGTGCCAGCCAGTATGACCATTATTAGTATTGGCGGTATCACTATCGTTAGGAACGACAAAAAGATCGTCAGTAATAAAATGCCTAGCTTTATAAAACCGAAGCTATTTTTCCCCATGTAAAAATTCGCAGCTCCAAAACCGCCCAGGAAGAAAGAAAGCAAGGCAGCGATCATCTTTTCTTTTGGCTTCGGGGCAGCCTGCGCACCGTCAGGAAAACCGTTATAACCTACACCGTTCTGCATAGGCTGACCTGCTGGATTTGGAGAAGTGTACGGAGCACCATACGCCGTGTTTTGACCCGCTCCATATCCCGCTTGTGTCTGCGGATACTGCTGCGCAGGGTAAGTATTCTGAGGGTAACTATTCTGTGGATGTCCATATACAGGAGCGGAGCCCGGTGCAGCATTGGGAACCGACATACTATTAGGTGCCGGAACCGTATTAGCAGTTGTCACAGCGTTAGGAGCCGGCACAGGGTTAGAGACCGGCACAGTGTTAGAGGCCGGCACAGTGTTAGACACTGGCGCGCTTCCGTAGCTCGGCTGAGTTTGCGGGTAAGCCTCCACCGGTTGATGAGCGATAGGGCTAGTGGCCTGTGGGGAAGCTACTGCGGCCTGTTGTACGTACGTTTGTTGGGGAGTAGTAGAGATTGGCAAGGTGGGATTAGCTGATGCAACATCAGGGGTAGTAGGAGCTACAGTGTCGGGAGTGTCGGGAGTGTTGTAGGGAGAAGTCATAGATAGATTTCTACTTTCTTTTCTGCTTTCTCATAGTTCATTAATGTGCTGAACAGTCAGAGGACACTTTATACCTTCAGCTATTACTGTGGAAAAGCTACATAACAAGAATTCTCTAGAATGGGGCTGAAAAAGGCCTTAATGTAGCGATATTGCATTACGCCAGATTACGTATCACTTTTCTGCTAATACCTGATATTTTATATATATTTACCTATATTTTATATTAATTTTTCCTATTTAAAGTAGCCTGGAGAAGATGTCTGTCCTCATCTAAGGAGCTTTAATGACTTTCATCCCATTATGGTCTTCTACTCCCCAGCACCATAAAAACTCCCCACTACTAAGAAACATCTACCAGCTCTTGGAGCTGCAGCACTCGTCCTCGCAGCAGCTCTTCCCGCTACGACAGCCCATGCTCTTCCTCTGAAAAGCTCTGCTAGCGTCCCCAAGAATATTATTGTCATGATTGGTGACGGCATGGGCTACAACACTCTTGACCTCGCTAATCTGTACCACCGCAACACCACCGGCTATCAAGTAGGCCAGCATGGTGAAAAACCGCAGAACACTCCCCAACCCGGTTTCCAAAGCTGGCAACGCGTCAGCATGAGTACTTACCCCGCATTCGGCACATACAATACGTTCGTTAACTGGTCCTCCACGGAAGGTGCTACCGGTAAACCCACTGATTCCGCCGCCGCCGGTACAGCTATGGCCACCGGACATAAAACTCTTCGCGGCGTTATCGGTATGGATATTTTCAACCGCCTGTAGAGAACCTCACCGAACGTGCCAAGAAGATGGGAAAGTCCGCAGGCGTTGTTTCCAGCGTTCCCTATTCTCACGCCACCCCGGCTACGTATGTTGCCCACGAACCGAGCCGCAAGAACTACCACAACATCGCCAACCAAATGATTAATAGCCAACTCGATGTTGTTATCGCTCCCGGCCATCCCTTCTACGACGACAACCATCGTCGTGTGAAAAAGCCTGACTACACCTACATTTCTCCCTCCGACTGGAGAGCTCTGTCATCTGGACAGACTGCATATTCTTTCTTCCAGAAAACACAAGACTTCTCCCGCATGGCCCGCACAAACATGAACTTCCATGGGAAGCGTGTCTGGGGCGTTCCTCAAGTAGGTTCCACACTGCAAGAAAAACGCAGTTCTGTCGCCAAGAAATCTACCCTCGAGCAGGTAGGTCAGACACCCTTCACCAAGGACGTCCCCACTCTCTCCGATCTTTCCCTCAGCGTCCTCAACGTCCTAGACGATAACAAGAATGGTTCTTTCCTCATGATTGAAGGTGGGGCCATCGACTGGTGTGGACACGCCAATGAAACCGCCCGCAGCATTGAAGAAACAACCGACTTCATAAAAGCTATTGACGATGTTTCCGCATGGGTAGAAAAGTACTCCAGCTGGAACGATACGCTTCTTATTGTTACCGCTGACCACGAAACTGGTTTCATCAACGGTCCATCTAAGGACAACTTCCGTACCCTCAGCAAAGATGGTTCAGCTATCCAGATGCAGTGGCTTTCGGACGAACACACCAACCAGCTAGTCCCCTTCTTCGTCCACGGTGCAGGCTCTGACACCGTACTTAATCTGGCCAAACACCACGATCTGAAGCGCGGACGCTACCTCGATAACACTGCCTTCGCTCAGCTTGTTATGAAGCATTGGTGGGTAAAGCACTAAACACTACTGAAATAACTAAAGCGGGTAATGCTTCCAGGCATTACCCGCTTTAGTTATTTATACGGAATTATTCTCCAAAGTCGAAGTCATCCAGAGGAACAGCTGCCCCAGTCTCATCGATGAAAGCATCATCGGGACCGTAGAAGCCATCATCAAAGCCCGTCGGGACAGCATACGCAGCAGCGCGTGCCTCCTCCGTTGGGCGAACCTCAATATCACGGTAACGAGCAATACCAGTACCAGCTGGAATCAGTTTACCGATGATAACGTTTTCCTTCAGACCAACGAGGTGGTCAACACGGCTGTTAATAGCTGCGTCGGTAAGGACACGAGTTGTCTCCTGGAAGGATGCTGCCGACAGCCAAGAATCCGTTGCCAGCGAGGCCTTAGTAATACCCATAAGGACTGGACGTCCTGCTGCAGGCCTGCCACCTTCGCGAACGACTGCACGGTTCGTGGCCTCAAACTCGGGACGTTCCACCAGAGAACCAGGGAGGAACTCAGTAGAACCAGAGTCAATGATGGTCACGCGACGCAGCATCTGTCGCACGATAACTTCGATGTGCTTATCGTGGATAGACACACCCTGGGAGCGGTACACGTTCTGAACCTCATTAACGAGGTGGACCTGTACCTGTCGGGGGCCCATAACGCGGAGTACATCGTGCGGATCAGCAGCGCCCTCAAGGAGCTGCTCACCAATAGTGATGTGGTCACCAGTAGCGATAACGCCTTCAGACCCATCGGCTTTCTTCACAACGTGGAGACGCTGACGCTTAGAAAGTTTCTCGTAGACGACATCATCAGAGCCATCATCAGGCGTAATGGTAATCGTCCAGAACTTCTCGCCCTCTTCCAGAGTGACAGTACCGGAAACCTCGGCGATAGGCGCCTTGCCCTTCGGCACACGTGCCTCGAAGAGTTCCTGAACACGCGGCAGACCGCCGGTGATGTCGCTACCAACACCACCCTGGTGGAATGTACGCATTGTCAGCTGGGTACCAGGCTCACCAATGGACTGGGCGGCCACAATACCAACAGCTTCACCCACGTCGACGAGCTTGCCAGTAGCCATAGAACGGCCGTAGCACTTAGCACAGACGCCATTCTTGGAGTTACAGGTAAGAACGGAGCGGACCTTAACCTCGGTAATACCGGCCGCGAGGAGTGCCTCGATCTCCGGATCACCAATGTCAGTACCGCCAGCAACGATGACGTTACCGTTTTCGTCCTTGGCATCATCGGCAAGAGTACGAGCAAAGACGCTGGTCTCAATGTGCTGATCGCGGACGAGAGTGCCATCGGGCATCTTCTCTGCGATAGGCACCATAATGCCGCGGGTAGTACCGCAGTCTTCTTCGCGGACAATGACGTCCTGTGCCACGTCAACAAGACGACGGGTCAGGTAACCAGAGTCTGCCGTACGAAGAGCGGTATCGGCAAGACCTTTACGAGCACCGTGGGAGTTAATGAAGTACTCCAACACGGTAAGACCTTCACGGAAGGAAGACTTAATAGGCTGTGGGATGAAGTTACCCTTCGGGTCCGTCACCAGGCCCTTCATACCGGACAGAGACCGCATCTGGGTCATGTTACCGGCAGCACCAGACTTCACGATCATTGGAATCGGGTTGGTGGCGGGGTAATTATCTTCCATGGCCTGGCCAACCTCTTCAGTGGCCTCGGACCAAATCTTCACAAGTGCAGCATTACGCTCATCATGGGACAGTGCACCACGCTGGTACTGCTTCTCAACCTTCTTAGCGCGCTTGTCGTAAGAGGCCAGAATTTCCTTCTTAACAGGCGGAACCTGCACGTCGGAAACAGCAACGGTAACACCAGAACGAGTTGCCCAGTAGAAACCGGCATCCTTCAGACGGTCAACGGTTTGCGCAACCATAATCATGGGATAGCGCTCTGCCATGTCATTAATAATGACGGCCTGCTTCTTCTTCGACATCTGGTCGTTGACGAAGGGGTAGTCACCGGGCAGCAGATCGTTGAACATAACGCGACCGAGAGTAGTCTTGCAGGACCACACGTCGCCGGCCTTCCAACCATCGGGGAACTGTGCTTCCTCAATATCCTTCGGCGGACGCTGATGCGTCAGGCGTACCACAATAGGTGACTGGATAGACAAGGCTCCTGCGTCGCGAGCCATAATGGCTTCGGCAACAGAAGAGTAGTAACCGTTGGTGGGGCATTCCTTGTGTAGATCCTCCTGGTAAGACCCCGGCGCGTCGGGATCTTCCGTGGTGAGGTAGTACAAACCTGTCACCATATCCAGTCGCGGCATAGCCAGCGGGCGGCCGGATGCAGGAGACAGAATGTTGTTGGAGGACAGCATGAGAACGCGGGCTTCTGCCTGTGCCTCAGCGGAGAGCGGCAGGTGGACTGCCATCTGGTCACCGTCGAAGTCGGCGTTGAATGCTTCACATGCCAGCGGGTGCAGCATAATTGCTTTACCCTCTACCAGCACCGGCTCGAATGCCTGAATACCCAGGCGGTGCAGGGTAGGTGCACGGTTGAGCATAACAGGATGCTCAGCAATAACTTCTTCCAGCACGTCCCACACCTGCGAGCGCTGACGCTCCACCATGCGCTTAGCAGACTTAATATTCTGTGCATAGTTCAGGTCAACCAGGCGCTTCATGACGAATGGCTTGAACAGCTCGAGTGCCATGAGCTTCGGAAGACCGCACTGGTGCAGTTTCAGCTGCGGACCAACGATAATAACGGAACGACCAGAGTAGTCGACGCGCTTACCGAGGAGGTTCTGACGGAAACGACCCTGCTTGCCTTTGAGGAGATCCGAGAGGGACTTCAGCGGGCGGTTACCGGGGCCAGCCACCGGGCGGCCACGACGTCCGTTATCGAAGAGAGCATCTACAGATTCCTGCAGCATACGCTTTTCGTTGTTAATGATGATTTCCGGTGCACCCAAATCAATGAGTCGCTTCAAGCGGTTATTACGGTTAATAACGCGACGGTAGAGATCATTGAGGTCGGAGGTAGCAAAACGGCCACCGTCAAGTTGCACCATAGGACGCAGCTCTGGCGGAATAACCGGAATACAATCCAGCACCATTCCAGCCGGATCATTACCGGACTGGAGGAAGGCTGCAACAACCTTGAGACGCTTCAAAGCGCGCAGTTTCTTCTGTCCCTTACCGGTGCGGATAACCTCACGCAGAACTTCTGCTTCAGCTTCCAGGTCGAAGCTCTCAATGAGTTTCTGGATAGCCTCAGCACCCATACCAGCCTCGAAGTATTCACCGAAGCGGTCATCGAGTTCGTTGTAGACGTTTTCGTCCAGAATGAGGTCCTTGGGCTCCAACTTAGTGAAGGTATCCCAGAGAACATCGAGGCGGTCGAGTTCGCGGTTAGCATCCTCGCGGATGTGCTTCATCTCACGCTCGGCAGCGTCCTTGACTTTCCGCTTGACGTCAGACTTGGCGCCTTCGGATTCGAGCTCGGCCAGGTCAGCCTCTAGCTTCTGGGCACGCTCTTCCAGATCAACGTCGCGGGCGTCCTCAATTTCCTTCTTCTCGGCAGTAACTTCTGCTTCGAGAGTGGAGAGGTCATTGTGGCGGGCTTCTTCGTCGACACTAGTGACAACGTAAGAAGCGAAGTAGATGATCTTTTCAAGATCTTTCGGGGCCAGATCAAGCAGGTAGCCCAGGCGGGAGGGAACACCCTTGAAGTACCAAATGTGGGTGACGGGAGCAGCGAGCTCAATATGGCCCATGCGCTCACGACGCACTTTGGCACGGGTAACTTCCACGCCGCATCGTTCACAGACGATGCCCTTGAAACGGACGCGCTTGTACTTACCGCAAGCACATTCCCAGTCCCTGGTAGGGCCGAAAATGCGTTCGCAGAAGAGGCCGTCCTTCTCTGGCTTCAACGTACGGTAGTTAATGGTCTCCGGCTTCTTAACCTCACCGTAGGACCAACGACGGATGTCGTCGGCCGTAGCGAGACTGATTCGGAGCGAATCGAAGAAGTTGACGTCGCGCACGTAACTTCCTTTCCCCAGTGGGATTATGGCTACCCGGTTGGGTAACCGAGGTGTATGTCTCTATCTTTCAGGTGGCTCAGGAGAGCCGAAGACTCTTAAGCGAGGTCTTCCACGGACGCATTCTCATCGTGTGAGAGGTTAATGCCCAGGTTGGAGGCTGCCCTCTCGAGGTCATCATCATCATCAGACAGGCTGACAACGTCACCGTCTGCAGAGAGGACTTCCACGTTAAGGCACAATGCCTGGAGTTCTTTCAGCAACACCTTGAAGGACTCGGGGATACCCGGTGCGGGGATATTCTCACCCTTCACGATGGCTTCGTAGGCCTTCACACGTCCCACCACGTCGTCAGACTTAATGGTGAGGAGTTCCTGCAGGGTGTAGGCGGCGCCGTAAGCCTGCATGGCCCAACATTCCATTTCACCGAAGCGCTGGCCACCGAACTGGGCCTTACCACCAAGTGGCTGCTGGGTAATCATGGAGTACGGGCCGGTGGAACGAGCGTGAATCTTCTCGTCAACCAAGTGGTGCAGTTTCAGCATGTACATGTAGCCAACTGACACTGGGTACGGGAAGGGCTCGCCGGAACGACCATCAAACAATGTGGCCTTGCCGTCGGGACCCATCATGTTTTCACCGTCGGCATTGGGGCGGACGCAGCCTAGCAGGCCTTCAATTTCGTCCGGCTCAGCACCGTCGAACACCGGGGTTGCGGTCTTGGTGTTGGGCTCCACATCGCGCATTTCGTCGGGGAGCATCTTGGCCCACTCCGGGTCACCCTCGATCTTCCAACCGTACTTGGCCAGCCAGCCCAGGTGAATTTCCATGATCTGGCCGATGTTCATACGGCGGGGTACACCGTGGGTGTTAAGAACAATGTCGATGGGAGTGCCGTCGGGAAGGAAGGGCATGTCTTCAACCGGCAGAATCTTACCGATAACACCCTTGTTACCGTGGCGGCCAGAGAGCTTATCACCGGGCTGAATACGACGCTTCTGGGCGACGTACACACGCACGAGTTCATTAACTCCCGGGGGTAGCTCGTCGTCTTCTTCACGGGAGAAGACGCGCACGCCGGTGACTTTACCGGTTTCGCCGTGGGGTACCTTGAGGGACGTATCGCGGACTTCGCGAGCTTTTTCACCGAAGATGGCACGCAGTAGTCGCTCTTCTGGGGTGAGCTCAGTTTCACCCTTCGGGGTTACCTTACCGACCAGAATGTCGCCGTCGCGGACGGTAGCACCAATACGAACGATGCCGCGCTCGTCAAGATCGGCGAGAACCTCATCGGAGACGTTCGGGATGTCGCGGGTGATCTCTTCTGCACCAAGTTTGGTGTCACGCGCGTCAATCTCGTGCTCTTCAATATGAATTGAAGTCAGTTCATCCTCTTCAACAACACGCTGGGAGAGGATGATAGCGTCCTCGTAGTTGTAGCCTTCCCACGGCATAATGGCGACCAGCATGTTCTTGCCAAGTGCCATCTCGCCCTTATCGGTGGAGGGGCCGTCAGCAATAACTTCGCCAGCTTCTACACGCTGTCCGGCGGCCACAATCGGAACCTGGTTGTAGCATGTGCCGGGGTTGGAGCGAATGAACTTTTGTAGCTGGTAGGTGGCACGGGTGCCATCATCGGCCATGACGGTGATGAAGTCTGCGCAGACTTCCTCAATGATGCCGGCTTTTTCACTGATAATGACGTCGGCAGCATCATAGGCGGCACGCAGTTCCATGCCAGTACCGACAAGCGGAGAGTCCGTCTTGAGTAGCGGCACTGCCTGGCGCTGCATGTTCGCACCCATGAGGGCACGGTTTGCGTCGTCGTGCTCGAGGAATGGAATCATAGCGGTTGCTACAGACACCATCTGACGTGGGGAAACGTCCATGTAGTCGACTTCGTCTGGGGTGACGTATTCGACATCGCCGCCACGCTTACGGACGAGCAAACGCTCGTCGAGGAAGCGACCGTTCTCGTCCATCGGCGAGTTAGCCTGGGCGACAACGTGGCGGTCTTCCTCATCAGCAGTGAGGTAGTCAACCTGGTCAGTGGCACAACCATCAACAACACGACGGTACGGGGTCTCAATGAAACCAAAGGGGTTCACGCGTGCATAGACGGAGAGAGAACCGATAAGACCAATGTTCGGGCCTTCCGGTGTCTCAATTGGGCACATACGGCCGTAGTGAGAGTTGTGAACGTCACGGACTTCCAGGCCAGCACGGTCGCGAGTAAGACCACCGGGACCCAATGCGGAAAGACGACGCTTGTGGGTAAGGCCAGACAGCGGGTTGTTTTGATCCATGAACTGGGACAGCTGGGAGGTTCCGAAGAACTCTTTAATAGCTGCCACAACTGGACGAATGTTAATGAGGGACTGGGGGGTAATTGCTTCCATATCCTGGGTGGTCATGCGTTCACGCACAACACGCTCCATACGGGAAAGACCCACCCGCACCTGGTTCTGGATAAGTTCACCAACGGTGCGAAGACGACGATTACCGAAGTGGTCAATATCGTCAGTCTCTACCGGAATTTCTGCACCATCAGGCGAGGTCATACTGGTCTCGCCAGCATGCAGCCGTACTAGGTATTCAACAGTGGTAGCAATATCTTCTTCAGTGAGAGTGAGAACATCAGCTTCACTCTTAGATAGTCCCAGCTTGCGGTTGATCTTATAACGACCAACGCGAGCTAGATCGTAGCGCTTTTCCTTGAAGAAAAGGTTCGCGAGAAGGTTCTGGGCACCTTCCTTTGTCGGAGGCTCACCGGGACGCAGCTTGCGGTAGATTTCCAGCAAGGCTTCATCGGGAGTATCGGCAGTGTCCTTCTCTAAGGTGGACATCATCACTTCAGAGAAACCGAAGCGTTCCTTAATGGACTCGTTTGTCCATCCCAAGGCCTTGAGAAGAAGTGTGACGGGCTGACGACGCTTACGGTCAATACGGACACCAACGGTATCGCGTTTATCAACGTCAAATTCAAGCCATGCACCACGTGACGGAATGATCTTCACAGAGTGAAGTTCCTTCTCCGTGGCTTTATCAATGGACTCGTCGAAATAAACACCGGGCGAGCGAACAAGCTGAGACACGACGACACGCTCGGTGCCGTTAATGATGAATGTGCCTTTATCGGTCATCATGGGGAAATCACCCATGAAGACGGTCTGACTCTTAATTTCACCAGTAGTGTTGTTCACGAACTCAGCCGTGACGAACAATGGTGCGGAGTAAGTCATATCCTTCTCACGACATTCCGCGATGGAGGCTTTTACCTCATCAAATCGCGGATCGGAGAAGGAGAGAGACATTGAGCCAGCGAAATCCTCGATGGGGGAAATCTCATCGAGGATATCTTCGAGACCACCGGTGACGCGCTGCTCACCGGTGACTTCTTCAGAATCAGACTGGGTGTATTTCTTCGTTCCGACTAGCCAAGCAAATGAATCAGTCTGAACGCTAAGCAAATCGGGAACCTCAAGTGGTTCGCGAATAGTAGCAAACGACGGCCGCTTGGGGGCTCCAGGGATCTGAGCCTTCGAACTGGTCTGGCGGGAGACTGCCAAGGTGCGTCCTTCCAGGACCTCATGCGTAAAGACAGACACAACAGTCCCGACGGGTACTGTCATGAATGTTTTCACGACGTAATCTACAGTGGTTCCGTTGTTGACCTCTACACACTTTTCACCCTAGCTTCGGACTTCTCCAACTAAAGCCGTCTACTACCGCTCGAAGTGCACATTTTTCCTGGTCAAAAGGTTCCTACAGGATTTCCAGAGGATTACCAAAAGTTACTTTTTGATCAGTGGGTCCAATTTTGGACACAATAAGGCCAACGCAAAGGTTAATAGTATAACAAAACTCGACTTATGTCTACCGGACATACACCGGCGACTGCGTACTGCCTTCTATCGCATTCACAGAGATCCCACTAGCATCTAGTAGGAATCCCACAACAGAAGGGAACTCCCCCTGTAAATTATTACCACTAACGCGGTCTTCACCATAGTCGCCCGCAGGCGCTAGATTGTCAAGAACTGGCACGGAAACACAGTGAAAATTCACTTAAAGAAAGCGATTTTTCCCCACAAATAGGCTGATGCCCCTCCCGCACAATGCGGTGAGGGGCATCAAACAGTAAGACCGAAACTTACTTGAGGGTGACGGTGGCGCCAGCTTCTTCAAGCTTGGTCTTAGCAGCCTCAGCGTCATCCTTGGAGGCACCTTCGAGAACAGCCTTGGGGGCAGCCTCAACGAGATCCTTGGCTTCCTTCAGGCCGAGACCGGAAACGATCTCACGGACAACCTTAATAACCTGGATCTTCTTGTCGCCGACGGCCTCGATAACAACGTCGAATTCGTCCTTTTCCTCAGCGGCGGCAGCGGGAGCACCAGCAGCAGCGCCAGCAGCGGCAACGGCGACAGGAGCAGCAGCGGTAACCTCGAAGGTATCTTCGAAGGCCTTGACGAACTCAGAGAGTTCGATGAGGGTCATTTCTTTGAAAGCATCGAGGAGCTCTTCAGTGGTGAGCTTAGCCATAGTGGCTTCCTTTCCTTGTGTCCTTGGTGATGGACTCTTACGTTTATGGGGGTAAGTGCCCGGGCAGCCCCAGGCGGTATTCGCTTACAACAGCGAATAGATGAACTACTCTGCGGACTTCTTCTCCTGCAGTGCGGCTGCGAGGCGAGCCACCTGCGATGCGGGAGCATTGAAGAGACCAGCAGCCTTCGCCAGGTTGCCCTTCATCGCACCGGCGAGCTTGGCGAGGAGAACTTCGCGAGACTCAAGGTCTGCAAGCTTCTCAACCTGGTCCACGGACAGCATTTCGCCATCCATGTAACCGCCCTTGATGACGAGTTCCTTGTGGTCCTTACCAAAATCACGGAAAGCCTTGGCGGCATCGACAGGTTCTCCATCGATGAATGCGATGGCGGTAGGGCCAGCCAATAGATCCTCGAGGCCTTCCACGCCAGCTTCATTAGCAGCGCGCTTGACCAGGGTATTCTTGGCGACGGAGTAGGTTGCGTTCTTTCCGAGAGCGCGGCGAAGTTCGGTCATTGCTGGGACAGAAAGACCACGGTATTCGGTGATGATAGCAGCAGACGACTTCTCGAACTGCTCCTTAATCTCGGCTACCACAGCAGCTTTCTCAGACTGAGCCATAACTTTGCCTCCTTCCTCTTGTCGTTCGCCCGAAATAAACAAACGCCTTGCGCAGGAAACGCAAGGCGTGAATTTTTAGCAAACAGACTGTTCGCCATCATCATCGACTTAGTTCTACCTGCGTGGGCCGCCGAATTATTTCGGACCTTCAACTGTTGACTAACGCCAACAGCGACCAACGGTCTTTGGTGAAACTTGATCGGGTCAAACTTCGCTATACATGCTAGTAATTGATATCGCTAAATACAAAATCGGCCCCTCCCCACAGCTATAGAAGCTGCAGAGCAGGGACCGATTAACTGGCATATTGTGTTGATGTTATACAACAACCCAACATCAGAAATTAGGCGTCATCCTCACCAAGGAAGTTACGAGTGATGCTGGGATCCACCGGGATGCCCGGTCCAGTGGTAGTAGACATCGTAATCTTCTTGACGTAGCGGCCCTTAGAGGAAGAAGGCTTAAGACGCAGAATCTCCTCGTACACCGCCGCATAGTTCTCCACTAGCTGCTCAGCATCGAAGGAAGCCTTACCGATGATGAGATGCAGGTTAGCGGCCTTATCAACACGGAAGGTAACCTTACCGCCCTTGATATCCTTAACGGCCTTCGTAACGTCAGTGGTCACAGTGCCGGTCTTGGGGTTCGGCATGAGGCCACGGGGACCGAGGATACGAGCGATACGACCAACCTTGGCCATCTGATCTGGGGTTGCAATAGCGGCATCGAAATCGAGCCAGCCACCCTGAATCTTGGCGATAAGCTCATCAGAGCCAACCTCGTCTGCGCCAGCAGCTTCAGCTTCAGCAGCTTTATCAGCAACTGCGAAAACGATAACACGGGCGGTTTTACCAGTGCCGTGTGGGAGGTTGACGGTGCCGCGCACCATCTGATCAGCCTTGCGGGGATCAACACCGAGACGCATGGCCACATCTACCGTGGCATCCATCTTGGTGGAGGAGGTTTCCTTAGCAAGCTTAACGGCCTGCGCAGGAGTGTAGAGCAGAGAATTATCGATCTTCTCTGCAGCGGCTTTATATGCCTTAGAGTTCTTGCTCATTTGATTCCATTCCTGTCACGTGTGTGACGGTTGGGGGTGGTCCGAGCCGAAGCGGGCTCTTCCACAAAGAGTGTTATGCACCCTCGACGATGATTCCCATCGAGCGAGCAGTACCGGCAATAATCTTGGCGCCGGCTTCAATGTCGTTGGCGTTAAGATCTGGTTCCTTAGTCTTAGCAATCTGGCGGCACTGATCCATAGTGACAGAACCGACCTTGTTGCTCTGTGGAGTACCTGATCCCTTAGAGATACCAGCGGCTTTCAGCAGCAGCTTAGCGGCCGGAGGAGTCTTCAGAATGAAGGTGAAGGAACGATCTTCGTAAACGGTGATTTCTACAGGAACAACATTACCGCGCTGATTTTCAGTAGCAGCGTTGTACGCCTTGCAGAATTCCATGATGTTGACACCATGGGCACCAAGAGCAGGGGCCACCAGCGGAGCAGAGTTAGCCTGTCCAGCCTGGATCTGCAGCTTGATGAGCCCGGTGACTTTCTTCTTCGGGGGCATCCGTGCTTCCTTACTAGTGTTGATTGTTAGTAGCACCTTGCAAACCGCAAAAGCTACTACTTGTTACCTCATCACATTGCATGTTGATGGCAGGACACATATTCCTGCCACACAGATAGGTGACGAAGAGATATTACCCGATAAACACAGAAAACCCCACATCGAGGCAGGGCTTCCATGGTCAAAGGGAGGTCTAAGAAATCTTTTCCACCTGGTCGAATCCAAGTTCCACAGGAGTTTCGCGACCAAAGATGGAAACCAATACCTGCAGTTTCTGAGTATCCACATCCACTTCGCTAATTGTGGCAGGCAAGGTAGCGAACGGACCATCCATAACTGTGACAGACTCGCCCACCTTGTAATCCACAGTAATGACGGGAGCGACTTCCTCCGCCGGAGCTTCCGGAGCAGCAGGCGCGGCATTATCCTTCGGCATCAGGAACTTCACAACTTCCCGCAATGACAGCGGAGTGGGATTACTAGTGGCACCAACAAAGCCAGTAACACCAGGAGTGTTACGAACAGTACCCCAGGACTCATCGTTGAGTTCCATACGAACCAATACATAGCCGGGGAGAATCTTACGCTTGACGGACTTCTTCTGGCCGTTCTTAAGCTCCACAACCTCTTCCTGAGGAACTTCCACCTGGAAGATGTAATCGCCCACATCGAGATTCTGAATACGAGTCTCAAGGTTAGTTTTCACCTTGTTCTCGTAACCAGCATAGGAGTGGATGACATACCACTTGCCCGGAAGACGACGAAGCTGCTTCTTAAACTCTGCAACCGGATCGACGGCGGGAGCAGCATCCGTCTCTTCTACCTGCTCTTCTACCTGTGATTGGTCAGCGGAATCAGAATCATCAACTGGCAGTTCCACGGCGGCAGTATCCGGCGTCTGCTCCTCAACTAGAGCGTTGTCGTCGGTGTTGCTCACTGGTTTCTTCCCTTCAAGCAGTACGGCCTGCAGCTAGGCGCGTCGAGGTCGTAGATAGCGTTCTTTTCATACGTGCTCGCGAATGATATTCGCTTACACCTACTAAGTCTATAAGTTCTCTAAAAACAATGAAGGCCCTCCGGAGAGGGCTTTCAACGGAGCTTTTACATACCAGGTATACCAGGCATGCCAGCACCCGGTACGGCACTAGCCCCATCTGGATTCTGGAAGATCACACGGACAAGCTCGCCTGCTCCCGCATCTACGCCAAACACCACAAGAACAGTGATTATTAAGAAAATAAACACCGTGAGTACCGACATCCACAGTTCCTTGCGCGTTGGCCAGACAACCTTAGCCATCTGCTCGTACACGCTCTTGAAAAACTGCCCGATACGCACGAAGAATCTCTTAGTGGCATTGCCAGAATGAGCCTTAGCGTCTTTCTCCGTGGTCTCTGCAGGAGTCTCAGCAGTTGAGTGTGCAGAAGCGCCCTTACGACGACGTTTGCCGGTTGGCTGTGTCGGTGCAGCAGCGTCAGCGTTGTCTGCAGACACCACCGGATCGACGATGTCGCCGGACGTAGTCTTCTCGTCGCTCACTCGTTGTCCTCCATGTCTTCAACGGATGTCCTGAAATTTCACAAGATCCTGGCAGGGGTGACAGGACTCGAACCTGCAACCTGCGGTTTTGGAGACCGCTGCTCTACCAATTGAGCCACACCCCTCTATTCACTATCACCGTGATACTCTCGCACCACCTGTAGGAACACCACGCGGGAATACCTACACCATAAGTGAACAAAGCAGCGCCTACAACAGTACTCCTCAACAACACTGCTGCAATACGGCTGCACTGCCAACAGTGTCAATAGTACTGACTGACAATGTCTGTACCGTCTGTACCGCGTCCGCGATGAATACGCTGCACGCGATACACACTGTAGTACACGGTAGTACACCGTAATACACCGTAGTGCACATATTGTAGGAGCACACGTAAGTACGCCTTATGCGATGATACGCGAGAATTACTACTCGTGACAAACGCCGTGCCGGCACGGCTCATTAGTACTCTTCGCCGATACCTACCCTTGTGCTAAGGACTCTCCTGAAAACTGCGAAAGCTTAGTATTACTGCGCTTCTATAGAGAAAACCCCTGGCAGCACGCTTCACCATGCTAACCAGGGGTTTTGACGAGTAGCGATGGAGGGGATCGAACCCTCGACCTCACGATTATGAGTCGTGCGCTCTAACCATCTGAGCTACATCGCCATGTTTAGTTATGTGTTAAAACCAGCGGATTTAACTGTAACTAAAGATCAAGAACTCTGGGATACATGAGATTTCTTTTACCTCTCTGTATTCAGAGCAAAAAGAGAGCCCCCTGACAGAATCGAACTGTCGACCTTTTCCTTACCATGGAAACGCTCTGCCGACTGAGCTAAGGGGGCAATCACGTTGACGGGAGATTCGCTCTCTCACCAAGCTTCTTGAAGATTACCGGACAGTGGCGTCCATGACAAATCGCCAGGACAAAGGTAACAACTCATGAACAACAAGTCTTTAAAAGAACATAAAGCAATAGGACACTCTGTGCACAACAGAACAGCGCACAGAAACGTTCCTCTAGACGACATAACCCCCGCACAGCAGAAGAATAATGCGGGGGTTATGTAACTATTGAGAGTGCCAGGTCAAGGATTCGAACCTTGGTAGGCAATGCCGACGGATTTACAGTCCGCTCCCTTTGGCCGCTCGGGCAACCTGGCGTGCACCTAATAACAGGTGCTCACAAGACTTTAGCGACTCATTACGCGATATAGCAAACCGGCAGCTAAAACCGCTAGTAGTAATAGCTACACCACTAGCTAACACGGGCCACCGTAAAATCCACAAGATGGAAGAAGGCGTCCTTCGCCGAGGAATCACGGAAGATACTCAACGCGTCTTTAGCTTCATCACGGTAGGCATAGATAGTCTCCCGGGCTTGACGCATCCCAGCGGAACCACGCAACAACGTCAGAGCCTCTTTCACCAGCTCCTCATCAGTAACAGAACCCGTCAAAATCTCGCGTAGGCGATCCCCCGCATGACTATCCTCTTCAAGGGCATACAAGACAGGCAATGTAAAGACACCCTCCCGCAAATCCGTTCCAGGAGTTTTCCCAGACTGCGTGGAATTAGACGAGATATCGATAACGTCATCAACAATCTGGAATGCCATGCCGGTAGCATGCGCCGCCTTCTTCAAAGCAGCAACCTGCTCCTCGGTACCGCCGGCGTAATAAGCACCAAAGTGGCCTGCTGTGGCAATAAGAGATGCTGTTTTCCCGTGAATGACACGTAGATAGGCCTCTACCGATTCCATGGAACCGGCGTGAACAGTTTCCTCCATCTGCCCATTCACAAGCTCTGCGAACGTTTCAGAGATCCACCGCACTGCCTGCGTTCCCATATCCGACATGATGGCGCTAGCTGCTGCGAAAAGATAATCCCCTGCCAAAATAGCGACAGAATTACCCCACCTGCTGTTAGCGGACTCCGTACCGCGACGCTGCAACGCCTCATCCATCACATCATCGTGATAGAGGGACGCCAGATGAATCATCTCAATAACGGATCCGGAACGAATAACATTCGTCTCCAGCTCATCCGTCATCCAGTTGGGATTATTCTCCGCCTGCACAACCTGTGCAGCGAGCAACACCATAAGGGGACGGAACCGCTTGCCTCCTGCCTTCGCAAGATAAGAAGCAGTAAGAGTGGGCATGGCGTGGCCATTATCCAGGCTGCTGTACATTAAATCCTCAACCGACTGCATCCCCATACGGGTACGGGAGGCCAGTGCAGCATCACCGAGGTCAATACCAGCGACCTGAGCGTCTTCTGCCATGCGTGTTACTTCCTTCGAAAGGTCTGTGATACCCGCGGGAGCATCCGGGGCCATCGTTCGGTAGGCAACACCACCAGCCTAATAGGTGGCGCGCAGTCTCAAAACAAATCCTACCGGGAGTTAGATGTTTCATTGTAAGGACGACGGCCATAATGCAACGCCACAATGCCGCCTGTCTCATTTTGGTACATTGTGTCCTCACTCCAGCCAGCGTCCTTTAATTCCCGCAATAGCTGCTCCTGATCTGGCCACGCCCGAATAGACTCGGCAAGATACACATAAGCCTCCGGATTAGACGACACCGCAGTTGCCACACGCGGAAGAGCTTTCATCAAATATTCCATATAGACAGTACGGAATGGTTTCCACGTAGGAGTAGAGAATTCGCACACAACTAAGCGACCACCAGGTTTCGTCACGCGCGCCATCTCCCGCAAGCCCGCCCGGAAATCAGAAATATTACGCAGCCCAAACGAGATGGTGACCGCATCAAAAGAGTTGTCCGCAAACGGAAGATACATGCCATCCCCCGCCACTTTAGGAACCGGACGGCTACTGCCCGCTTCCAGCATGCCAATGGAAAAATCTGTGGCAACACACCACGCACCGGACTTTGCCAGCTCCACTGTGGACACCGACGTTCCCGCAGCGAGGTCGAGAACCTTCTCCCCCGGTTTCACATTCAATAGCTCGCGAGTATGGCGACGCCATAGTTTATCCTGGCCAAACGACAGTACCGTGTTGGTAATGTCATAGCGTTTAGCAACGCCATCAAACATACGGGCGACGTCTTGCGGTTTCTTCTCTAGGCTTGCTCGTGACACAAGGCTCAGGGTACCCGTTTTGCAGGCAGAGATGTAGCTGCCCGCATCCGCGGCACAGTCCGCGAATAGTTAATATGAATCCCCGCGATAGCACCACCCCAATGAGTTCTGCGGATAAGACCACCGGCCCGCATTCGGTACCGCCCAATGACGCAATACGCCAACGCTATCCAGGGGAAACTACAGATAAGCACAGACAGTGCCGGAACAATAGATAACACCCAACTGCGCCCAGAAATGCGTGCATAGTTGGGGTTTGTATAGTCATAATCGACGCGAACAAGTTGTCCTTGCCGCACGCCCGTCGGATAAAACACACCCTCATGGGGGCTCTGTACGTTCCCGTCGCGATCGACAAAACTCACGTATGTCGTATTGCCATCAGTGGCCTCTACTCGCGCATAAGTACTGGCTAGGTGCGCATTAATGTGCTGATCGCTAATAGCGCATCCCACCACCATGCTGATAGCGAGAACAAAGATGAAACACCCCAGTGCAAGAAGAACTATTTGAGTGTAGCGCAAGGCTTTTCGGTAGCGTAAACGCACATAGGGCATCTCTTCATCATCTGGTCGCAGTTTGTGAGGAAGATCATGAAGCATCTTTCCCATGGTCTTTCCCACCGCTTTCCACCAGGCAGCACTCCGGTGACGATACGACGTGGACATCCTCACCGTCCTGACTGATCCGGCCGACCTAACCAACCTGACAAGGTAGCCGCTAATTCATACCGATGCTGACGCTGCGTACGCACCTCTATAAAACGCACACCTGGCCGCAAATTATCGTGGGGGCATGTACCCTCACACTGCGAATATGTACTGTCATGCTGCGCATACTCGCCTATAGCAGTTGGCAATTCCGCCACTGTGCATTGGCGATACTCTACTCCCCACCCAGCCGCAAGAGACGCAAAATTCACTCCGTGGGGGACTCCAAAAAGACGCTCGAATTGCGTGGCATAAGCGGGAGCACCCTGCTCCAGAGTGGCAAAAATACCACCACCGTCATCATTGGCAACCACAATAGTGAGATTCCGCGGAGCGGTTTCCAACGTGGGAATAAGCAGACCCCCAGAATCGTGGACAGCAGCTAAATCCCCAAGAAAAGCGATAACCGGGCCAGAGTGGTGGAGTGCCAAACCACTAGCTGTAGAGATGTTGCCGTCAATGCCGGAAGCACCACGATTAACCCAACACCGTGGACCCAACTCAGGATGAGTGAGAGAAATATCACGCACGGGATTAGACGATCCTACGAAAAGAAGCATGCGCGGATCCGCAGCAACTACCTCCCCTACGGCATAGGCAACATCCACACCACACGGCAACTCCACAGGAGCACACTCTGCAGAAACAGAGGAAACGGAAGACGTGGTGGGCGCGGCAGAAGAAGCTGTCTCCTCTGCGCGAAGCTCCGCCACCACCTCAAGAACATGACTCCGCGCTGCACCATCCACCTCTGCACAAGCAGCCAACCACTGCTGCGGGCACTCCCCAGTACGCGTCAAAGACGTTGCTGCAATAGTCGCATTCCCCGAAACATCCGCCCACTCTGTCGGTGAGGTTGCTGCCGTCACCACAATCTGCGTGAGAGAAGGATCTGCCAACAATCGCGTGACCGACCGATGCAGTGTCGGTTTACCCACCACCACTACTTGTTCGGGGGCGGTGAAACTATTACTCATAAGCGCAGGCGGCGTGAGGGGGTTAAAAATAGTGCCCAGCGTGCGACCACCCGGTTCGCAGAATGTGGGGACACCTGCCAACGCCGGTATCTCCCAACTACCTTGCCCCGCAATGACTACTGTTCTCCGGGAAAGATCAAGAGTGTAGTTCGGAACGTATTGCGTCCACGGTTGTCCATCGCGACGCCCCTGCCACGGTGCAGGCAATAACGGTAACACTGCCGGTGATACTGCCGGTGATTCTGTCGGAGGGACAAGTGGCTCGCGGAAAGGAACATCAATATGGATAGGTCCAGCACTGATAGCTGACTGCGTCATAATGCGGCACAGTGCGGAACGCCAATGCGCATTCCACCCTAGTGAATCCTCTTCACTATTTATCTCGGGGCCTGCCGGAGTCATAACAAGCTCAGAAACAACATCGTGGGCAAAAATACCGCGCTGCACAATAGTTTGCTGCGCCCCCACCCCCTCCATCTCCGGAGGACGATTAGCGGTAAGGAACACAACACGACGATGGTTAAACCGCGCCTCCACTGCGGCGGGATGAAAATTGGCAACAGCTGAACCAGAAGTGCACACCACCGCAACCGGCGCATCACTAGCCGCAGACAATCCCAAAGCGAGGAAGGCGGCACTTCGCTCATCGACGCGTACATGCAAAGCAATACGCCCTGCAGATTCGGCGTCCGCCAAGGCAAAAGCTAACGGGGTGGAACGGGAACCTGGGCAGAGGACTGCCTCACGCATACCATTACGGATAAGCTCATCCACCACTACTCGTGCATGCACAGTAGCCGGCGGTAATGCCACCGGATATGTCACGGTTCACTCACCCATTCAACTATTGCCACCGGGTTTCCTCCTTGTGCACTGCCATTCTTTTTGCACTCACACCGAACTGTATACCCATGTGGTACATCAAAAAACGGCATACCTTGTGGCTCCGCTACCGGATAATCGTCGGCTGGATCCTGCGCAATAGCTTGGGCAGTACTAGGCTGATCCTCCTCCGGCAACTTATCCGCGGCAGCAACGAACACAATTCCTGGAAAGTTCGGAAGAGTGAGTTCAGCGGTACCTGCAACAACCGCAAGGCGATGCAAACCATTAAGCGTGCCCTGTATTTCTACAGTGCTACCCGGCTGCAGAAAATGCGTACGGCTAGTAACCCGCGGCAATTCCTCAATGACTGTTGACGTAGGGAGTTTAGGAAGAATATGGCGGCCATTCTCCCCGTTCCGTAGCTGTGCTACTCGTAATTGTGCCGTCCGCAGCGTGGAATACAACTGAAATACAAGTCCGTAGCGAGACGACGGGATACGGTCCGGGATATGCCCGTCCACTGACATATTGGAAATCTCGTTGAGGGTAATGGCTAGTTGTCCAGTGGGTTCCTTACTGCTTTCCGCCATGGACATAGCAAGATCCGGCATCTCATTCGTCAGGATACGGGCAGCTTCCTGCGCATACATGATTGTCATAGGGCGGTCTTGGGATACCCGCGGATGCTTCCCGGCGCTAATAGCGTCACACAATTGGGCAATAAGAGCGCCCTTCATAGCGGGGAATCCCTCCCCGAAAACCTGCGGGAATTGCAGTTCCATATAGCGGGTGGCGGCGCCACTGGTCGCCTGCTCGATAAGAACTGCCGCTTCCGCCAATGCCTGCCCCACCTCCGTAGTGTTACCGGCACTAATGGAGCTTGCCAGTACAACTGTTGCGGGCATAACAGGAAGTGTCTCTATAACGTTGACGACAGCCTCCGTTGTGGCGCGAATTTCTTGTGCCAGTTCCGTATCAGTGGGTGTATGAGAAGGATCCTGTGGTGTCCACAAGCGTGCATCGGCAAGATAGATCAGACTGTCAAAATGAAAAGACGGACAACTACTATTCCCCGCTGCTACTACTGCCCCCGATACTGTCTCCGCCGTATCGTTCCACGTAGCGTTCTCGTCTGCAGCACCATTGGCAGCTGTAGCATTGTCTACCGCTACGGGACTACCTATGGGACTGCCTGCGGGAAGTGAGGACGTTCCGCTATTGGCATCATCATTCTCAGCGTCATCACAGATAACGTCAATATCGTCATCAGTGGGAATAGTGGCAAGGAAAACACGCGGGTCAACAACCTCTAACGTGTGCCCTGCCTGTGCAGCCTGCAACTGCATGCGCCAAGCCAAAACACTGCGATTTCCACACACAAGAGATGTCATTGTTCCATCCTCACTCTGTAGCTTAATTGTTTTTCTTCCCGCTTCTCAGGCGGATCTGGAATGGGCCAAGCGGCAAAAATACATGCAGGTACCATCACCGGAGCCAGCGCCCATAATGGTGCATGGGCTCCCCCGCACACGCACGCAATTCCTATGGACACCAACTGGACCATGACGACCACACCCACTGTTTTTCGGTGGGAATTAAAGTAACGCTGCAGCTTCTGGTAGTTATGCTCGCGGTGCATACGCATGAGGTTACGACGATAAAAAATGCTCTTTATGAAAGTGAACAGCACGTCCGTCCAATAAATGGTGAAAGGAGCAATAGTGGCAGGAATAGACACTCCCCGCACCATCAGCACCATGCACATTATCAACGTGACAGCTCCCGCTACATAGGCGCCGCTCTCTCCTGGGAAAATTCGGGCTCTCGGCAAATTCCACGGGAGGAACCCCAGGAATCCGGCAATGAAGATTAACGCCAATACTTCTAACGTTTTATCTGCAAAATCTCGGCACAAATACAGGGTCCATACTCCACAAATGATGACGTAAAGGCACGTGATGCCATTAATACCATCCATGAAGTTGGTGGCGTTCGTTACCCACACGGTAAAAGGAACTACCAGCACAGCGGTCGTTATCATTGCCGCGGCACCATACTCTCGAGCTCCCGTCGCCATAAGGTAAACACTCATGGCGGAAATCCCCACTCCACCCAAGGCGAGAAGAACCACACCAGCGGCCGTCTTCAAACCGTAAATATCGTCGAAAATACCTACTGCGGTAAACCAGGCCACAATAATGCCAACACCCATAAAAAGAGGCGGAATTTCTTCCCACCCTTCCGTAATGAGGTAAACAACATGAACCAAAATACCGGAGAGGATAGCTAGCGAAATGCCGATGCCACCACCGCGCACTGTCGGAACAGAATGCGCACGACGCTTGCCGGGCATATCAACAAGACCCTGACCACCCAGGAAAGAAAGCAACATGATGGGCATGGCCAAAGACATCACGAGCGTGATAAAAGGTCCCAACATACCGAACTACATGCCTCACTGTTCCATGCTGTTTCATACTGATTCATACTGTGGGCACAGCACTCATACAGTCTCCATACAGTCTCATAGTGGCGTTCATGGTAACGGCGCCATGCACATGGTGACATTACAGATACTACATATTCTATGAGGTGGCAGAACGAGTGAGAAGAACTGCACGAGAATAACAACGCTCCAGGCGTTCCCTCCACCACTGCTCCCGCTTCGCAGGTGCACGTAACTCTACCAACCGAGCCGGATCCGGGGTAGCCATGCGGTAAGGCAAAGAACCATCAACAAGCGTGTGCGCTTCGCATACATCCGTCACGAAGAAATGTCCTGTTCCTAACCCGCATGCGGCTACGTGTGGCAAAGCAGCGGCAGCCGCAATACCGGCATTCATCCCCACTGCTGAGTCAAGAGCGCTAGAAACGGTAAGGGGATAAGGGATGTGGCTAGATAAGTGCAACAGCTGCCGGGGGCCACCCAAGGGCGCAGCTTTCACAACCACGCGATCGACTGCACCCGCTTGAATAACACGCAATGGGTCAGAAGCACGACGGATAGACTCATCTGCGGCGAGAGGAATACTCCCCGCCAGACTATCGTGCAGTTCTACCAGTTCAGGAACAGTTCGGCAGGGCTGCTCGGCGTAGTCAAAAAATTCCTCCCCACCAGCGGCCTCCACAATACGCGGCAGAATCTCCTGCGCCTCACACACCGTCCACCCCATATTCGCATCAACACGAATACGTGCAGTGGGAGCCAATCGATGCACAAGCGCTACCCGTGCAACATCATCTGCCCACGTTTGACCCGCCTCCGCCACTTTCACTTTAAACGTATGAACCCCCGCAAAATCATGAACCAGACGGCGGATAACACCCTGCTGGGTAATAACGTTGAGGGCCGGAATTGTGCCATTGACAGGGATACGATCGCGCACAGCCGCAGGCGGCCCCTGCCACGCCATCTCCATTCCACACGCTAACCACCTGGCCGCTTCAGCGTCATCATATTCGGGAAAGGCGGAGAATTCCCCCCACCCGGCGGGACCATTGAGAAGCAGTATCTCGCGGTGGGTAATTCCCCTAAATTTCACTCGCATAGGCAATGTGACTACTACTGCCCGTTCCTGCAGCTCCTCTAAGGAAGGTAAGGATACGGACGGGGAAGAAGGATCGCGTGACACTGATGCTGACATAGTTCCAACTCTACTGTCTTGCTCTGTTGTCCCGCTCTGTTACCGTGCTCTACTAACATGCTCTGTTACCGTGCTGTGCTGCGACCGTCTACTGGGTTACTGTAGCGCTACAGGGATCCAGCCAGGCCATAGTTATGTGCAGTATGGTGAAGGAATGGAACCTTCGCCCAACATTAAGCGCTCCGGCGCCGATGCCCTCCACCCGCTGGAACCGCAGCCGCATATTACTGATAATCCTTTTGACCCCACGCAGTGGTGTACGGTTCCCGGATTCGACGATCTTACTGACGTCACCTATCACCGGCATGTGGGGAAGGGACGTGAATACGGAATTGTTCGCGTCGCCATTGACCGGCCTGAGGTATACAACGCCTTCCGCCCCCACACGGTAGATGAGCTACTGCACGTTCTTGACCATGCACGTTGCACTCCCGATGTGGGTGTTGTCCTTCTTACCGGGAATGGACCGTCACCAAAAAATGGAGGATGGGCTTTTTGTACGGGTGGCGACCAACGCATTCGTGGTAAATCGGGTTACCAGTATGCGCAAATAACAGAGACAGGTGCTCCGGCTGGTGATGATGCCTCCACCGTCGATACTGCCCGGGCGAAGGCAGAGGGTGGCCGTCTGCATATTCTGGAAGTGCAGCGACTTATTCGCACTATGCCGAAGGTTGTTATCTGTTTAGTTAACGGTTGGGCGGCCGGGGGCGGACACTCACTACATGTGGTATGTGACCTGACTTTGGCAAGTAGAGAATGCGCCCGCTTTAAACAGACCGATGCCGATGTAGGCTCCTTTGACGCTGGCTTCGGTAGCGCTTACCTGGCAAAACAGGTAGGGCAGAAGCGTGCTCGCGAGATTTTCTTCCTAGGCCGTTCCTACACTGCGGAAGAAATGTATCGCATGGGTGCCGTGAACGAGGTTGTTGACCATGCAGATTTGGAAGCTGTCGCTATTGAATGGGCCCGGGTTATTAATAAGAAGTCACCCACGGCACAGCGCATGGTGAAATTTGCACTTAATCTTGCCGATGACGGTTTAATGGGGCAACAAGTTTTTGCCGGTGAGGCAACTCGCTTGGCCTATATGACCGATGAGGCGGCAGAGGGACGCGAAGCTTTCCTAGAGAAACGGACTCCGGAATGGGAGCAGTTTCCCTTTTACTACTGATGTCGTTTATGCCATTGGAGAGTAAACACTGGATATATTTTTACTTTTCCTTAACCGTATCAAGTTGTGATTTTATTCCTTCTGTAATCTATTGTTATTGCACAGTATAGATACCCCATCTGTATCTTTAAATTACTAGTAAGACAATACTTTTCGAGTTATTTTGTAGTTTTGAACACAAAATTAAAATTCCAAAATTGTTGCATTGCTTAGTATTTAATCAAATTAAGTAGATGACCTGGCTAAATAAAGGGTGAACTACATTGTGAATCGACGTCCGGTAGACAATAATCAACTCCGTGAGTCCTGAATTATTCACCCTCTGTGTCGTGGTCGTTACTGCCTTAGCATTCGACTTCACCAATGGATTCCACGACACGGGTAACGCAATGGCGACATCCATTGCCACTGGAGCACTGAAACCAAAAGTTGCCGTCGGCTTATCTGCAGCACTTAATCTTGTCGGAGCATTCCTCTCTGTAGAAGTAGCAGCCACTGTCGCTAAAGGCATCGTCAATCTTGACAAGGTCAACATTGGCCCCGGCGATGGCAAAAACCACATGCTACTTCTTATCGTCTTTTGCGGCCTTGTTGGCGGTATCCTCTGGAACCTCCTCACATGGCTATTTGGACTTCCCTCCAGTTCTTCACACGCCCTTTTCGGTGGACTCATTGGCGCCGCTCTTATCTCCCTCGGAAAAGACGGCGTTGTCTGGGGCGGCGTTGTAGGAAAAATTATTATCCCCGCCGTTCTTGCCCCCATTGTTGCGGGAATTGTCTCCGCTATTGCTACTGCCCTGGTGTACCTCATTACCCGAAAAGTAGAGCACGAAAAACAAATTAAAGGCTTCCGCTGGGGACAAATCCTTTCCGCATCTCTCATTTCCCTCTCACACGGTACTAATGACGCCCAAAAAACTATGGGCGTCATTTTTCTTGCCCTCGTCGCCTACGGCCGCGTTAACCCCGAAGACGGCATCCCCGTCTGGGTAAAAATCTGCTGCGCCCTCGCCATTGCACTAGGAACCTACATTGGCGGATGGCGCGTTATTCGCACTCTGGGCAAAGGCCTCGTCGAAATTGAATCCCCCCAAGGTATGGCCGCAGAAATGGCTACGGCATCAGTTATCCTCACCTCATCGCACTTTGGCCTTGCCCTCTCCACCACACACGTTGCCACCGGTTCTATTCTTGGTACCGGACTTGGGCGCAAAAATGCGGAAGTACGGTGGGGAGTTGCCGGAAGAATGGTCATCGCCTGGATTATTACACTTCCCACCGCGGCCATTGTTGGTGCACTTACCTACCTGCTAGGCCACTACATTGGTCTTTATAACGAAGTTCTAGGCGTTATTGTCGTCTTCATCATTCTCGTTATCGCTGCTAGCTACATCTTCTACCGCAGCCGCAAGACCCCTGTGAACGCCAACAACGTTAACGACGACTGGGACGACCACAAATCCTCCAAAGACTCCAGAGCATCCAAACTCTCCACACAGCTTCCAACTGCTGAGAAAAATATCATTCCCCAGCAGCAGGAAATTACCCAACAACAGGAACAGGGAGATAACCACTAATGCTTATGGAAACTCTCAGCCATCTACCGGCTGTCCTCCTCTCCGGCCTTTTCTTCGGCGCCGGACTCCCCGTCCTCTTCGCCCTCGCCATGGCGGCCGGATCCGGCAAAACAGAGAAAATTGATGGCAAAATGGTGGAGGTAAAACCCCCCACTCTCCCCATGAAGATCCTCTCCTACGTGCTATTTGCCCTTGTTATTCTCCTTATTCTGGTGGGCGTCTTATGGGTATCGCAGCACTTCATTTACAACACTTTTGGCCTAGACATCTTCCACAATGGGGGTAAAGGATAAGCAAGGATACAAGGCTCCACATGCAGCTTCGCGCACTCACTCTTCTTCCTACACAAGAAAGCTACCGCCACGCCTATCCATGCTTACAAAGCATGCTGCGCGACGACACCACCACTGCCTTCCTTCCCCTTCCCACACCCGCAGACAGCGAAGAAAGCACCCGCACACTAGCCTCCCTGCAGGCCTACCACAACCACTTAGCGCCACACACCACCCTCATCGTCGCCACCTCCGGAACAACTGGCACACCCAAATATGCACAGTTAGGGGCACACCAACTACGCGCATCTGCAACAGCTACCCACCATGTTCTCGGCGGTCCCGGCGCCTGGTTGCTTCCCCTTCCGCCCTACCATATTGCGGGTATACAAGTTCTTCTCCGCAGTCTTGCTGCCGGCTATGAGCCCGTTCTACAAGACACTCGCCACGGCTTTGCATTATCAGATTTCGCTGCCGCTACCACACAACTTCTTGACTCCACTCCCCACACTCGCCACTACACCAGCCTGGTTCCCACACAACTGCACAAAATAGTGTCCGCCGCACAACGCGGTGACGCCGACGGCCTAGCAGCCCGCACCGCCCTCACCTATTTTGATGCGATTCTGGTAGGGGGAGCAGCACTATCCACTGACCTTTTACATACAGCCCGCACCGCTGGAGCACATATCGTATGCACCTATGGGGCGTCCGAGACAGCTGGCGGATGCGTCTACGATGGCTACCCACTGCCCGGTACACGTGTTGATATTGATGAAGAGGGACGTATTTGGTTGGGAGGCGACACTATTGCCTCCGGTTATCTCAATATGTCAGACCATATAGCTTGGCGACGCCCCGGTTGGTTCCGCACAGATGACCATGGACACTGGAACACCAGCTGCACCGATAGCGGCCGCAGAGATAACAAGGAAATCCTCCACTCGCCACGTCTCTGCGTTGATGGGCGTCTTGACGATGCTATCTGCAGTGGCGGACTGACCATTTTCCCCCACGTGGTAGAAAATGCGTTAGCCACCCACCCTGCCATTTCCCAGGTAGTTGTTATCGGAAAACCCGACGCACGCCTAGGGGAACACGTCACTGCCGTTATTGTTCCGGCAGTTCCTTCTGCGAATACGTCTGTTGCCGCAACCACGGATAATCTTGCTGACGCTCTTACTGTGGAGAGTCTGCGACACTGGGTGAGTGCTGCCGGACTGCCCCCTACCGCTGCACCCCGGGAAGTGATTATTCGCGCAGATTTACCAGTAAAAGGTATTGGGAAGATTGATCGTCGCCACCTCCGCGACATTCTCTAAATGCCCCTTACTATCTCTTCCCCGACCTGCTTAACATGATGAAATATGGAAAGTGTAAAAATAGAGTCGTGAATACTGCTACAACCACCTCCCCCGATAAGCACTACACTGCAACTTTCCACGATTGGGTCATTGGGGCGCGCACCCACACGTGGCCCAACGCAATTGCCCCAGTTATTATTGGTACAGCTGCCGCTATCCGTATTCTCGGTTCCGGCTGGCTCCATGACCTTATCTGGGTGAGGGCAATTCTTGCCATGGTAGTGGCATGGGCCCTTATTGTGAGCGTGAATTTTGCCAATGACTACTCAGACGGTATCCGCGGCACAGACGATGACCGCGTTGGCCCACAACGTCTTACCGGCTCTGGTTTAGCTAAGCCCGCGCATGTCAAGGCAGCAGCTTTTAGCTTCTTCGGCATTGCCGGTATTGCCGGTATCGCACTGAGCATAATGTCCGGTTTCTGGTGGTTGATCCTTGTTGGCATCTGTTGCGTCCTGGCCGCATGGTTCTACACTGGCGGAAAACACCCCTACGGCTACCGCGGACTAGGTGAAGTCATGGTCTTCATCTTCTTCGGACTAGTTGCGGTGATGGGTACTCAGCTTACCCAACTAGGTCGGATTACCTGGGAGGGTGGCCTCACTTCCATTGCGGTAGGAGGCTTTTCCTGCGCTAATAATCTTGTTAATAACCTGCGAGATATTCCCTCTGACCGTGAATCTGGGAAAATAACATTAGCGGTACGACTGGGGGACAAGCGGACCCGTATCCTTGACGCAGTCCTTATATTCGGGCCATTTATTCTCAGTTCTCTCGTAGCGTTGAGCTCCATCTGGACACTCCTGTCACTGCTTGCCCTTCCCCTCGCATGGAGCGCCTACACTCCTGTTCGTACTGGTCAAAGCGGACAAGCACTCGTCGTATCGCTACGACGGACTGGTAAAGCCATGCTAGTGTGGTCCCTGCTCCTGGGGCTTGGTCTTATACTTGGCCCGATTACTGGCGTATTCTGATTCGCCCCCAGATAACAACTGTTACTGTGAAGATGAGGTGTTTTTCCGCAGGTTTACATAGATTCATGAGGAGGAGCAATCATGGTTACTGGTGCCCCCAAACGACTCTCTCGGATAGTTTCTCTCGCAAGTGCGATGACACTCGGATTAGCCGCCATTATGCCAACCTCTACAATGGCAGCCGCATACGCCTCCCCTCAACCACCTGCCTCTCACTGGATTACCTCCACTAACTACCGCTACCCCGGCAACGATGGGAAACACCACGCAGTCTCGTGGGACAAGTACTCCTACATGATTGACGACCATCACCTGAATATCTGGTCGGGGGAAGTCCACTACTGGCGTCTCCCCTCTCCCCATCAGTGGCGTGACGTCCTCCAAAAGATGAAGGCTGCCGGCTTCAACGCCGTCTCCTTCTACTTCTTCTGGGGCTACCACCAGAGCGCCCCAGATAGCCCCTTCGATTTTTCGGGAATTCGCAATATAGATCTTCTTCTCCGCATGGCAGCAGAAGAAGGACTCTACGTCATTGCCCGCCCCGGCCCCTACATTAACGCCGAAATTTCCATGGGTGGTATGCCCGCCTGGCAAACCAACAGTTCCCTCCCTCTCCGCAATGCCTGGGACAACACTAACTGGCAACAGCAGCGCGCCTGGCTACATGCTGTCAACAAGATTATTGCCCGCCACCAAGTGACCAATGGCGGCGGATCTGTCCTCCTCTACCAGGTAGAAAATGAGGAACTTGCCTCCGTTGGTCCCTACGCCGACTATGTCAAGAAGATCATTAAAGCCGCGAAAGAGGACGGCATTAATGTTCCTATTTTCCACAATGATTACGCACCCGTGGGTAACTGGGCATTCACCACTAAAGACACGGGCCTAGACGTCTACTCCTACGACGACTATCCCATCCGCTTCGACTGCTCCGCGACACGCCACAAACTCCAAGACCACAACTGGCATATTGATCCAGCCTTCCGCGCCGCTCACCATTCCCCCCATTTCATTGCCGAGGCACAAGGCGGTGCTTTTACCCCATGGGGAGCCTCCTTCAACGCCTCCGCCTGCGAAAAGTTCGTTGACGCCAACTTCTACCGGCAATGGGCTGCCCTCAACAATGGAGCCGGGGTTACCGCCTTCAACTACTACATGATTTTTGGCGGCACGAACTGGGGATGGACAGGATCCGCCCACTCCGGATTCACCTCCTACGACTATGGCGCCTCCCTCTCCGAGGACCGCAACCTGCGCGACAAACTCTCCGCACAAAAGGAAAACGGCTACTTCCACCGTGCTTTCCCGCAGCTCACTGTGATGGACGGCGCTACCGACCCCACAGTCCGTGATGTTCGTGGCGCCGCGGTAAAGAGTTACCTGCGAAAAGCCGCCGGCTTGCACTCCCTCTCCATGTCCGGCAAAGGATCCCAATACTTGGCTTTCCGCCTAGCGGACTCCAACGACATTACCCGCACCTCATTCACCACCACCCTCAACACTTTTGGGCCCGGTGGTAAAGCCGTCACCTTCCCCACCGTTCCACAAGAGGGGAAACTTATTCTGCACGGACGCGATGCACTGCAAATGCCGGTGGACTTTACTATCGGCGACTGGGGAGCCTACTACTCCACAGGGTTGTTATTCTTTAACTCCCCAATGAAGGGGCATCCGCTAGCCGTCCTTACCGGGACAGGTGGGGATCGCGGCGAAATTGTGCTGGACGCACCCCACAAACCCATGGTAACGAGTACTCACACCAACACTGCCAACACCTCCGTCACCTCCACGTGGGATAAGGAGAAGAAACAACTCCGCATTAACTACACGTGGGGATCCCCCTACGACATCACCGTGTCTATGCAGGGCAAAGCGCCCCTAACACTACGCATTGCGGACCGCCATAGCCTTATCCGTGCCTGGTCGCCGGAAAACCTCTTAAATGGCACAATGCAGGGGCTCCTCGTGGAGAATGCGGATCTTGTTCGCTCCGTCCACTACACCGGACACACCGCCCACCTTGTGGGCTCCACCACCGCACCACAAAAAGTACGGATCTGGCTCCCAGCAGGTATTACCCGGGCTACCTGGAATGGCCAGCCACTGCAGTTAACAGCAGTAAACGGGCATTATCGTGCACTTCTTCCCGGACCAGCCCCTGTCACCCTACCGAAACTCACGTGGGTAAAGCATGAGGAAAACTACGAGGCTAACCCGAATTTTGATGACTCCGCATGGCGCGTAGCCAACATTAAACACCCACGGAACTTCCGACAGGGGCCAGCATTCTTCCAGCATGTTGTCCTTGACGCGAACGCCTACAACTTCCATGAAGGTGACGTCTGGTACCGCGCCCACTACACCGCCAACACCGATGACCCCCGCATCTGGATCAAAGTCTTCGGCGCGGAAGGATCCAACTTCCTTGTCTGGATAAACGGGCATTATCTGGGTGCGTCCGCCGCTGTGAAAGGTGGCGTAGCCGATACTGGCCTGGACGATAAATCCTCCAAAGACCCCACCTCCAACCTGCAAGCCCAACCCAAAGCCGTCACCTTCACTGTCCCTAAGGGCACTGTGAAGAAAGGTGAGAAGGTCACCCTCGCTATTCTGCTACGCAATAATGGGCAGCGCGTGGACTGGGAAGGCATTGGCAATAACCTGCACCCCATGGGTATTCTCGATGCCCGCCTTGGAGAACAGGGTAACGCCGTATGGAAGATTCAAGGTGTACGCGGCGGCATACACCCCGCCGACACAACCCGCGGCATCTACAACAATGGTGGTCTCTACGGTGAAAGAGCCGGCTGGTATCTTCCCGGATTCCCCGACGCCACCTGGAAACACGCCACCACCATGCACGCCAACACCGCAGGCGTCACCTGGTACCGCACCCACTTCACCCTCAAATACCCCACCAACCAGGATGTCATGCTGCGGCTGAACGTCCTCTCCAAGCGTTTCAGCCCGGATCGCAAAGACAATGCCCACACCGTCATGTTCATTAACGGATGGAACGTGGGAACCTGGGTGGGCAACGTGGGCCCGCAAGAATCCTTCACCATTCCGTCAGGCTTCCTCAACCCCACTGGGCAGAATGAGATCGCTGTTGCGGTAACAGCAGAGGACGCCTGCTACGGCCCAGAGGATATTCAGCTTGGGCTTGTTGGTAACTGGTTAGGTTCTGTTCCGTGGGTGGAGAACACTGCCCCCACCTACCGGCAGCTGCAGCATTCCCTCCTGCCGGCCTACCCTCTTCTTCGTGTAGCTACTGCCAAATAGGACAAGCAGACAACAAGTAGGGCAAGCAAGCAGGCAGTGAATTCGTTTTAGGCTTGTAGCCCGCGCTGCATGTCCGATTTCAAACTGGCTGGATCGGACATACCCGACGGCTCCTGATACTCCAGCCGGGAGATGATGTCACCATCAAAAACGAGCGTAGTGATGGATCCCAGAGAACAGTTACGCTTGCCGGGATGGTGCCCCAGCCTCTTCTCCTCCACAAAACGACGCAGTACCCAGATAGCGCACTGGTGCGACACGCAGACAGCCTCATGCCCGCGGTTATCGTCCACTGCTCGATGGGCCATCGCTAGCATTCGCTCTGCCATCTTGCAGTAGTGTTCGCCCCATGACGGAGTGTTGAGATCACCAATCATTGGCCAAATATGCGGGGAGGTAAGAATACCCTTCGGCGTGAGGAGCTCATTCTCCAGATTGGAGCCCGCCTCAATAAGCAGAGGATTAGTAATAATACTGAGCCCATAGTCGTGAGCAACAGGATAGGCCGTCTGCTGGGCGCGTTTCAAGGGAGATGCGTACACAGCTGTTATATCGTGCCCCCGCAATGCCCGCGCCACGTTAATAGCATGCTGTTCCCCACGCTTCGTGAGCTTATAGCCACGCTGACGACCGTAAAGACGACCAGATGGGTTATCAACTTCACCGTGCCGCACAAAGTGCACTTTTGTAATAATCCCTGAGGATCCTGGAGGATACTGCCACTCCTGATCTTCCCCCGGCAGTGGTGACGGGTACGCGGGCTCGGTCGTCGGCGAAGTTATCGGCGAGGTCATTGGAGAGGCTCCTTAACGCAATCTTCTTTCCTGCAGTTTACCAACCAGGCAGGGAAAAACAGTGCTACGCCCACCGCAACCGGAGGGAATTGCCCACAACGAAAAGATCCGAGCACACCATGGCAAGACCAGCCATCATCGGGTTGAGGAAACCCAGCATCGCCAGTGGAATCATGGCCACATTGTAGATAAAAGCCCAGAATAGGTTTCCCCGCACAATGCGGTTCATCCGGCGTGCTAAATGCAAAGCTTCGGGAACAGCCTCCACATCACCACGCACCAGTGTGAGGTCCGCAGCCTGCATGGCCACATCCGTCCCCGTCCCCATCGCAATACCTAGATGAGATAAAGCAAGCGCGGCAGCATCATTAATACCGTCCCCCACCATAGCGACAGTGTTCCCACCCTGCTGCAGCTCCGTAATCCTATCGGCTTTCTGGGTGGGGAGTACGTCCGCGATAACATCGCTGGCCGATATGCCTACTTCCGCGGCAATCTGTTGGGCAGCTTCATAATTATCCCCCGTTAATAGTATTGTGCGGCAGCCTTGCTGGTGCAGCTTAGCGATAGCGTCGGCAGAAGTAGGTTTGACGGTATCCGCCACCGTAATACTGCCCACAAAAGTATCATTCTGGTACACCGCAACATGGGAAGCGGCCACACCGTGCGCACTGGCAGCACGGCGTAACGCCGCACGGCCAACCTCGTCTCGTGGTTTTCCCACAAAAACAGTGCCAGTAAAGGCAGTGCCGTCGGGTAGATCACCTTGTACGCCCTCACCTGGTATGGCGCTAATATTGTGAGCTCGCACTGTTTGCACTGTCTGCGCCGTTGGCATTGCTGAATCCGTCTGTTCTGCTGAGTCTTCTCTGCGCTGGGTGGCTGCTTTTACAATGGCGGCGCCAATGGGATGTTCAGAACCGTATTCCACCGCCGCCGCTAATGCCAGCACGTCGGTAGCAGACATACCCTCCACTGGTAAGACCTCACTAACCGACATTTCGCCCGTGGTAATAGTGCCAGTCTTGTCGAAAACGACTGTATTAATGTCGCGAACTTTCTCTAGGGTTTCTTGCGAACGCACAATAATGCCGCGTTGTGCCGCACGGCCTGTCCCCACCATGAACGCTAGCGGAGTCGCTAACCCGAGTGCGCATGGGCAGGCAATAATGAGGACGGCTACGCCGGCGGTAAAGGCTGCGGCAGCAGATTCTCCCGCAATAAGGTGCCCTGCTAAAGCCAGAAACGCCAACGCAATAACAATGGGCACGAAAACACTAGAGATACGGTCCGCGAGACGCTGTGCATGGGATTTACTCTCCTGCGCGCGCTTTACCGCATCGGTAATAGCTGCCAGTTGTGTATCCGCCCCCACGGCGGTGGCACGCACCAGCAGGGTACCGGTGGTGTTAATGCAGCCGCCTATCACACTGTCCCCGGGGGCTACCGACTGGGGAATGGATTCGCCGGTCATAGCGGAGGCATTGACGGAACTAATACCCTCAATAACTTCCCCATCAGTGGCAATCTTGTCTCCGGGTAGGACACGGAAAAGATCTCCCGCGCACAGTGACGCCACGGGGATACGGTGCTCATCCCCTTGCTCGTCAACGAAGAGAGCGTCCTTAGCGCCCACATCCATAAGAGCTGATAGCCCGGCGCGCGCTGAACGTTTCGCACGGTGCTCCACGTACCGCCCCAGGAGGAGGAAGAGGATAACGCCGGAGGCGGACTCAAAATATACTTGTCCGCTGGGGTCCACATCGGGGTTCCACAATTGCATACTGTGATGCATGCCAATATGCCCGGCGGTGCCGAAGAGCATGGCGCCCAGACTCCACAAGTAGGCGGCAAGTGTTCCGAGGGTCAGCAGGGTGTCCATGCTGACGGTGTGGTGTTTAGCGTTGGCAATGGTGGCGCGGTGGAAGAGCCAGCCGGGATAGAACACGACGACCGTGCTAAGAGCGAGGCATACCCACTGCCAGCCGGGGAATTGTGCACCGGGCGTCATGGAGATAACCATGACGGGGATGGCGAGAACTGCCGCCACAATAAGGCGAGTTACGAGATCCCGGTTAGCGCGCTGTTCCGCTGCAACAATTTGTTTATCGGCGTCGGCAGCAGAGACAGTGTTCCCGTCGGAGAGAAGACGGGCATCGTAGCCAGCACCTTTCACCGCATCAATAAGGTCTTGCGCACTGTAGCTATTGGCAGCGTCAAGTGAGGCGCTTTCCGTCGCATAGTTGACGGTGCATTCCACGCCCGCAAGTTTATTGAGAGTGCGTTGGACGTGGTTGGCACAGTTAGCGCAGGAGAGCCCCAGGAGGGCAAGTTCTACATGCCTGCTGCCTGTAGGGGAGGGAGCCGGATTTGTCATTGTCGCCAGTCAGTAGTGTTAGTTGGGAGTGGGAAGCAGGGGCGTCTAGCCGATACTGTTTAGGCGAGGGTGAAGCCGGCCTCATCGATGGCCGCGGCTAGGGCATCGCGGGGGATATCGTTTTCTGAGTCAAACGTGGCGGTGCCGGCGGCAAGATCGACAGCGACAGTGGACACTCCTGGGATTGTGGAGATTTCCTTAGTGACACGTTTGACGCAATGATCGCACGTCATACCATTAATTTTTATAGTGGTCGTAGCCATAGTAGAGCTCCTTTGCAAGACATATATACGCTGCCGTAAAGCACACATACGTTGTATGAAACACGGAGGAGCTGATTATTATTCCGGTTTAGGACGCCGTCCGGGGGTGGCAAATGTCACATCTGGGTAGAACCAGCGGACGGTACTGGGCCACATGAGCAACACCAGAACAACCAATATGACGCAAAGGTGGACAAGCGGGAGTCCGCCCTTGCCCAGAATGGAGACAATAACTAAAGCGATAAGGGAGACAACCGCTATACCCACATGGATTTTCCATCCCAGCACAGATTTTTGGTAGGTTGCACTGGCTACTACACCCACTAAAAGGCCACTGAGAATACAGATAATGGCGGCTGTGCGAGCCTGCGATACTTGGAAATTCGACGTGGCGTAGCGGTCGATAGCACGCAGCATGATGAAGCCGCCAGAAACTCCGAGTATCGTGGCAACGAGAGAGAGATAATAGGCGAATGACACACTTGTTGGACGGGTTGTCTTCACGCTAATTACCTTAGTGGAAAGTGTGTCAGATAGTCTTTTCACCCACATATTAGGAGATGACCATGGTCGACTCTCATCAGCCGCAGACGCTTGCCGCTACCGCAGCGCCCCGCCTACTGGTGAGCCGCCCCGCCGGTGACCCCTTCAGTGCTGCTCTGGAAAAGGCAGGCTATACCGTAGTCTCTACCCCCTTTAACCATTGTTGTGTTGCGGGCGATCCGCATGGCCCCAACATTTCCACCGTTAACGTGTGGGAGGAACCCCTCCGCAACGGCCACGTTATGTGGGTTGTTTTTGCGTCCCGCCGCGGCGTGGAAGTATTCAATAAACTCTTTCCCGATACTCTGGCAGCTGCCGCTAAAGCCGGTACTCACTTTGCTGTTATTGGCCCCGCTACCGGGGTGGCTTTACGCCACCTTGGCCTAGAACCCGACCTCACTATGCCGGCTTCGGCCGCCACTGGCCAGCAACTGGGCCAGGCTCTTCGCGAACGCGTCGATTATCCTCCGCAGAAACCCACTAAAAAGAAGCCGCCCGTACCCACTGTCCTCTGTATTGGATCTGCGCTATCTCGCTGGGATTCCACGGTATCACTCCATGAGGCGGGCTGGGACGTTACCTGCCTGCCGGTGTATACGATGATGCCGCTAACAGCCGATGAACTTCCCGCCGGCACCATTGCGGACTGGCAGGACGGTCAATTCGCGTGCGCAGTGGTGACGGCCCCCTCCGCCGCCCGTGTTCTTGTCACCTTGTGCGGAAAAGGCAATGTTGTGTGCATTGGTGATACAACTGCCGCCACCGCTAAAAAAGTGGGACTAAATATTAGCCGCGTTGCTAAAACTGCTGACCCGGCGGGGGTGGTGGAAGCTGTCCAGCTCGCTTTCCCCCTCACTGAATCAGCTGAGCTAGCTGCACCGTCTGAACTAACTGAGCCGGCTGCACCATCTTCCCAGCTGCAGACCCCATCGACGTCACAGCCGCGAACGTCACTTATAGCTACTAGTGCGACCGCGGACCGTTCGGGGGAACAGGCGGAAGCGGGGGCATAGGCGGCATCGCTGTGGGCGGTGTCGGTGGATGACGCTGCTCAGCTATCGCGTTAAACCATTCGTCAGCTTCCGGTTTCCGCATTTGTGACAGTGCGGGTACTGCCATTATGCCCTCCAGAATGACGATGCACAGGATAACGAAAGAGAACACGTTACCCCCGGCAGCGCTACTGTCCTTCGAGAGGTAGTAGGCGATAATGCTGAAACTACTGGTGTTGTCCTGAAACGCCATAATAATGGCGGATATGCCCTGTACTGCCATGTAGCAGCCAATAAAAATGAGGACAACACGCGCCCATTTCCGCCCCCGGCTCATTCGCCAAATAATAATGCTGAATACAGCAACAAGAAGTATCTCCACGAAAATGGCCATGAACGGAAGTGCGACGGCCATCGTGTGTATTTCCGCGGATGAGTATCCTGCACCAGCATTATTCGCCTGGTTCTGTACCTGGTTTTGTGCAGTACCAAGGTGCGCAGTGAGGTCGTCAGAGATAACGTTTGTGAGGGTCTGTGAGTGCAGTACGCTTACAACAATTTCGGAAATAATCTGCACGATGGTGAGTATCAGTATCCCAATCCAGAGAATGAGGGCAGTACCAACACAATAAGGACGACGCAGTTTTTCCATATCCCTAGACTAGCGAACAGCGTTGGCAGTACTGGTACTGAAGTATTTCTCTACCTTGGTACGGATATCGTCATCGGTGAACTCGCCCGCGTCGGGTCCAATACCCGTCACGGTGTATGAGGCAGTAGCAACTCCCCACACGGCAGCTTCCTCGGGGCTGTAGCCTTCGGCAACACCTTTGAGGAATCCTGCAGAGAAAGCATCTCCTGCACCATCTGTAGAGACTATTTTTGTGCGCATGGCGGGGATAGTGGTGGCAGAGTCGCGTGTAACAACGACGGCACCGTCTTTACCGGTGGTAGCGGCCACACAGCCAACTCCGTAGTCAATCATTCGCCGGCAGGCCGCAATGAGGTTGTTTTCGCCCGTGTAGCCAAGGATCTGTTCCTCATTGGGAAGAAGATAGTCAACATATGGTAGAGCATCCTGAATCCACGTGACTACCGCTTTAGAACCATTGGCAAGAAGATCCGTAGAGGTGATGGCTCCGCCGTCTTTTGCAGCACGAAGTACTTTTGCGACGGCCTTACCTCCCTGGAATTCGGGGGCACCGTAGTGCACAACATCGACGTCGGCAATAAGATCCCACGGTGCATTGTCCACGTCATAGAGAATCTCTGTTCCTACCAGGTGCAAAGTGGGGTGTGAGCCATCTTTACGAATAGGGACAACAGAACCCGTGGTGGCGGTACCGTCAACAATTTGGAACGTGTCTGTATTAATACCGCGTTCGTTGAGGAGCTGCCGCAAAATCTGGCCACGAGTGTCATCGCCGCATGCAGACGATACGTATGTGTCGAACCCCAGTTTTTGGAATGTGAGGGCGGTGGCAGCGGCAGTACCCGATGGAGTGATGTGGATATCATCGACGAGCGCAATGCTCTGTCCCTGAGGAATACTATCTACCGGCTGGACCAGGACGTCCAGTGCACTAGTACCAATCGCGAGGGCTTTCATAGCCATGGGAACTCCTTTTTCTTTAGTTCACCGTAACGCACGGCAGTAAAGACAGCGTTGTACTGCAGTGAACACAATATGGCGAACACAGCGTGGCGACACAGTGGTGAACCTTGTGTACTCATTCCATGGGTGCAGCTGTTCTATTAACAAAAAGTAGCAATATCGACATAAATCGTACCGCGTATGGCGGAAAAATCTTGTCTATTGTGGAATCTCGTCCATCAGACCCGTAAAAATTCTAGTCGGTAATACGGAATCCGGGTATGGTTCGACTGGCTCGACTGTAGATAGATTCAATGGGAACGTATGTGGTAATGCCGTCACGACCACCGGAGAGAATACCAATGACACCTTTGTCTGTGTAGACAGCGGAGCCGGAATCTCCGGAGATGGAGCGCAAGGTAGCAGAGGTACCAATAACGATGCCCGGCACAAAAGCTCCGCGCATATAGGTAATTTCATTCTCCCGATTTACTTTTCCGCAGCGCACACCAGATTTAGTGCCGTGGAAGCAGATTTGTGAATCGGGGGAGACTTGGCCGAGGTAGGCAAAGTGGGGAACGTCGTTGTGGCCGACCTTAACATTCGATTGCAATTTGATAACCGCATAGTCAGCAATTTCGAATTGGGCACTTCGTACATGCCCAATTAATTTCTGATTATGGTAGATGGGCTGGCCAACAATTTCTCCCAATTTTCCGTTGACACAATGCCCGGCGGTAAGGAGATACAAACCCCCATGATTATCTCGAACTGGTGCTGCCGCAGTACAAGTAGACGTAGCAACAAGGTACTTCGCTTTAATGGTATCGCCAGGCATAATGACGGTATTCTGCGGTACAGCATAAGCTGCGGTAGGGGCCGCAATAGCCGCAAGGGCACAGGCGAGGGCAAATGTAGCCTTGGCGATGCGCATTAGTACTTCTCTTTTCTAAATGTGACAGTCCGCTATTCATCTTATGGGCTCATATTGAATTTTGTTACCTCGGTTTAAAAAACTTCTTATAAATAAAATGCAGCCGCCTCATTACCTGAGGCGGCTGCATAAAGATCGGTCGAGGTGTGATTACTTGCCGAGCTTACGACGCTGAACACGCGTACGGCGAAGCAGCTTGCGGTGCTTCTTCTTCGACATGCGCTTACGACGCTTCTTAATCACTGATCCCATGGAGATCCCTCACTGTTCTGTATGGTTTTATGCTTATGGCGTACGGGGCGCGATGAGTAATCTTCGCAGTGTTCTCTTCGCAGTGTCTCTGAGAACCAAGGGGTTCTCACGTTATTAATACTCCCGTGGACTAGTAAAGCTTACCCCTACCAGCACGTCATATAAAATTTTTGTTGTTAACCAACCTCGTAGAATGAGGATTTTAGGTAGTCGTCAACTACTCGAGAATCAACTCGGAAGGAACGACCAAAACGAGCCGCGGGCAGCTCTCCGCTATGGACCATGCGATAGACAGTCATTTTTGAGACACGCATAATCTCCGCAACTTCTGCAACAGTGAGAAACGTGGGAGCTTCTCCGCCTTGCGCGGTGAGCGTTTCGTTAGCACCAGTCGATGCCATGACATACACCTCCAGCACGAGCTGTGGCACGAGCTTCCCCACTCGTGGGCCAGTCACACACGTGCTGTATGTAGCCTAACGTGTCTCATGTTAAAAATGCGACACAAGAAACTAATTCACCCAAAGTTTATTCATGGAGTTCCCCTCCAACAGCCCCCATTACCGGAAAGCCCATGACAAACACAGAAGGTGCCTACCCCCGAACAGGGGTAGGCACCTTCTTGTTGCCACTTTTTACATCTTGGGACGCAACTGTTCCGACTTTTTCGCCGCCGCCTCAAGAACGTTATACACCGTGGATCGGAAACCACCATCCTCAAAAGCCCGTAATCCGGCCGCAGTCGTTCCCCCGGGAGAAGTAACAGCCTCCCGTAACTGCGTGGCAGACTTCCCACTATCCTGCAGCATTTTTGCAGATCCCGAGATAGTACCAACCGTCAGTTGTGTTGCTACCTGGCGCGTAAGCCCCATTGATACACCGGCCTCAACCATCGCCTTCACCATAAGGAAAAAGTAGGCGGGGCCAGAACCGGAAAGAGCGGTCACAGTGTCCATATCGGCCTCTGGAACCTCCAAAACAGTACCCACCTCCCCTAGTAGCCGGCAGACCTCTTCCATGTGCTCTGGGCGTGCATAGCGCCCCGCAGACACAGCACACACACCCTCCCCCACCAACATAGGAGTGTTAGGCATAACGCGGACAACAGGGGCCCCCGCAGACAACTGATTCTCATAGAACGCAGTAGGAATACCCGCCGCAATAGAAACGACAACAAGCTCGTTGTCTAAATTCGGTGCTACCTCCGACAAACCCTGTAACACTGCCTTCACGTCTTTAGGTCTGACGGCAATGAACACGTAATCTGCACTCTCCACTGCCTCGTCTATCTCAGCAGCCAGAATGTCATAACGCTTCGTCAGCTCAAAGGCTCTTTCTGCATTATTTTCACAGACAATAATGTTTTCTGGTGCTAAACCACCCTTGATAGTGCCGGCGATGAGCGCCTCGCCCATCTGTCCACCACCAATTACAGCAATCCGTGTCATGCCTATAACAGTGCCATAACGGGAGGACAGATGTCACAACCACGTGCCAGAAAAGTTAGTTTTCAAACTTGTAGCCAAGCCCGCGCACAGTCACAAGATGCACTGGGGAGGAGGGATCTTCCTCAATCTTGGATCGCAGCCGCTTAATGTGAACATCAAGAGTCTTCGTATCCCCGACATAATCGGATCCCCACACGCGGTCAATCAGTTGGCCACGCGCCAGCACACGACCTGCATTCCGCATCAAGTACTCAAGAAGATGGAATTCCTTCAGCGGAAGCTGAACCTCCTCGCCCCGGACAAGCACCCGGTGGGCGTCCACTTCCATGACAACCGGCCCAGCGCTAATAGTCGTTTCCTCCGGGGTGGGAGCCTCGGCGGAACGCTGACGGCGCAGAACGGCATTAATACGCGCAATAAGCTCACGGGATGAATATGGCTTGGTGACATAGTCATCCGCACCAATTTCTAGCCCCACAACCTTATCGATCTCGGCGTCGCGCGCCGTCACCATAATGATGGGAACATCTGAGACCGCACGCAATTCCTTGCACACGTCTGTCCCAGATTTGCCCGGCAGCATAAGATCTAGCAGCACAAGATCCGGCTGGACCCGTGCAAACTTATTAAGGGCGGTCACACCATCGCCCACGATGTCAGCATCGAAGCCTTCCCGCTGCAGTAGAAAACCTAGCGGTTCAGCCAGCGACATTTCATCTTCCACGATCATGATGCGGCTCATTTATTTTTTCTCCTCTTGAGTGGTTACACCAGATAATTCCTGGGTATCTGCGGGCAGAAACCCCAGAGTAAACGTCGATCCAACACCCGGCTTGGACCATACCATCACTGCACCGCCCATATTGAGGGCAATCTGCCTGACGATAGCTAGACCTAAACCAGTGCCGCCCCGTCCACGTGAGCGGGCTTTATCAACACGGTAAAAACGTTCAAAAATGCGATTAATGTGCTGGGGAGGAATACCCATCCCCTTGTCCGAGACCTGCACAATGCACAGTTCTTGTTCATCGCGCAGTGTGTGGTTAAGAGACATGTAGCAGTTAGTGCCGGACATTCTCTCCCGCAACGTTCCAACCCGGATACGCTCCCGGGACACCACTACCCGCTTACCTTCCTCGGAATAGCGGATAGCGTTCTCGATAAGGTTATGAATGGCCATAACGAGAAGTGCCTGATCCCCCCACACCAGGAATCCCTCGTGGCTATCGAGACGGACCGCGACATCATATTTGTCCTGCGAGTGACGCGACCGAGAAAGCGCCTCTGACACAACATCATCAAGATTGACGATCTGCGGATCTGTAAGCTTCTCGGCTCCTTGCAGGCGGGACAATTCCATCAACTCAGAAATAAGCTGAGCCAATCGCATTGCCTCGGACTGCAATCGTTCACCAAAGTATTTAACCTGCTGCGTATCCGTAACATCGGCAAGAAGTGCCTCCGCTAAAAGGGCAATAGCACCCACGGGAGTTTTCAGCTCATGCGAAACATTGGCGACAAAATCACGCCGTGTTTTTTCCAGGCGAGCTTCCTCAGTTGCATCGATACAGTAAATAACGACAAACTGAGAATCCCCCTCCTCCAAAGGCTTCATCATGACGCGCAACGATTCCACAGGCTTCGCAATGCGGTAGGACGTCTTTGGCTGCATGTGGAATATGACGGGTTCTTTACTGGAGAATACTTGCTCCACCGTAGACCACAGTTTGTCATTGACATGCCGATTTTCCACAAGGCCAAGGAGACGGGCTTGTTCATTCGTCAGCACAACATCTTGCATGCGATCAACTAAGGCCACTCCAAAAGGAGCAGTGTCGGCAATACGGCGCAGCGCGTCAAGTTCACTAATGCCAGTGTCATCATGATGGTCAACATGGACAGGGCGATCTAAGAAATGATGAATAATACGTGGGCAAAAGACACCGAGAACAACGCCCACAATAAAAACGATGAGAGCGATTAGTGTCACATATCCAGCCTTCACACTTTCCATGGTACGAAATATTCGAGATGAAGGATGAACTAGAAAACCTCAAATTTGCTCGAAATCTATGTTTTACCCCCTATTTCAATGCGATGTCACTAATAATTCATCTCTCTGTAAATAGGTAGAGACACGCAGGAAACCGCTAAGGAACAACGAAAAACGGGAGACACCCCACCGAAAGGTGGAAAGTCTCCCGTTTAACGACGGTATAAAAACTCTTACTTATTACCCTGAGCAGCCACAGCAGCAGCTCCAGCAGCAGCAGCCTCGGGATCGAGGTAGTCGCCACCAGGGTTGGTAACCTTCAGCTCGCCATTAGCAAGCTCGAAGTGGTAAACCAGCGGAATACCGGTAGGAATGTTCAGTCCTGCAATATCGTCATCAGAGATATTGTCGAGGTACTTCACCAGTGCACGCAATGAGTTGCCATGAGCAGCAACCATAACGTTCTTTCCGGCCTTCAGGTCCTGCTCGATGCTCTCGTGGTAGTAGGGCACCAGACGGTTCACAACGTCCAGCAGGCACTCGGTAAGCGGAACCTCATCGAGGTTGGCGTAGCGAGGATCATGAGTCTGCGAGTACTCGTTCTCGGGATCGATAGCCGGCGGCGGGGTGTTGTAGGAACGACGCCAGAGCATGAACTGCTCGTCACCAAATTCCTTCTTGATCTCAGCCTTGTTGAGACCCTGCAGTTTGCCGTAGTGACGCTCATTCAGACGCCAGTCACGCACGACCGGAATCCAGTGGCGGTCAGCTGCATCCAGTGCAATCTGTGCAGTCTGGATAGCACGACGTAGAAGGGAAGTGTAGAGGACGTCAGGCAGGACGTTCTTCTCAACGAGAAGTTCGCCACCGCGCTTTGCTTCAGCCTCGCCCTTTTCCGTCAGACGAACATCTACCCAGCCAGTGAACTGGTTGGAAGCGTTCCACTCTGACTGACCGTGACGAAGCAGGATCAGAGTTCCAGGTTTATTTTCAGCCATGCCCCTATTCTGCACCGTCAGCACCCCATTGTAAAAGGGGAATATGTCACAAAAGGAGGGCACCACAATGAACATTAGGTGTAGGTGTTAAGGCTTGAGCACTGAACAACTGAGCACTAAGACAGTGACGGCCCGTAATAGTTATCCCGCGCCCGTCGATAACAATCCACCAGCTTCGAGCCCGTCCGTGACCATGAAAAATTCGCCGCATGCCGTGACGCCGCCACCGCCAAAGCAAACCGCAACGCATCATCATCCAATACCCTGCCGAGCACATCCGCCCAATGCAGCGGATCATGCCCATCAACGAGAAGCCCACTGACCCCATCATCAACAGCTAATGGCAGGCCACCCACATTAGTGGCTACTACCGGCGTGCCACAGGCTTGTGCCTCCAACGCCACCAGTCCAAAAGACTCATTATGGGAGGGGACGGCCACTACATCAGCAGCGCGGAATACCTGCACCAACTTTTCCGGTGGCATGGGACGGAAGAACTTTACATGTGCTTCTATTCCCAGCCTGGCCACTTGCTCCTGCAATACCGTGGGGGCATCTAGACCAGAACCGGAAGGCCCGCCCACAATAACAACAGTAAGGTAACGATCCGGATGACGGCGCAACAGTTCCGCAGTGGCGTCAATCAACACATCTGGTGCCTTCAAACGCTGAATACGCCCCACAAAAGCAATGATCTGATCCTCTAGAGGCAGCCCCAACTCACGTCGAGCTACCTCCGTTGCCCCCGGACCACCAGGCGAAAAAAGACTGAGATCCGCACCCGGAGGAATAACGTCAATACGCTGCGCCCGCGCCCCCAACATATCCACGAGCTCTTGTTTTTCCGCCGGAGTGTTAGCAGTAAGACGCGTCGCGGACGCCGCAATCTTATGCTCCGCCACAAGCCGATTCTGTGGTTCGGGCGTATCCCCCTCCGCCAAACTGGCATTCTTCACCGCCGCCACAGTGTGAAAAGTATGTACAAGCGGCACCTGCCACAATTGCGACGCGATCCGCCCCACCTGCCCTGATAGCCAGTAGTGGGAATGGATAAGGTCGAAGTATCCGGCCCCATGCCGCGCCTCCACCTGCATGACCCCATGCGCAAAAGAACAGAGTTCCTGCGGCAAATCATACTTGTTGAGGCCTTCTAACGGGCCAGCGAGAATATGCCGCACACGCACACCCGGTTCCTCTTCCTCCAGAGGATCCCGAGACGATTCGGTAGCGCGGGTAAAAATCTCCACCTCAATACCGCGACGCGCTAGCTGACGCGCTGTCTGCAGTACAAAAACATTCATTCCTCCAGCATCTCCAGTTCCGGGCTGCGCCAGAGGCGATGTGTGCATAGAAAGGAGTGCCACACGGCGTATTAAAGGACCGCGAACATGGGGGGAAGCGGAAGGCATAGTCCTATTCAACACCGAATACGACGCATCGTCTATGCTGCCGCGACTCTCCCGAGATGCTTTTTCTACAGAAAATATGGCAACAAATAAATAATTGCCACTACCAGGCATCACAGGTATTTACTACTAAGTAACTCGTTTCCGCAGGTAACCATACTTCGACCATTTGAATCAATGTAGATTAATCTATTAACCATGAGTTCACCACTACCGCCCAACGGGGAACCCACCGATCGTCAGAAGATTTGGTGCGGTAACTACGAAGACGGCGTTCCCGCGCGCCTTGAACAGGCAACGCGTACCATCGTCGACATCTTCGATTCCAGTGTGTGTCAGTGGGCTGCCAAAGATGCTCTCGAATTTTTCGGCAAAACTACCACCTTTGCAGAACTAGCAGAACAGGTAGACCGCTGCGCGGAAGGGCTCCGCCGTATGGGAGTCACCAAAGGCGATCGCGTGGCTCTCCTCCTCCCCAACTGTCCAGAAGCCGTCATCGCTTTCTACGGCATTCTACGACTAGGCGCAGTAGTCGTGGAACATAATCCGCTCTATACAGAACATGAACTCGCCCAACCTTTCTACGACCATGGCGCACGCGTAGCGATCTGCTGGGACAAGATCGCCTCAAAAATTGTGAAACTGCGGCGCACCAGCGATCTGGAAAACGTCGTCACCGTCGACATCACCCAATCACTGCCGAAAAAACTACAATTCGCCCTGCGTCTTCCCTTCCGGAAAACTCGCAAATTACGCGAATCTATGACGTCTCCCACCCGGCACACATTCCCCTGGGAACGTCTCCTCGACCATCCCCGCATCGCGGTTGAGCATCCCCGTCCCTCTATTGGGGATCCTGCTCTCATGTTGTACACCTCGGGTACCACCGGAACTCCCAAAGGAGCCGTCCTTACCCACTTCAACCTCGCCTCCGAACTCGCCATGTCGCAGGCATGGATCCAAAAAGCTATCCCCGGGAAAGAAACTATCCTTGTCACTCTTCCCCCCTTCCACGCTTACGGCATACTCTCCTGCACGCTTCTGGGAGTCAGTATTGGGGCTAAACAAGTCCTGCTCCCCAGCCCCGATATCAACCTCATTATGAAGGTATTTAAACGGGAAACCCCCACCTTCATTCCCGCTGTGCCACCCATTTACCAGCGCATATTGCGCGAATCTAAAAAGCGGAAGATCTCCATTAAAGGTGTCCGCCTCGCTTTCTCCGGCGCTATGTCTCTTCCCATGGAACTTGTTGAAGAGTGGGAAAACGCCACCGGTGGCATCATTACCGAAGGATATGGGCTTACAGAGACGTCTCCCATTATCGCCGGCAACCCCATGGATCCGGCACTCCGTAAAGCAGGTTCCGTTGGCGTCCCCTTCCCCGAAACTGAAATCCGCATTGTGGATGTAGCTGACGGTGTCACAGAACTAGACTTCAATGAACCCGGTGAACTCGTTGTGCGTGGCCCGCAAGTATTCTCCGGCTACCACAACATGCCCGACGCCACCGAAAAGGCCATGCACGGCGGCTGGTTCCACACCGGCGACGTTGCGGTGATGGATGAGCACGGCTACATCACCATCGTTGACCGCCTGAAAGAAATGATTATTACCGGCGGTTTCAACGTCTACCCCTCCGAAGTGGAAGAAGAACTAGCTGAACACCCCTCCATTGCAGAATGTGCAGTAGTAGGAGTACGCAACCGTAATGGCGGCGAAATGGTAGCCGCTGCAGTTGTTTTAGAGCATGGTGCACGGCTCAATGAAGAAGCCCTACGCGACCATTGCCGTAATTCCCTCACCCGCTACAAAGTCCCCAAACGCATTGTGGCATTGGAGGAAATCCCCAAGAACGTGATGGGCAAAGTGCTCCGTAAAGAAGCCTCCAAACAGGTGCAGGAATTCATTGACCAGCACCCCACTCCCATCGTTCCCACGCAGGAATCACACGACCGAGACAGCAAATAAGTCGCCAGCGGGAATAAAGCGAGAATAAAGCAGCTCACCACTCAAGCCGTTCGGCTGACTGCGCAGCCAGGTTAATCGAGAGGTGGAAGCGCACATCCCACGAAAACAGGTTCGGGGACAAGCTCCACCCCGAAACGCTCCCACACACCATCGCGTACCTGCTGTGCCACCTCTAGAAGCTCCGCTGTGCCCGCAGAGCCCCGGTTAGTAAGAGCCAACGTATGACGGGTACTGAGCGTGGCAGGGCTCCCCTCCCCCGGGAAACCTTTTGTAAAACCAGCCTTATCGATAAGCCAGGCCGCCGACAGTTTCACCCCACCCTGTCCGGGGAACTTCGGCATCACATCGGTATCAATACCAGCCGCCGCCAACTGCGCCAGCACATCCGCAAACATGCTTTCGGAAATAATGGGATTCGTAAAAAACGAGCCGGTAGAAAAAGTATCCGGATCCGGTGTAAAAGTCCCGGCTACCGTCTCACACCACACACCCGCCGATGATGGCTCCCCAAAACCCAGAGCGCGCACCCCCGCACCACACACCACCATGCCTTTACCGCGACGCAACTCCAGCACAGTTTCCCGCGCCACACCTACTGGTACCCGCTCCATCGGCTGACACCCCAAACGGCGCGCCAACTCCCGGTAGCGGATTGGTGCCGATAAACCATCCCGGCGCAGCCGCAACTCCACCGCTGTCACCACCGCGCGGTGCGTGAACTTCATATTCGAGTAGCGGTACCGCAGATCTAGCCGATCAGCCGTTTCCCACTCCACTGCCCCCGTCAGCCGGTCCACAAGCTGCACCCGCTGCAGCACAGACTCCATCTCCACCCCGTAGGCACCCACATTCTGCACCGGAGTAGCCCCCACCTGGCCAGGAATACCCGACAAGCACTCAATACCGCCCCAGCCGCGTGCAACCGTCTCCGCCACACACTGATCCCACGTAAGCCCAGCCGGAACCTGCACCGTCACCGAACTATCCGACTCGCGCACTACCTGCAGATGCGCACCTGCATGGTCAGCGTCTACAACGGACTGGCGCAGCAGCACCATTTCATGTCGAGGTACCCCGGTAGATTCATCCCCCACAATAAGATTCGAGCCGCCACCGACAACAAAAAGCGGTACATCGGCCCGCAATGCTGCCTTTACCACTGCACTAACCTGGGTAGGAGTTGTGCACGTTACCATTCCACGCGCCGGCGCACCCACCTGGGACGTGGTGAAATCGGCAAAACTCACCTCTTTAGCTACCTGCGCGCCAACCGCACGGGCAGCCTCCCACACGCCCTCTAGAGCGCTGCTGGACAGAATGGCTTGATTGTTTGGCATGCTCTCAGGATACCCGTTTAGCCAGGAAACACCGGTAGGCTTGCTACTAT
>NZ_WVRS01000004.1:0-95529 GCF_011525565.1 Lawsonella sp.
GGACAGAATGGCTTGATTGTTTGGCATGCTCTCAGGATACCCGTTTAGCCAGGAAACACCGGTAGGCTTGCTACTATGCGAGCAGCCGACGCACGGGTAGAGGGAATTCCCACCACAGTCCCTCGCACTCCACCCGCACACGCCCTGGGAACCGTCACCCGCGGTACCACCGGGGTCAATCGGCTCCGCAAATGCGACCGCTGGATGTGCCACCACCCCGCCATCCGCAGTGCGCTCCGTAACGCCGTCTGCAACACCGTCCCCTCCGTATCTGCCGACACCTGTGCCAACACTTGTACCGATGCATGCACCGATGCAGCAACAGGCGCCCCGCTCGCTATCGATCTGGGATACGGCGCCGCCCCCTGGACCACTGTTGAGATGGCTACGCGTCTCCGCACACATGTCTGCCCCACCCTTGAGGTCGTCGGGCTAGAAATTGATCCCTCCCGCCTCTTCCCTCCCCAAAACGGTGTGCGGTTTGAACTCGGTGGCTTCGAGCTGAGCCACTACCACCCCTCCCTCGTCCGTGCCTTCAATGTTCTCCGGCAATACAGTGAAGCAGAAGTAGGGAATGCCTGGCGCATTATGCAATCGCGTCTTGCCCCCGGCGGACTCATCGTCGAAGGCACCTGCAATGAGGTGGGACAGCGCGCCGCCTGGATCCTGCTGGATAACGAGCGCCCCCGCAGCCTCACCCTCGCTTGGTCCCCTACCGCCGTCACCACCCCGTCCGATGTTGCCGAACGACTCCCCAAAGCACTCATTCACCGCAACGTTCCCGGCGAAAAAATCTATGACCTTCTGCAGGCCGCCGACGCAGCCTGGGACGCCACCGCCGGATATGCCACCTTCGGCCCCATCGACCGCTGGCGACGCGCTAAAAACCTCCTGCGGGAAAACGGCTGGCCCGTCGATAGGCAGCGCCGTAAACTGCAAGACTGCATTCTTACCGTGCCGTGGGAAGCCGTCGCCCCCGCAGACAATGTTCTCGGCTATTAAACCCGCAATTGGCAATGGAAAGGGCACGGACACATCTCTCAACAGAGCCCCGTGGAGCTTCAGCGAAGAATGCGGTGCACCTACAGTAACGCTTGTGATGGCACATACAGTGGCGAATGAACCAGCACACCTGGAACAATAAAAGCATGACTGAACCTGGAACCCCGCAAGGACAGCTCCCCAGCCGCCATCGCGCTGCCATCCCCCTCATCCTTATTGCTCTTTTCACCATTGTGCTGATTTGTCTCGGCATTGAGCTCTACACTCGCCACAGCATCGGCTCCCAGGTTGCCGACTCCATCTCCGCCGACATCAACAAAAACTGCACCGACAACCCCAACGATGAGGAAAGCTGCCGCAATATCGGTGTGCCCGTTCACACTGCCTTCGGTTCCAAACCCATCCTTTTCGGTCTCTCCTCCAAGACCCTGCCGCAGATCAATGTCACTATCGGCCCCATGCCACCTGCTGATATGCGTGCTGGCACACTTGTAGAATTCGACGCCAAGGGCATCAACTACGCCGACAAAAATAACCTGCACTTTGACAGCGCCCACGCCACGCTGACCATTCCCCCCGCAACACTCAAAAACGTCATCAACAATGAGTTGAAAAAGCAGGGAGGACTACTCGCTGATTCCGCTACCGTCACCGCCGTCAACTATCAGCCCACATCCAGCAGCGTTGATCTCATCTTCAATGACGGCTTCGCGAAATTCAGCATCATCCCCACCGTCCGCGACGGCAACTTCTCGTTTGAGCTCAAAGACGTCGCCATCGCCGGCTTCCACAACAACACTCTCGTAGATGCCCTCCGCGCTATCCTCCCCGAATTGTCTGGAGAATACGTTAAGCTCCTCCCCGCTAATTTCACCGCCGAATCAGTCACTATTAAAGACAACTCCATTGTGGTGGAGCTGAACGGTAAAGACTTCACCAGCCAGGACCTTATCCACGCCAGTGCAGTAGACCGCAAATAGCTCACGGGCTAAAGGCCGGGTCACAGCGCTGGCATACCAGCCAGAACGGCCTCCACCTCTGTTTCCGTACAGCCTAACTGCGTGGCCCCTGCCGCCATCGCTGCAAGTGCACACTCCGCTGAATCCACCCCACCCATTGCTTTAATACCGAGTTTTCCGCCGACGGTCTCCGCCATAATCTGCACTGCGGGCACAAGCTGCGCACTCTTCGGCGACGCTCCACCAGCCATGTGTAGCCCGGTGGACGCCACCACCATATCCACGCCTACAGTCGCAGCGATCCGGCAACAGCGCGCCAGACGCTCTGCCCCATCCGGCAAGGTCAGCAAATATCTCGTATCCACCACAAACTGTAGTATGACCGGGGACGGCACAGCCTCCCGCACCGTCACCATATCCGCCATAAGAGCATTCCAATCCCCCGCCACAATCGTTCCCAGATGGGACACCGCACAAATCTCGCTGGCCCCCTGATCCACCGCTAGGCGAGCCGCAAACGCCTTCGCAAGGCTGCAGTCCGTCCCCCACGGATAATTCACTAGCGCCCCCACCGGTACTTGTGCCTGCGGCTGCGGCACACAACTAGATGGCACATAGCAGGCGTTCAGCCCCCACTCGTCTGCCCGTGCAACCACATCCCGCACTTCATCTGCAGTGCGTTCTGGCGAGGTCACCATCAGATCAATAAAAGCCGCTAGTTCAACACGGTTGACGGGTAAATCAACACCATGATTAACAGATGCTGTGTCATCAAGAAATGTCATAGCTCCAGGCTACCCGCTAAAATATGGCACATGATTGTGAACGACCAGAAGCCCGCCATGTCCGGCAATGAACACCGCTACGTTCTTACCCTGGACTGCCCCGACCGCGTCGGCATCGTCGCCGAAATCTCCAAGTTTCTCGCGGACGTAGGCGGCTGGATTCTGGAAGCTGCCTACCATGCAGACCCTGTCTCCGGCTGGTTCCACACTCGTCAAGCTGTTCTTGCCAGCTCCGTCGACATGAGCTACGACGAACTTAAAAAACGCTGGATAGAAATGGCACAGCAAATCGGCCCCGACGCCCACGCCCAGGTAACTGACACCGCCATCTTGAAACGCGGCGTCATCCTCGTCTCCAAGCAGGGTCACTGCCTCCACGACCTCATGGGCCGTATTCACCACGGCGACTACCCCATGGACGTGGCCTGCATCGTCTCCAACCACCCCGACATGGAACCCGTCGCCGACTACTACGGCATCCCCTACCACTACGTCCCCTTCGGACCCGGAGAACAGGGAAAAAGGGAAGCCTTCGACGTCATTGCCAACATTGTTGATGCGGAAGAACCCGACGTTATTGTGCTTGCACGATTCATGCAGATTCTTCCCCCCGACCTCTGCGAACGCTGGGAAGGACGCTGCATCAACATCCACCACAGTTTCCTCCCCTCCTTCATGGGAGCCCGCCCCTACGGCCAAGCCTATAAACGCGGTGTGAAACTAGTGGGTGCCACCTGCCATTTCGTTACCAGTGACCTGGACAATGGCCCCATCATTGAACAAGACGTGCAGCGTGTCAGCCATGCCGACACAGAAAAAGACATGGTGCGCAAAGGCCGCGATATTGAGCAGCTTGTGCTCGCCCGTGGCTTGCGCTGGTTCCTAGAAGACCGTGTACAGGTGCACAACCATCGCACGGTTATCTTCGGCTCATAAAGCATAAAGGCCGGCTCATAAGCTGTAAAACCACGTCTTAGCTGCTGCGCCGCCTAATACACTGGACTAGCTAATGCACTGAGCTAGTTTGTTCTAGCGAGTCCAGTTATTGCCGTAACCGTCCTGTGAAAAGTTCACCAGGTTATCCATTTCTTTCCGCTTTGACCCCCAATAGACGCCCACAATGACCCAGGCGATAATCACCAGGGTAATCATGCGGTAGCCCAAGGAAAGAGCATTCATCAGTAGCACGATGAGGGATGCCACGAGCATAGCTACCCAGCCAGTTTTGGATACTTTTCCAGTGAGTTCAAAAGCATCCGCTCGCATCCGGGAAGCATGCACAATAGAGCGAATCGCAAGAACACCACCGATGAGTGCCAATACAGCCACGACGAGCATTTCAATAGGCACACTCAGAACATAGGTTGTAAAAGACAAACTGATTACACCCCTAAGACGAAGAAAGCGATGGTGTAGATAAGGAGGCCGGCAAGCGAACCTACGATAGTGCCATTCATACGAATGAACTGCAGGTCTTTGCCCACTAGTACTTCGATTTTATCGGAGGCTTCCGCCGCATCCCAACGCTCCACGGTATCAGAGATAATGGCAGTAATTTCTGGGGCGTAGTTGGAGGCTAAATGCTTAGAGGCAGCCACTACTCGCTCAGTGATAACCGCTTGCACTTTCTCGCTTGTTGCCATCGCGCGTCCCATAGACACAACAGCTTGGCGTGCTTTACGCCGCAGCAGACTATTCGGGTCAGCACTTGTGCGGAGCAGCATTTCCTTCGTACTGATCCACGTTTTTTCTGCGATACCCGATGTAGCTTCCTTCGCAAGGATATTCCTCTTGATCTCCTCAACTTTTTCTATGGTCTTCTCATCGGTACGGAGATCATCTGCTAGCTCCTGGAGCCACCGCTTCGCCGCTAGACGTGCCTCATGCTCCGGATCGTGAGCAACTTTAACTGTCCATTCCATCAATTCACGGTGAATACGGGAACCCAAAAGATTCTGCAGAACTTGCGGCGCCCACACGGGGCTATCCTTGTCTACAATGCGCTCAATAGTAGGACCGGCCTTCACCGCCCACTGCGAGACCTTATCCGCCAAGAATTGGATAGCGGGCTCTTCCTTCCCGGAATCTAAAAGTTTTTGGAGATATTCGCCAAGCTCCGGGGCAAGAACACGATCATCTAACTGTCGATGCAGCGTGCGGTCGAATAGCTCCAGCATTTCCTGATCATCAATAACATCCAGGACACCTTTGACGGCTGTGCCAAGCTCCCCGGATACTTTGTCGGCATTCTCCGGCTTCTGCAGCCATTCGCCGAGGCGTTGGGGAACATGCGCCGATTCAATCTTCTCCCCCACTAATTCCGGGTTGAGGAAATTATCGGCGACAAACGTCGCCATACTGCTCCCCATCTTGTCTTTCTGCTCACTGATGATGGCAGTGTGCGGAATGGGGATCTTTAGGGGGTGGCGGAAAAGCGCTGTCACTGCGAACCAGTCTGCTAGACCACCAACCATGCCGGCTTCCGCAGCAGCGCGTAAGAATCCCAACCACACCCAGTCGTAATGACGTTGCAGAATATGGCAAACGATGAAAATAACAGCTGCCACCACCAGCATTGAGGTGGCAATTGTGCGCGTCTTTTTCAGCTCTGCCCGTTTAATACGCGCCTGTTCAGGCTCAATATCGGGAAGCGGCAGTGGGGTTTTCTTTACTGGAGAAGTCACACTTCGATTCTGCATCAAAAATAAAATTTTGGTAGCGCATATCTGTTAGCGCGTAGCTAGCTAGCCGTATGTGCGACTAATTTTTTCTACTTGACCTGCAAAAATAGCATTCAAACTAGCTGTCTGCTGCGCTGTTGGAAGAGCCTTTCGCGATCGCAAAATAGCGATAACACCCACTCCATGAACATTCCCATAAAGATAGGTGGAGGACACGGTACTGTCCTGCACAGTACCGTGTGCGCTGTTGTGACTGAGCGCAATACGTTCTTGATATGCGCGTGCCCCCGGTGTCTTATCGGGAACACTATAGGGTTTAACGCTGACACCCAGGGTAAGGCCGCTGCCCTGTCGTATATAGTGCTGGCACAGGTCGATATATCTATCAATATGCGTCAGCGAACCGGCAGGACGGACAAGCAGTAGGGCAACAACCACTTCAGCAGCCGGGTATTCCAGATACTCACCCGCTTGATTATCGGCAGAAGCAACGGAAAACCACTGTTTTGACGGTTCCCTGCACTCCGCGCGGGAAGGCTGTTGGGTGCCTTCCGTGGCACGGCTCAACTCATTCCCGCGAATAGGCGAGGAGGAAAAACCCTGCGGTAATTCCTTCTCCGCGACGAGAAAATCCTGCACTGGGACACTCTCAAAACGAGATTCGGAAGTACTACAGCCACTCACTCCCACTGCTCCCGCCATGCTGAGCGACAGGGAGAGAGCTAACGGTAGTAGCAGCGTGCCAGCAGATTTTCTCCTCATTAGCTGTTATTAGCCCTATGCTTGGTTTCCTTGTTCTGCAGCTTGACGCGCAGCTTCAGCAGCAGCATCCATAGCCTTCTGCCACTCTTCCGCCTCCGGTGTTCCCGGACGTGGAGGAACGGGAGCGTAGGAGACGACAAGATCCCACGGGTTCGTGCCCCACGATGCGGCAGCGACTGTGGCAATAGAGCCCTGTTCGGCAGGATCAGTACTGCTGTCTGCGGCAACGATAGTGGGTCCAGACACAGGCTTATCGACAGTATCCCAGAATTGTGCATCTTCAGGATGCGGGAATGTTTCAATAACGATCTGGTCCCCATCATCCTCATCAGTGTGGAAAATACCGAAGAGGACATAGTGATCAGGATGCTCCTGGCCAGCTGGTTTCTGGTCTAAATCGCTTGCTTTCTCAACAATGGCATACTGGCCACGTGTAGGGTTTTCAGAAGCGATACGACGAAGGAACGCTTCCACATCCTCCCACGGATTATCCTCAGTTTCTTCCGGGTCGCTGAGGTGGAAGGTGTGGGTACGCATGTATATATCCTCCCCTTCCGCATCTTTATCTCCCTGCATTGGCTGCGTCACATCAGGATGCCCGGACCAGCGGTCTTTGCTGGGGTCGTCGACAACTTCTTTGGAGACCCGCTCCGCAACCATAAGCGTGCCAGCGGCAGGAGTAAGGAGACCTATCTCGCGCAGGCCGGAGGCGGGGGTAAGAGTACGTGGAATGGAGTTACGTCCCATAATGTCGCTGAGGCGTTCGGGATCGTCGACGGTCCAGAGGCTACCACCGATCGCGCTAAAAATGCTCACCATATGGGCAGCAACCATACCGAGGACGACGGGCATGGGCTCATTCGGATTGAAGGGGAGTTCCGGCATTTCGCCGCGCTCCATCTTTTCCCGCATCGTTTTTACAGCTTCAGAGAGCTTGTCGTAAGTTTCCTGGTCAATTTCCCCACTGTTGTAGGCAGCTTCGATTTCCGCATAATTCTGGTCAAGGATTTCTAGAGCGGCATTAATATCTTCTTGACTAGGCGCTTCTGGCGTAGTTTGAGCACCATCTTGCCAGTTCATAGGGATATCAGTGGGGTTAGTCATGAAAAACCTTCTTTATGAGACGGTAATGCCCTTCCAGCCTACCGAGCTTACGCCGGCATGGCTGTTAACTGGGCAACCTAAAGGAAAAACTTATACCACATAGAAAACTGGGGCGTACCCCGGAGGGTACGCCCCAGTCACCGAACTGTAGCGGGGCCGGCCGCAACAGTTATAGGGAGGTAGTGTTTTTAGTCGTCCTTACCACGGAACATGCGGCGCAGACGCTCCCGGTTGATGGCAGCTACTGCGGTGATGGGGATGCCTGCCGGGCAGACCTCAGCGCACTCACCGTAGTAGGAGCAAGAACCGAAGTCCTGCTCGAGAACATCAACCATATCCTTGGCGCGGCGACCACGCTCGAGAGAGCTTAGTGGCTGCAGAGCCAGGTGCATGAGCTTAGCACCGGTGAACAGGTGGGCTGCACCGTTCGGGCAGGCTGCGACGCAGGCACCGCAACCGATGCATGCAGCGTAGTCGAGGGAACGCTCAGCCTGGGCGTGGTTGCTGTTAACAGCGTCAGCGTCGGGGGCAGTACCGGCGTTGATGGAGACCCAGCCACCTGCTTCAAGCACGCGGTCAAGCTTGCCGCGGTCGATGATGAGGTCCTTAACCACCGGGTACACCGCGGAGCGCATGGGCTCCAGGGTGATGGTGTCCCCATCCTTGAAGGAGGAGAGGTGCTGGTGGCAGGACGGGGTGTTCTTCTTCGGGCCGTGGGGACGTCCGTTGACGTTCATACCGCAGCAACCGCAGATGCCTTCACGGCAGTCGGACTCAAAAGCGATAGGCTCTTCGCCGGCTTCGATAAGGCGATCGTTAAGGCGGTCGAGCAGCTCAAGGAGGGTCATTGCCTCGTAAGCGTCATCGACGTCGTATTCACTGAACGCGCCCGGGGCGTCGGGGCCAGCCTGACGCCATACCTTCAGATGCAACTTCATTCTTTGTAGTTCCTTGTCATCAGCGGGACCTTGTCGAAGGTCAAAGGTTCAGCGTGGCGGATGAAGGAGCGTTCGCCGCCCTTCTCGCTACCAGTGGATTCCCAAGCGGAAACGAAGCACCACTTGTCGTCAACACGGTCGGCTTCGCCTTCTGGAGTCTGGTGGTCATCACGAACGTGTGCACCGCAGGACTCGTCGCGGTCCGCAGCATCAATTGCCATCAGTTCTGCAAGTTCGAGGTAGTCGGCAACACGGCCGGCACGCTCCAGCACCTGGTTAAGGTCGCCTTCCTGGCCGGTGATGTTGAGGTCAGACCAGAATTCCTTGCGGAGGGCACGAATGCTGTCGAGGGCGTTCATAAGGTCCGGTACGGTACGGAACACGCCAACGCCCTTGTACATGATTTCGCCGAGCTTGCGGTGGAAGTACTCGGGGCCGTGGTTGCCGTTGATCGACATGAAGGCGTCGATACGGTCCTGGGTCCGGGTGAGGGCTTCCTGTACGGCCGGGTCGCTCTGCTCCAAGGTAGGAGTGTTGAGCAGCTTGGCCAGGTAGTTCGGGACGGTGTAGGGGAGGGTGAACCAGCCGTCAACGCATGCGGACAGCAGGGAGTTAGCACCCAGGCGGTTAGCGCCGTGGTAGCCCCAGCCACACTCGCCGCCGACGAACAGGCCCGGAATGGAGGTCATCATGTTGTAGTCGCTCCACAGACCACCCATGGTGAAGTGGACGGTGGGGGCGATACGCATGGGAACCTCGTAGGGATCCTCGTTGGTGGCGTCCTTGTACATGTGGAAAAGGTTGCCGTAACGCTCGGCGATGGTGTCCTTGCCGAAACGCTGGATGGCGTCGCGGAAGTCCAGGTACACGGCGTTATGGAGAGGTCCAACACCGCGTCCAGCGTTGATTTCGCGGGAGAGGGCACGGGAGGCCACGTCACGCGGAACCAGGTTGCCGAAGGCGGGGTACTTACGCTCGAGGAAGTAGTCGCGTTCCTCTTCGGGGATCTCGTTACCGGGGCGGTCGTCGCCTTCCTTCTTCGGCACCCAAATGCGGCCATCGTTACGGAGAGACTCCGACATGAGGATGGTCTTGGACTGCCAGTAGGAGTTCTTCGGCAGGCCTGTTGGGTGGAACTGCACGAAGGACGGGGAGGCGAAGTAGGCGCCACGCTGGTGGGCACGCCAGGAAGCCGAGGCGTTGGAGTTCTTTGCCAGGGTGGAGTCGAAGTAGACGTTGCCGTAACCACCAGTGGCAAGAATGACGGCGTGTGCGGTGTGAGCGGTGATTTCGCCGGTCACCAGGTTACGCACAACCACGCCCTGGCAGCGGTTGTCCTTCACAATGAAGTCAAGAACTTCTGCGCGGGTGGTCAGTTTAACAGTGCCGCAGTGGATCTGGCGCTGCAGTGCCTGTGCGCCAGCCAGCTGAAGCTGCTGTCCTGTTTGGCCACGGGTGTAGTACGTACGGGATACCTGCACGCCACCGAAAGAACGAGTGGCGAGGGTGCCGCCGTATTCGCGGGCGAAGGGGGCACCGATGGCATCCATGTGGTCAATAACGCGGACGCCTTCTTGACCCAGTCGGTAGGCATCGGCCTCGCGGCAGCGGTAGTCGCCACCTTTTACCGTGTCTTTAACGAAGCGGTAGAGGGAGTCATTATCAACCTTGCGGCCACGGGGGGAGTTAACGCCACCCTGGGCAGCAATGGAGTGAGCACGGCGGGGTGCGTCGTGGTAGGTGAAGGCCTGCACGTCGTAGCCGAGTTCACCGAGGGCAGCGGCGGCGCCGGAACCGGCGAGGCCAGTGCCAACAACGATGATCTTGAATTTACGACGGTTGAGGGGGCTGACGAGATTGAAGTGAGCCATCGCTTCATCCCATGCGACTGGTGTGGGGCAATCCGGCACATGGCCATCAAGCACATCACCAATGGTGACGCCAGGGACGATGGAGGCGGGTGCCACAAAGTCCTGTGCAGCCGAGGCAGAATCGGTAGTAGTCACTGCCTGCGTCTCCTTATCTTCTTTAGCTTGGAAAGCTTCGAGGGTAGAGGTGTGTTACCAGAAGCTTATGAGGGTGAACTAGGCGATCATGCTCAGGGCAGCCGCAGCCATGGCGGCGTGAGCAGTTCCGTCATATCCCTGGTTGGGGATAGCGACATCAACGTGATCGATGGCGCCACTGGCAACGCAGATAACGATGACCAGGTTGCCGAGAACAATGAGGCCAGCGATGATGCCGCCGATGATCGAGAAGGCAGCGCGCAGGCGACGGCCTGTGGCACCGAAATCGTTAGCGGTAGTAGCAACACCGTGCTCAATGTGAATGAGCAGAAGCAGCATGGTGATGACGTAGAAGGTAGCAACACCAGGACGATCGAACGAGGAGATCATGTTGTTGTATGCATCGCCATGTTCGAAGTCAGCGCCGGTGTCACCAGCAGTTAAGTCGAGGATGTGGTAGACGATGAAGCATGCCAGGATCAGACCAGAAATGATCATGAAGCGAGCAGATACACCACGAGCAGTGCTGACCTTACGGGGGCCGCTACCGTGTGCCTGGCGTCCGCGAACGGCAAGCAGAATGCCGGAGGCGAAGTGCAGGATGATACAAATGAGCAGCACAATGCGGAATACCCACAGCACGCCTTCGTAGCCGAAAAGGCCACCGAGTAGGGTGCGGAGCCAGTGTGCGTAGTCATTCATTGCCTGGGCTTGCTGACCGATCTGGTCAGGTGAGTAGCCCTTGGCGAGGTCGTGCTGCGTGATCGTGTAAGTACTCTTGAACATCTTCAAGTTACCGATCATGTGGACGAGCAAGAAGAGTGAGAAAATCCAGCCAGTGATGGCCATGATGAACTTGGCGACCCAGCTTGGGTAACCAGGCTTCTTGCGGAGGTGAGCGCGATTAGTGGTGCCGGTCTTCGCCGTATTGCGCTCTGCGACGGCGGTACTGTTTCCGGCCATGGAACCTCCCTATTGTTCGGGTTTACCTGACTTAACTCTAACGCTTTTTAGTAGCTTCTAAGATTCGTAAAAAATGCCCTTTTTGCAGGTTAGGACACCCTTAGTTGTGTTTTTAAAAACACAACACGGGTGCGTCGTTCGAGAGGTCACCGAGCTTATTTAAATAAGAGTTTTCTTTTGTAAAGAAGAAGGAAAGATAAAAACGTGGGAATAATGTTCCCTAAAAATACGTTCACCAGCTTATTTAGTGATTATGTAGAGTTACTCCAGTACTAAAGTGTGTTCAAAATAATGGTCTAGTAATGGTTTTTGCGACACAAACCGGGTAGATGTCTTACTTCATCGACCGGTAATTTGTGTCACAAAAAACGAGTAATGAGGTTATCTATAAATGTGATTTAAGTCACTTACAGACAAATAAGTGGCAGACTTATCACAGCACAATATCCGTCATTATCTACTTTGGCTTCTTCACCACACACTTCTGGCCAGCCTTCAGCGAGACAGACTGTCCCCATACTTCCAAAGGCATCTCCACCGCCGAATCACATTCCAACTCCACTTCATCCGGACGCACTTCCACCCGCAACCGCGACCCCCGCAATTGCACGCGATAGCGCATGCACTCCCACTTCTCCGGCAAAACAGGATCAATGGTCCAGCGGCCGTCATAATCCCGCAAACCACCAAAACCAAACACCAGCGCAGACCACACACCACCACACGAAGCAATATGCAACCCATCGGACGAATTCCCATGCAAATTGCACAGGTCAACATACACCGCATGCCGGAACAACTCTTGCGCATGCGCGTCATACCCCAACTCAGCAGCCACAATGCACTGCACCACCGACGACAGCGAAGAATCCCCCGTCGTCAGCGGATCGTAGTAATCAAAGTCCGCCCGGCGCGCCTTCTCACTGAATTCAGACCCACGCAGGAAAAGCGCCAACACAACATCAGCCTGCTTAATAACCTGGTAGCGGTAAATCGTCAGTGGGTGATAATGCAGCAGAAGTGGACGCTTCGGCTGCTCCTGGCCCTTATTCCACACCTCCCTTTCTAGGAAGTGTGCATCCTGCGGGTGAATACCATGTTCATCGTCGAAGGGAATGTACATAGCGTCTGCCGCTTTACGCCATTCCTCTGGCTCCTCGGGGCGCAGATGCAGACGCCGCACCATTTCCTCAAAGTAGTTCTCCTCCACATCATGCAAGCGCTCTATCCATTCAGCGGCCACTCGCATGTTGTAGCGGGCCATGACGTTAGTGAAAAGGTTATCGTTGACGACGGTGGTGTACTCGTCGGGGCCGGTCACTCCATGAATATGGAATTTTCCGTCATCCCCAAAAAAGCCCAAATCCTCCCATAGGCGGGCGGTCTCCACCAGAATGTCGATGGCCTCGTGGAAGAGGAAATCCGCATCGCCGGTAGCACGCGCATACTGCACGGTGGCATACGTAATATCCGCATCAATATGGTACTGGGCTGTGCCCGCTGCATAGTATGCGCTAGCTTCCTCCCCGTTAATAGTGCGCCACGGGTAGAGGGCACCACGCTGGTCCAGTTCAGCCGCCCGTGCTCGTGCTTTCGGCAGCATTCGGTAGCGGAACCGCAACGCATTTCGCGCCACCTGCGGCATGGTGTACGTCAGGAATGGCATAACGTAGATTTCCGTGTCCCAGAAGTAATGCCCACAGTAGCCGGATCCCGTCACACCTTTTGCCGCAATACCTAAATCTTCTGCGCGGGCCGTGGACTGGATAAGCTGAAACATGTTCCACCGCACCGCTTGTTGTAGCTCCGGCTGGTCGGGGATCTCCACGTCGGCACGATCCCAGAAATCTGCCAGCCACTCCCGCTGCGATTCCACATAATCCATGGGCCCATGTTTATGGGCACGCTGTAATGTTTCCTCCACACGATCCATCAATTCACTGACAGAAGCACGGTAGGAATCGTGATACGAGAAATACTTGGTAAGAACAATTTCCTCCCCCGGCCGCGCATCGACGTGATACTGCACTTTCGCCATATCCGGTGCTGCCGAGGACGATACATAGAAGTCGTTAGAGGTTGAGAAATCATGGTCGGCACCCACCACAAGTGCCATGCCGGAATTCTTTATCCGATAGCCGAGGGCAATTTTCTCCCCCTCATTCACCTGCATAACGGGCACAAACACACGTGACTGGAAATGGTCTGCCCGGCGCGGATCAGACCCCGTATTCACCGTTGCTTGCGTAACATCTTCGGGGCTAGCGGGGCGGCTTGCAGAGGTGGCCGACCCGAACTCATCCTGCCCATCCTGCCGATTCATAATCTGGGAAGAGAGCATGACGGGGGCGGAATCCTCCGGCAGCACAATGCGGACTTCTTCAATTCCCAGGTGACGATCCGTCAGAGAAACTAGACGAGTGAAGTCCATAAGGACGCGTTTTCCGGCGGGTGTCCGCCACTCTATAGAGCGGCGGAGAACACCGTCCCGAAAATCGAGGGAGCGCTCATAGTAAGAAAGGTCTGCGCGGGAAATGCGGAAGGGTTCATCATCAACATAAATACGGATAGTTTTCGCATCGGGGGCATTCACAATGGACTGTCCAACGCGCGCCAGACCATAGGCGTCCTCCGCGTGCTGAATATTCCATGTTTCGTGGAGGCCATTCACGTATGTGCCATTGAGAGTGTAGTCACGCCCCTCTTCTGGGTTACCCCGCACCCCCAAGTAGCCATTACCCACGGTAAAAACTGATTCTGCAACACCAAGATCGGAGGTGGGTGGGGCGGTTTCGATCCACCGCCATGGATCAATGGGGTGGGTGGAGCGGTCGATGGTGGGTTCGGCGAAGTAACTGCGCAGGTTGGGGTGATCGGGTGTCATGCTAGGGTGTCTCCTAAATCGTCGACAACAATGTCTGCACCGGCGGATATCAGTTCAGTTTCCCCCGTGCCGCGGTTCACACCAACAACCAGGCCAAAGCCCCCCGCCCGGCCTGCTGCTACCCCGGCGGCGGCGTCTTCAAACACGGCACAGTCTGCGGCCGGAAGTCCCAATAGTTCCGCCGCATACAGGTAGGTGTCTGGGGCGGGCTTGCCACGGAGATGCTTTTCCTCGGCAGTATTACCGTCCACAATGACGTCAAAACGCTCCAAGAGGTGGGCAGCACGCAGTACCGGGCGCGTATTCCGCGAGGAGGACACCACCGCGTAGGGGATACCTAAATGTTGCGCGGCATCAATAACAGCCGCACTCCCCGGGTAAGCCTGAATACCGTCCCGCTCTAGAGTTTCCATAAACTCAGCGTTTTTTTTCAGACCCAATTGCTCCACGATGTCCGGATTATCCGCCTCGGGAAGATTACACGACCGCAGGACGTCACGCACTCCATCAAGACGATGCCGCCCATCCACGTAGGTGAAGTAGTCCTCCATTGTATAGGGGGCCAGTGGAGTGTGAAGTTCTGCCGCACGTTTTTCAATGTAGGGGGCAAAAAGGTTGAACCAGGCGCGTTTATGAATATCGAGAGTGGGGGTAATAACGCCGTCCAAGTCCAGCAGAAGGCCGCGACAGTCCTGCCAGCGCTGTATCTCAGGCGAATCCTGCGACGCCGCACGAGAGGCAGAGACGGAGACAGAAGCGGGGGCAGATGGGGAGGAGGAAGAGTTGGGAGAGGATGCTGTGTGGGGGTGATCGTCAGAAGTCCACGTCATAGTTCTAGCATAGTGTCGAAAGCATTGCTTTTGCCGTTGATCTGCCTTTTATAGAATCAGACGGTAGGTTAGGAGATATGACGGAGACTGAGCATAATCCAACGCCTCCCTTCGTCCAGAAGGATATGCGGCGGGCTATTCCCCCCCGCTGGTTGGCTGCACTTATCATTACTGCAGTGCTGCTTGCGCTTTCCGTCTACCCCGGGAAATGGCTGAGCATGCAGCCAGTTTTCGCCCAAATCTTCGCCCCCCGCGGTATCTGGATCGTCATCTCATTCCTTGCCCTCATCGCCAGCACCATCGTGTTCGCTATACGCTGGCACCGCAATCTTCCCCGCCGCGTATCCGCCCTCTTCATGGCGATTACCATGGTGGCTACCTTCGCCCACGTCAGCATTGGGTGGGGTGACGGACTCCGCGTAGACCCCCTTAAAACTGTCGCAACCCCCAACAAGGGATACTTCGGAACAGACATCACCGTCATGTCCCTCAACAGCTACAACAGTGGAGCGTCGCCCGTCACCATCGCAAAACTAGCGAACTCTGTGGGGGCAGACATTGTCATGCTTTCCGAAACCACAAAAGGCACCGCCAAACTTGTGGCACAGCTGATGGAAAAAGCGGGCAGCCCCATGCAAATGTTCCAGTCCGTTCCACGTACTCTGCGGGGCAGCAGTAGGGACTATCAAACTATCCTGCTGGTATCCGTCTACTTTGGAACCTATGAAGTAAACGAGAGTATTACCCCGGATACATCACTTGGGGCAGTGACGGTAGTGCCGCAGAATCGTGACGCTAATTTCGCATACCTGCCAACGATTGTTGCCGGCCATGTTTACCAGCCGAATCTTCTCCACACTGGACAGTGGCGCCACGAATTGAAACAAATGGTGGACATGTGCCACGGCCCACAGGCAGAAAACCTCATTATGGCGGGGGATATGAATGCAACACCGTGGCACGGTGGCCTAGCGGACATGGGTGCCTGCGTGGATGCACTGGCAGAAAAGAAGAGCGGCTCCGTGGGAACCTGGCCCACCTACCTACCGCGCCCACTGGGTGTGCCCATCGACCATATTTTCGTGTCGAAATCTCACTGGCACACAGCTGGCTCCACCGTGGCGGACGTCTCCGGAACAGACCATCGCGCGGTACTCACCCGCCTCACCTATTCAGAAATGTAGCGAATGTAGCGCCGCTGCTATGCGGCTGGCGCTGCGGGTTAAACCGGTGCCACTAGAGGTTAATCATTGTCCCCAGCACACCCTCGGTAGCCTCTTTCAAAGCCTCCGCCAAGGTGGGGTGAACGTGTACAGTGCGGGCGATCTCCTCCGTGGTCAGTTCCCACTTGTGTGCTAGTACTAGCTCCGGCAGTAGCTCAGAAACATGCGGCCCCACCATGTGCGCACCCAAGAGTTCCCCATAGTGCCCGTCGGCCACAATCTTCACGAAGCCCTGCGCTTCCCCCAAGCCTTGCGCTTTGCCATTCGCGCTGAAGGGGAATGTAGACACCCGCACGTCTAACTCCGGGTTCTCGGCGGCGGCAGCCCGTGCCTGCTCCTCCGTAAGGCCAAAACTGGCCACTTGAGGGTTACAGAAGGTGGCACGCGGCATCATGCGGTAGTCACCCAGCGACACAGTCTCCACCCCTGCGATAGTTTCCGCTGCTACCACGCCTTGTGCTTCCGCGACATGGGCAAGCTGTAGTTTCGCCGTAACATCACCGATGGCGAAAATATGTGAGACGGAGGTTCGCATGACGTCATCAACCGCAATAGCGCCGCGTTGCGTTAGCTCCACGCCCGTATTCTCTAAACCATACCCCTCTACGTTAGGGCGGAACCCTGTGGAGATAAGGCAGCGTTCTGCGTAGATAGTTTCCGGTTCCACATCTGCCGCTGTGACGGGGGCGATGGTGACGGCTACGCCACTATCAGGATCGCTGCCGGTGCGTTCCACCGCGGTAGTTTTATAACCGGTACGCAGCGTTATCCCCAGTTTTCGATACTGTTTGGCGATTTCTGTGGACACGTCTTTGTCCTCATTGGGGAGGACACGATCCTGGTATTCCACAATGGTGACCTGCACCCCATAGTTCGCCAGAACGTAGGCGAATTCCATGCCGATAGCGCCCGCGCCCACAATGACAATGCTGTGCGGTAGCTGGGGGTTGAGAATCTGTTCTTCGTAGGAGACAACTGGCCCACCCATCTCTACGTTGGGTAGCTGTGCCACGTGGGATCCGGTGGCAATAATGCAGGTATCAAAACTGATGGTGACGGTTCCCTCCGCGGTTGTTACCTCCATGGTGTGCGCGTCGCAGAACGTGCCGTGCCCGTTTACCTCCGTGATCTTGTTTTTCCGCATGAGGTAGTGCACGCCCTTCACAATGTTGGCGGACACTTTTCGGCTGCGGGCATGGGCTACCCCAAAATCCATGCTGATGTTATCGGCCACTATCCCGAATTCGGTGGCGTGGTGCAGCATGATGTTGGCGACTTCCGCATTTTTGAGAAGCGCTTTGGAGGGAATACACCCCACGTTGAGGCACACGCCTCCCCAGTATTTTTCCTCCACGATGGTGACGCGTAGACCCAGTTGGGCGGCGCGGATAGCGGCCACGTAGCCGCCGGGTCCAGCCCCCAGGACCAGCAGATCCGTATACTGTGGGGACGATGATGTTGTGGAAGCGGTAGTACGCGTATGCTGAGCCATATTTTTGATAGTAATGAGAACACGCAGGCTATGCGAGTATTCGCACACTTTAGTCTGAGCAGAATACACAAGGAAACAAGACGAAAACCAGTCGTCATGGATGAGTTGTCCTACTCCTGGAAAGAAAAATCGTTACTCTAGATAGGGGACGCTAACATAAATCTAGTTCAGGCCCACCGCCAGATACTGGTTCGCTTTCAGCTAGCCGGGGTCAGCAGCAAATAGCCACGACACTATTAGCCACTACACCATGTGAGGTACAAGAAAGAATGGCGAAAAACACGTCACCATCACGCCACTCGAGCGGTTCCTCACGCCGTCGGTCTAATACGTCCTCGAAGAAACAATCTGCACGCGACCATTCGTCCCGGGGTATGAGTGCAGCGGGGGTTATTGGCGCCACTCTCGTCTCTGTTCTGGTACTCGTTGTTGTTGCCTTTGGCAGCTATATATTGGGGAGTCGAGCAGGCCACGCGGAGGGGTATCACCGTGGCTACTCGGAGGGGTCCAACACTGTGGCACAGAGCGCAGATAATGCTCTACAAGAACTCAGTTCCTTAAGTTCAGCATCATCATCCGTTTCTTCTTCCCTAGCGGCCATGGTGCCGCTGGTGAACCCCTGCTCGGAAAAATACGGGCAGCGTGAATCCGCCCAAACCACCTGGGGTAGTTACGGGTGGGGCTGCAAATTCACCAGCGATAAAGGCTACAAGTTTTCTGTCCTTATTGGGGAAGCTCGCCATGATGCGGTCGGTAAACCGCGTGTGGAGAAACGACACAATGGGAAAACACAAGGCTGCATAGCCACCGGTTCCCCGGAATCTCACCCGTCTTTTGGCCTCACCGTGTGGGTAGAGAACGCGAAGGGGCTGGATTCATGCGCAATGGCGCAAGACAAATGGGATGACGTCTCCAGGAGTAGCTAATGAGTGAAGCACACACCACCCCACCGCAAGCAAGCAGCGAAACAACACCAGCTACGCCTCCTACAGCTGCGCAGCAGACACAGAAAAAACGTCCCCCAAAAAAGCGGTCACCGAAAAAGCGGTCACTGTCTGCCCGCGGCTGGATTCCGGACTATCACGGCGCGTGGGCTATGGTTTTTGTGCCTATCACGTTGGGGATTGTGCTGGGTGGGTGGACTCCCGCCCAGGTCCCCCTGTATCTCTTGTGGGTTATTGGGTATTTTTGTTTCTTTGCCCTTACCAAGTGGTTTGTGGCGCGGCGGAACTCCCTCTACGCCATGCCGGTAAAAGTGTACACATGCATATCGGTGGTCCTCGGTATTCTCACCATCTGGTGGGCGCCGAAACTTCTCCTGTGGGCACCGTGGTTTGCCATCTTGGTCATTGCGACTGTTGTGCTTATTAAAGTGCGTAAAGAACGCACAATGGCAGCTCGCGGTATTACTGTGGCAGCAGGGGTTCTTATGGGGGCCGTCTCCTACGATCTTGGAACGGATTTCCAGCGCGCCGGATTCCCTCTTCTCCCCGTCCCCGTTAACACAACAATGGCGGCGCTACCGGGGCATAACTGGTCTAGTTCCGTTACCGGATGGAACTGGATGTGGTTGGTGTGCCTAGTGCTTTTCCTGTACTTCTTCGGCACAGTACCGGTGGTTAAAACTGTTATTCGGGAACGCCGCAGTACTCCCCACCTAGTATTTTCTATTGCTTTCCACGCGGTGGTGGCAGTACTAGCGCTGGTGAGTGCGATCCTCAGCTGGACTGGATGGATTCTCTTCGCACTATTCGTGGTGTTATTAGCGCGTTCCGCCTATTTCCCGCTGTCCATGCGATACCAAGGGAAGAAGTGGCGTGCGAAAACTATTGGCATTACCGAACTAGTTTTCACGGTTCTCGTTATCGCCGCACTCTTTCTCCCCTAGGAATTCTCCCCTAGGGAGCGCTGACCGTCGCGAGACTTTCCTAGCCTTTACTAGTTTCCCTTAGACTTCCTTAAGAGGCTTCCCTAAGGAGCTTTCTGGGGACCGCAGTCAAAGGCTTTAGGATAGTCCCGGAAAACATTTTTCTGCGTAATTTCGTCTTTCGCTAGTAATTTTTTACAAAAATATTTATTTCATAACAATACGATGTTTACGCAGGTAACGGTTTCATTACAGATTTGCTAAGGGGGATATTCCCCACTAATAACCCCTTTGAGAACTTCCCTCATGTAGCACAGTCAATCTATAGTTAGCGTACAGAAAACGATGATTGCTGGAAGTCTCCTTCCTGTGATGGTTTCCAGTCCGAGAACGAAACGAGAACATACCGTGAAATCATGGTTCCGCTCCACTGCTCTTGCAGTGATCTCTGCCGTTACCCTCACCGGCGCCCCCGCTATTGCTAACGCTGCACCTTCTAATGACTTCTCCTCTGTTCAGCAGACTCTGAAAGATAAGAAGCAAGAGCTGAAGGACAAGCTGCAAGCTTCCAAGAAAGACAAGAAAGACCCCAAGGATGCTCTTAAGGGTCTCAAGGACAAGGATCACAAGGACGCCATTAAGGGCAAGAAAGCTGCCCTCGACGATAAGCTGCAGTCCCTCAAGGACAAGAAGCCCGCTAAGCTAGCCCTTGCTGACGAGAAGCAGGCCCCCAAGGATGCTCTCAAGGATAAGCAGCAGGAGCTTAAGGATAGCCTGGATCATGTCGCTAAGACTATTGACGGTGCCAAGGTCTCCAAGGACGGCAAGGCCGTTACCCTTAAGAACGGCTTTTTCAAGATCAACAAGGACGGCAACAAGCTGGAAATTGTTGACTCTGAAGGCAAGGCCGTTATCGCTATCCCGCTGAAGGTTATTTCTGGCAAGTCCGTCTACAGCCTGAATGCTTCCCTCAGCAACTCCGACAAGACTATTGACCTTAAGAAAGGCAAGCTTCTCGGCAAAGCTAACCCCAAGCAGCTCGCTGGCCTCGACAAGATCAAGAAGAACACTGCTGCCTGGATTCGCCTAAATGGAGATTACGCCAGCTACGCCGTAGAGCACGATACCGCTCACCTGATCCTAGGTGCTGCGACTGGCTATCTTGCTGGAGCGATCGTTGGCAGTTTAGCTGCAATCGTAGTCTCTCTACCTGGGAAAATAATGATGCTTATCCCCGTTGCAGGTCCTGTACTAGCGTTCTCGTATGCTATGGTCGCGGATGCCTCGCTAATTGCCGTATACACCTTCACCATGGGCACCACTGCTGCTCTGATCTCTTCCAAGCACGCCAAGGATCCTGTAGCTCGCAAGAAGGCTCAGCGTCTGGTCAATGGCAGCAAGGCTTACCTCACTTTTGGTGACGTTGCCCGAGCCTAAACGCTCGATAATTGTTGTAGGTAGCTGAACGCTATTTATCACATTCATACATAAAAATGGACTTTAGCTCACATGCTAAAGTCCATTTTTTACTGTGCAGAGGTATCTCATTTATAGTTAGCCTGTTTCAGGAAAATAGTTGCTACAAAGATAGCTGCGCCTACGACGAAACGAGGATACATCATGAAATCATGGCTCCGTTCTGCTGCCCTCGCAGTAGCCTCTGCTGTCGCTATTACTGGCGTCCCCGCCATCGCTAACGCTGCACCCACCGCACCCACTGCGTCTACCACACACGCCGCCGATACATCTTCCATTCAAGAAAAACAGCATGCTCTCAAAGACACACTTGTGCACGCTGCCAAAACATTCGAAGGTGCTACAACCTCCCCCGACGGCAACACCCTCACCCTTAAACACGGTCTTTTCACAATCAATAAAAAAGACAGCACGCTAGAAATCATTGATTCAGCCGGGAAAACCATCACTACCCTGCCACTAAAGGGCATCTTCAATAAATCTGTCTACAGTCTGCACGCTTCCCTCAGCGACTCTCACAAAACAGTCACCCTCACTCGGGGAGAGTTCCTCAGCAAGGCCACCCCAGTGCAACTACACGGCGTGGAAAAGTTCAAGAAGAACACGTCTGCCTGGATTAAGCTCTACGGTGATTACGCCAGCTACGCACTCCAGCATGATCCCCTCGCCTTCGTGGGCGGCACAGTGCTAGGGATTGTTGGCGGCAATATCATTAGCTCTATTGCATTCTCCGCTACCGATGCGACCCTCAAATTCGTTAATGGCGTCCTTAGCCAGATTGCGGTCGTTGGAGCTCCCGCCGCTATTGTTATCGACATCATTACGTGGAATGTTTTTTACAATCCCACCATTATCGCCCTTTACATCACACTCATCGCCAATACCCCGGCGCTACTGTCCGCAAAACTTGCCAAAGATCCAGTAGCCCGCCACAAAGCCCAGCGCCTTCTCGACGGCACGAAAGCCTACCTTACTTTTGGAGACGTTACCCGCGTCTAAAACAGATAATGCGTCTAAACAGGTAAAAGGCTAAAAAGAAAGACTATGAAGGAGGGTCCGTACACTGCAGTGTACGGACCCTCCTTCATACTTTATGAACTTTTAACGCTGCATTATTGCTGCGCTTTGAGCTCTGTACTTTTTAGTACATGCCACCCATGTCATCGGCAGCGGGGGCAGCCGGTGCCGGGGGTTCCGGCTTGTCAGCAACAACAGCCTCAGTGGTAAGGAAGAGTGCTGCAATGGAGGCAGCGTTCTGCAGGGCAGAGCGGGTGACCTTCACCGGGTCATTAATGCCAGCATTGAGCAGATCCTGGTACTCACCAGTGGCGGCATTCAGGCCGTGGCCATTGGGGAGGGAGCGGACCTTATCGGCAACAACACCGGGCTCCATGCCAGCGTTGAAAGCAATCTGCTTCAGCGGGGCGGAAAGGGCAGACTCAACGATCTTGGCGCCAGTCAGTTCGTCGCCTTCCAGATCCAGATCCTCGATAGCAGCCTCGCACTGTACCAGTGCAACACCGCCGCCAGCGACAATACCTTCTTCCACAGCAGCCTTAGCGTTGCGGACAGCGTCCTCAATGCGGTGCTTACGTTCCTTCAGCTCAACCTCAGTAGCGGCACCAGCCTTAATAACGGCAACGCCACCAGCGAGCTTGGCGAGACGCTCCTGCAGCTTCTCACGGTCGTAGTCAGAGTCAGTGGAGGCAATCTCGGACTTAATCTGGTTGACGCGACCCTCAATGGTCTCGGCGGAACCAGCACCGTCAACGATGGTGGTTTCTTCCTTGGTAACAACAACCTTGCGGGCGCGGCCCAGCATGGTGATGTCGGCGGTTTCGAGGGAAAGGCCGACCTCTTCGGAGATAACCTGGCCGCCGGTGAGGATAGCGATATCCTGCATCATGGCCTTGCGGCGGTCACCGAAGCCGGGGGCCTTAACGGCGACAGACTTGAAAGTACCGCGGATCTTGTTCACAACGAGGGTGGAGAGGGCTTCGCCTTCAACATCTTCAGCGATGATGAGGAGGGGCTTGCCGGACTGCATGACCTTTTCGAGCAGCGGCAGCAGATCCTTAATAGCGGAGATCTTGCCCTGGTTAATAAGAATGTAGGGGTCCTCGAGGACAGCTTCCTGACGTTCCAGGTCGGTGGCGAAGTAGCCGGAGATGTAGCCCTTATCGAAGCGCATACCTTCGGTGAGTTCCAGGTCGAGGCCGAACGTGTTGGCCTCTTCCACGGTGATGACGCCTTCCTTGCCAACCTTATCCATGGCCTCGGCAATAAGGCTGCCGATTTCGGGGTCACCGGCGGAGATACCGGCGGTGGCGGCAATTTCGTCCTTTGTTTCAACTTCCTTGGCGGAGCTGAGGAGGGACTTGGTAACAACCTCTACGGACTTTTCAATGCCGCGGCGTAGTCCCATCGGGTTAGAGCCGGCGGCCACGTTGCGGAGACCCTCGTGGACGAGTGCCTGGGCGAGGACGGTAGCGGTGGTGGTGCCGTCGCCAGCGACATCGTCAGTCTTCTTGGCAACTTCCTTGACCAGCTCGGCGCCGATCTTTTCGTAGGGCTCTTCAAGTTCAATTTCTTTAGCGATGGAGACGCCATCGTTAGTGATGGTGGGGGCTCCCCACTTCTTTTCTAGGACGACGTTGCGACCCTTGGGGCCGAGCGTCACCTTGACGGTATCAGCGAGGGTGTTAAGACCCCGCTCCAGACCGCGGCGGGCCTCTTCGTCAAATGCAATCATCTTGGACATGTGTTGATGTCTTCCTCTGTTGATGGGGTGACTGGTGGCCGACACTGCCAAGCTGGCGCAGTTCCCGCGACGGACGACCAGTGTGTCTTGTACGGTTAGTACCCGGTCTTACCCGCCAGCTTTGGCACTCCCAATGATTGAGTGCTAAGTCTTTTTTAGCACTCGATAGGGGCGAGTGCAAGAAATATTTGGCCAGCTTAGAATGAATATATGGATTCTTCAACGATTCGTGTTTCCCGCACCATACCCGCCTCTCCCACAGTCATCTGGAAGGTTATTAGCGACATTGACAGCATGGGATCCCGCAGCCCCCAATGCAAGAAAATGATCGCCCTCCCCCTCGGCTCCAATCCACTTCACCCCGGCGGAACCACACTCAATATCAACCGACGCGGAAAATACACTTTCTGGGCAACCACCGCCCGATTCCTCACCGTAAAACCAGAAAAAGAACTATCCTTCTTCATTCCCGCCAACCATTACATGTGGGTCTACCGCCTAGAACCAGCCGGTGACGGCCGCACGACCGTCACTTTGGAACGCCTTCTCGCAGATACCCAGCCCACTCTTTTTAGTTCCCTAGTAACACGATTTTTCCTTGGCGGGGACGATGCTTTTGCCCAGGAAATGGCTGCTGGAATGCAGGAAACGCTAGCAAACGTGGAAAAGCAAGCGGTTGCGTAGACGGTTACTTAGGCGACCGCGTACGGAACCGTCTACAAGACACCTATACATTCCCGTATGCGCCTTACCCCTTTTACAAAATGTCATATAGTTCCATATAGTGAAAAAGTTTTTCCATTTTTATTGACAGTGAGGAAGAAGCTTCCTACCCTTTCACCTATGCAGATAAAGCACGTAGTAGCTCTAAGCCGCAGTGGGGTCATCTCGGACTAGCCCCCTTACTGCGGCGGAGAGAAGCGCTGGTCCAGTGCAGACCATTCCTCACCACGAAAAGCTCTCTCATGACTACGCCTCGCTTTACCCTCACCCACACTCCTCACACCTCCCGTACTTCCTGCACTTCCGATACTAAAGCTGTCATACTTAACACTTTCAACAGCCAACCCACCGGAAATGGGCGCTTCCTCTTTATTGCCGCCATTACCATCAATGGCACCGTCCACTGCACCACCACCGAAGCCACCGGCCCCATCCAAGCACTCTGCTACATGCTTGATAGCCTCGGTATTCGCCTGGACATCATCACTTTCCGGCAGCACGACAACCCGCACAATCCGCAACTTCCCTACACCACTCTTCTGGAAGTTGAAAACGGCTACTTTACGCGCTGGGCGAGCGGACACGGTACTACCAGAGAAGAAGCCAACCTCACTGCCCTCATTACTGCCGCCAACCAATATCTCAAGCTGAAACCGTCACCCGTGGCGGGGTAGTGTAGAAAACATCACTGCACAGATCACTATCGATCACTACCCGGTACTTTATGTACCTAATAAACCCCATATAAGACATGTAAGAGGAGTCCACCATCCATGACTGAGTCCTCCCCCCTCACCGGAGCAGACCAACTCCGCGACCACATCGCCCACCAAAGCGACCGCATTAAAGCTGACCTCACTAAAGCTGTCAGCTTCCCCTCCATCTTCGGCACTAAGCCAGAATCATGCGAAGCGAGTGCCGCCTGGGTTCAGCAGGCCTTCACCGAAGTGGGCATTAATGATGTCCATGTGGAGGATGCTGTTGACGGTTCCCTCCCTCTCTTTGGTTTCACCGCCCCCGCTGACGGCTGCCCCACCGTCCTACTGTACTGCCACCACGACGTGCAGCCTGCCGACGACCAGCCTGGCTGGGACACTAACCCGTGGGAACTTACGGAAAAGAATGGCCGCTGGTATGGGCGTGGCTCCGCCGACGATAAAGGAAACCTCGTTGCGCATTTGGCGGCCTTACGGGCACTGCGCGAGTGGGCACCCCAGTCCAGACACCCCGAACACCCCTTCGGTGGTATTGGTATACGCCTTGTTGTAGAGGGTTCTGAGGAAGCCGGCGGCGAAGGCCTGGAGACTCTTGTGGAGAAGCGCCCAGACCTTTTTGCCGCGGACGCTATCCTTATTGCCGATACCGGCAATGTTGCTGTTGGCGTACCCACTATTAATATTTCCCTGCGTGGCGTTGTGAGCCTTAAGGTGACGGTGAAAACTCTCCGCTCCCCCATTCACTCTGGCCAATATGGTGGCCCCGCCCCCGATGCTCTCTATGCCCTGGTCCACATGCTGGCCGGCCTCCGCGATGCACAGGGTGGTCTTACGATTGACGGGCTGGACGCCAGCCAAACATGGGACGGTGTGCAGTACACTCCGGAAGAGTTCGCCGCCGATGCGGGAGTTCTGGACGGCGTGGAACTGTGTTCTGCCGGCACCCCTTCCGAGTTAGCGTGGGCACGCCCCACCCTCACTATTACTGGCATTGACGCTGCTAGTACCGCCCATTCTATTAACGCGGTTCCAGCGGAGGCTGCCGCTATGCTTAATCTGCGTGTGCCGCCGAAGATGGATGTGCACGAGGCGGAGCAAAAGCTGATCGCGCATCTGCAGAATCATCGTCCGTGGAATGCACAGGTGGAGTGCGAGCCTATGGGTACCGGCGAGCCTTACTTGGCGGATATTTCGGGAAGTGCCCACCAGGGTATGCAGCAGGCATTGGCTTTTGCCTATGGGAAGTCCGTCGACGAAGTGGCGTTAAGCGCTGATGGTGGTTCTATCCCTCTGTGTGCTGCTTTGAAGGCGACGCATCCGGATACTCAGCTGGTGCTTTTTGGTGTGGAGGAACCCATTTGCGGTATCCATGGCCCTAACGAGTCTGTTGACCCCACCGAAATAACCGCCATCGCCACCGCCGAGGCTATCTTTTTAGCGAATTTCGCTAAAAAGCAATAAACACAGCTTGGCAAACTTCGGTACGAAGCAATAGGCACAGTGCCAAGAAGTAATGAACGCAGTGGTACGAAGTAATAAACACAGCGGTAGATAAAACGTGTGGCAGCCTGTTTGTGCAGGCTGCCACACGTTTTGTGTGTTTATGGGTTTGCCGTTGCGGGCGGCACAGTATGACTAGTGCGAAATAGACAGTGCTAGATAGCTAGATAGCTAGTGCGGTTTAGTCGTTGGCGAGGACAACGACGACGTCCTCGGGGTGGTTGTTGAGCCAGTCGGGGCGTGCTGCGGTGGTGAAGTGGAGTTGCTTGGCAATGTCCTCTGCGGCGGCTTTAGCTTGGGGAGTGTCCTTGTAGAAAACAGTGGAGGCACTGAGGGCACCGCAGGAGCCTTGCGGGCAGTTGGCGGCGGCGGTTTGATTGGTCCAGCCGGCGTCTTTTAGCTGGCCGCTGGTGGTGCCGGCGTAGCCTTCGCGGGTGGTGTTGTTGAGGACGATGACGCGCACGGCTCCCTTATCTACTTGGGTTTTTTCGGGGGTGTCTGCTTTCTTGGTGGGCTGTTTGGCCTGGTTGGGCTGATCTTTGTGGGTGGAGGTTTCACTCACGGTGCTGGAGCTGGAGGTGTCGGGGGTGGTGCGGACGTGAACTTCGTGTCGTCCGTTGTCTACCAGCATGAAGATACCAACGATAGCGCAGACGAGTGCTGCGGCAATGAGGACCATGGCGAGAGCCCGGTAGGGGAAGCCGGCGGAGTCACGCTCAATGCTGTCTTGAGCATTGTCCTGGGTGCTGTTCTGAGCCTCGTTCTCTAGGCTATTCTCTTGCATCTTGTCGTTAGTGTCGTCTTGGGTGCTCTTGTTCATATCAGCCACGTTGTTAGTCTAGCGGTTATTGGAAGGGGGTCGTATTACGGGTTTTATTTTTTCTTTGTGAAGTTGCGATGCGCCCGTGAGCGGGAGTCGGCAATGCGGCGGAGGCGCCGTACTAGTGCGGGGTCTTCGGCCAGGGCTTCGGGTTTATCAAGAAGTGTGTTGAGCTTCTGATAGTAGTTGATGGGGGTCATGTTGAACTGCACGCGAATGGCGTCTTCTTTGCTGGCGGCGTAGCGCCACCATTGCCGCTCAAATTTCAGGATGTCGTGTTCTGTTTCTGTCAGCACCGGGTGTTACTCCTGCGTGTGTGGGGTGAGGGTGGTGACGATGATGTCCTTCACGGCTTGCGTGTCATTGGGGACGTTCACAACGTGCCGGGGGAGGTCTTCAATACCGTGGAAGCGGGCGGGGGTGTCGGGGAGCCGCCCGGTGGCTTCCTTGATGGTTTCTGCGAATTTAACGGGCAGCGCGGTTTCTAGGCAGATGATGGGGGTGGTGACGGTGCCGTCGGCTTTCATGTCGCGGGCCACTTTCACACCGTCGGCAGTGTGCGGGTCAATCATGGTGCCACAGTCCTGCCAGGAGGTGCGAATGGTGGTGAGACGGTCCTGGTGGGTAGAGCGGCCGGAGAGGAATCCGTACTCACTTTCTACTGTGGCGAAAGTGGGATCGTTGGACAGGTCAATGTAGCCCTGGCTGGCGAGCTGCTTTCCGAAGAGGTCATTAATGCGGGCGGCGTCGCGGCCGAGAAGATCAGCGATGAAGCGCTCGAAGTTGGAGGCTTTGGAAATATCCATGGAGGGGCTGGAGGTGGCCAGGGTTTGCTCAGCGGAGCGCACCCGGTAGACGCCGGTGGTGAAGAATTCGTTGAGGACGTCATTTTCGTTAGTGACAACGATAAGCCGGTCGATGGGCAACCCCATGCAGCGGGCGATGTGCCCGGCGCAAATGTCACCGAAGTTGCCGGTGGGGACGGCGAAACTGACGTTGGTGGTGTTGCGTTGGCTGGGGTCGACGGATTCGGTGAGGCGGATCCAGCAGCAGATGTAGTAGACGACCTGCGCCATGAGGCGAGCCCAGTTGATGGAGTTGACGGCGCCGATGTTCCAGGTGCGTTTGAACTGGAGGTCGCGGCTGACGTCTTTAACGATGTCTTGACAGTCGTCGAAGACGCCGTCAACGGCCATGTTGACGATGTTGGGGTCGTCGATGGAGAACATTTGGGCTTGTTGGAAGGCGGTCATGCGGCCTCGTGGGGTGAGCATGAAGACGCTGATGCCGTCGCGGCCACGCATGGCGTATTCGGCGGAGGAGCCGGTGTCGCCGGAGGTGGCTCCCAAAATGTTAAGAACCTGGTGGCGGCGTTTGAGTTCGTATTCGAAGAGTTCGCCGAGGAGCTGCATGGCCATGTCTTTGAAGGCGGCGGTGGGGCCGTGGGAGAGGCCACCAAGGTAGATGCCGTCTTCGAGGGGGGTGACGGTGACGATGTCGGCTTCGGAGAATTTGGGGGTGGTGTAGGCGCGGGCGCAGATATCTTTGAGGTCGTCGGCGGGTATGTCGTCGATGAAGAGGGTGAGCACGTCAGCGGCGAGGGCTGCATAGCCCTGCTCGTTAAGGAGGTCGCGCCAGCGGTTGAGCTCAGCGTCCCCAATGGTGGGGTACTGCTCGGGCAGGTAGAGTCCACCATCTGGGGCGAGTCCTTCGAGGAGGATATCGCAGAAACTGCTGGTGGTGTGTTCTTGGTCTCGAGTAGATAGGTAACGCACGCTTCTATCCTAGCTGACCTGGGGATAGGGCACGAACGTTAGAGAAATGAAGATGGTGAGGCCACCCTCACATGCAGGTAGACTTATGGCATGACTGTGCGCCCTATTGTTATTGCCGGTGACCCCGTGCTGCATAATCCCACTGAGCTGGTTGATCTTAGCGCGGGGGTGACGCCCGAACTCCGCACGCTTATTGCCGACATGGTGGATACACTGGCGGCGAGCGGCGGGGTGGGGTTATCCGCGAACCAGATTGGGGTGGGGAAACGACTCTTCGTTATTGACTGCCCCGACACGGACTTGCCGGAGGGGGCACCCATGCCCCCGGAGATGATTGCCACGCGGGCTGGTAAACCGGGGTGGAGTAGCGATGGCGTCAACCAGGTGGCGTGCGTCATTAACCCGGTGCTGACGGTGGATAATCCCCCGAACGGGCGACAGATTCTTATGCGTGAAGGCGAGGGCTGCTTGTCCGTTCCCGGGGTACAGTTTGCGCTAGACCGCTACGATTGGGCGCAGGTAACGGGCTTCAATGAGCAGGGCAAACCCATTACTCTATCCGGCTATGGTTTCTTCGCTAAATGCTTGCAGCATGAGGTGGGACATTTAGATGGCCACCTGTATACCGAGTTCGTGCCCGTTTTTGCGCGTCCCAAGGTGAAGCGTGTGTTTAAGAACCGCAAGTGGGACCAGCCGGGGCGGACGTGGATGCCGGGTGTGGACCCTGATCCTTTCGCGTCCTAACAGCCGGGTTAGCGCGCGGCTTGCACAGCGATTCGCACAGCGATTCACACAGTACAGCCCGCGCCGTCGTATATTGCGCGGGTAGACTGCAACCATGCGTTTGGCTACCTGGAATGTGAACTCAATTCGTGCCCGTGTAGATCGTGTTACTGACTGGCTACTTGCCAATGATGTGGACGCTCTTTGTATTCAAGAGACGAAGTGTAAAGATGAGCAGTTCCCCTTCGACCGTTTTGAGGAGATTGACTACGAGGTAGCCCATGTGGGCTATAACCAGTGGAATGGCGTCGCTATTATTTCCCGCATTGGGGTGGAGGATATCCAGGAGCATTTCCCTGGCCAGCCTGGCTTCGCTAAAGACCCCACCGCTGAACAAGTGCGGGAGGCCCGCGCTGTTTCCGCAGTAGTTGGTTCGTTGGAGCCCACCGGACCCATAACATTGTGGAGTTTATATGTTCCCAATGGTAGGGAGCTGACGGACCGCCACTACACCTACAAGCTGGAGTGGATGCGGAAACTGCGGGAGGCTTCCGCGAAATGGCTAGCAGACAACCCCGACGCAAATATCATGATGGCGGGCGACTGGAATGTTGCGCCGCTGGATACTGACGTGTGGGATCCAGAGTTTTTTGTGGGGAAAACCCATCTTTCCCCGCCTGAGCGGGAGGCGTTTGCCGCTATTGGCGACACTGGTTTCCGGGAAGTGACCCGCGAGTTCCTCCCCGCTCCGCACACGTATACGTATTGGGATTACACGCGTCTCAGTTTCCCGAAGGATTACGGAATGCGGATTGATTTTGCGTACCTTAGCCCGGCGCTGGCGGATCGCGTTACGGGGGTTTCTATTGATCGCGAGGAGCGTAAAGGTGAGGGCGCCAGCGACCATGTTCCGGTGCTTATTGAGGTTGCGGACTAGCTCTTTTGTGGAACGATTGAGATAGTTTTATTCATTTCCGAAAATGACTATTTAGCTGCGAAGATGAACAATAGGAGAAGGGATGTTTACACCTTTAAATTTCGCTTTTTACCTCCTAGTATGAAGGTATGACACGTCTTACCGCGCTATCTCTTGGTCTTACATCCGCCCTCCTCGTGCCACTTGCCGCAATGCCCACCGCGTTTGCAGCTGAACAACCCCGTTGCACCACCTACACCACCGAACAAGAAGCTGGCGTCACCTGCACTAACCACACCGCAAACACCTACAATGGCAAGCTTGTTGTGGAGTGCACCGCCAGCAATCCCAAAGACGTTAAGGTCATTCGCCGTAACGTTACCGTTCCCGCTGCAGAAGAAGACGTTCTCTCCTCTGTAACATGCCCCTCCGGTACAAAGCCCCTCCCCCAATTCTTCACCGATCGCAACAAGTAATCCGCCACTAACTGCAGCCGGTTTGCTACTGTCACAGCAAGCGGAGGAGATCTTTATCGTTTCCCCCGCTACACTTGGTGTATCTAACTGGACAAAAGGGTAGGAATGGAAAACCGCGAACTTAGAGACTACATTGACCGTCTCCGCGCCGAAGGTTACACCGTCCGTGACGACCACGGAGAAGACCCCGACCTCATTGACATCAACGGCAAGGCGGTCGATACCTGGAGGGAGAATTATCCCTACCACCACCGTATGCACCGCAATAGCTACGAGGTGGAGAAGTATCTTCTGCAAATTGAACTACTGAAGTTTCAAAACTGGTCAGTGGATAATAAGAAACGCCACCTCATTATTTTCGAAGGCCGTGATGCTGCCGGTAAGGGCGGCACCATCAAGCGTTTCAACGAGTACATTAACGTTCGCCACGCCCGCGTCGTCGCCCTCACCAAACCCACGGAGAGGGAAAAGAACCAATGGTACTTCCAGCGCTACATTGAGCACCTGCCGTCTGCCGGCGAAATCGTCATGTTTGACCGCTCCTGGTACAACCGCGCCAATGTGGAGCGCGTCATGGGCTTCTGCACGCAGGACGAGTACGAACTCTTCATGCACCAAGTACCCACATTTGAAAAGATGCTCATTGAAGACGGCATCTCCCTCACCAAATTCTGGTTCTCGGTGAGCCAGCAGGAACAACGCACCCGCTTCGCGATCCGCCAACTGGACCCGGTACGCCGCTGGAAACTCTCCCCCATGGATCTCGAGTCCCTGGATAAGTGGGAAAAGTACACGAACGCTAAAGAGGAAATGTTCCGTCGTACGGATACCGACTGGGCACCGTGGACCGTCATTAAATCCAATGACAAGAAACGCGCCCGCATTAACGCACTGCGCTACTTCCTCAACAAGTTCGACTATGAGGATAAAGACACCCAAGTAGTGTTCAACCCGGACGCCAAAGTAGTGAAACGCGGCAAAGACACGCTTCCCGAGAATCAACATTCCAAGAAGACACAAGAACTAGCCCACCGCGAGTGAGGTTGACATAAGTATTCAGCCCGGTGCCGCTCCTCTAGTCCATAACAGGGGAAGGTACCGGGCTGAGCTATAGCCTGTGCCGCGCATAAGGACACCACATAAGGGCACGCACAGGGGTACCGCATAGGGACGCGCATAGGGGGAATAGAGGAAAGCGTAAGCCTAGCGCGAACTCCCCACCTGCATACACATCACATCACTACCCCATGGACTACGCTCGGTACTGTACACATGAGCAATATGCTGTACGCATAACTAACACTTGCGGGTGCTCCACAATCCCGGGGCTGAGAATGCGCAGACGCGCGCATACCGCCATGACCTGATCGGATAATGCCGAAGAGGGAGCCATAATGAACAATTCTGCCCACAGTTTTCTTGCCACCATCACCACGGGGCCCATCTACCACAGCGAAAAGCACTACATTGACGTCCCCTACGACGCCGCAGTATCCGCCCCCGGGGCTGCACTCCTGGAGGGCTCACCCAGCACCTGCACACTCCATGTTCCAGTACGCCGCATCAACCTCACCAATGGGGAACACTGCGACGTGTACGACACGTCCGGTATCTACACCGAAAACCAGTACGCCCCCGCAGAGGACGGCACCTACCCCCAGCAGCCCGATCTGGAGGCCGGCCTAGAGCGCCTCCACACCACGTGGCCGCAATTCGCCGCCATCCCCGCCGACCCCACCAGCAACACCCCCGAGGGTCAGAAGCGTGTCCGCACGCAGCTAGCGTGGGCCCGCAACGGCATCATCACCCCCCAGATGGCGTTCATTGCCGCCCGCGAAAACATGCCCGCAGAGATGGTGCGGGAAGAGGTTGCCGCCGGCCGCGCCGTCATCTGCTGCAACCACAACCACCCGGAGGCAGAACCCTGCATTATCGGCAAAAAGTTCGCCACCAAAATTAACGCCAACATTGGTAACAGCGCCGTCAGCTCCTCCATTGCGGAGGAAGTAGAGAAAATGGTGTGGGCCACCCGCTGGGGTGCAGACACCATCATGGACCTGTCCACCGGCAAGAACATTCACGAAACCCGCGAGTGGATTCTCCGCAACTGCCCCACCCCGCTGGGTACCGTCCCCATGTATCAGGCGCTGGAAAAAGTGAAGGGTGACCCCGCCAAACTCACCTGGGAAATCTACAAGGACACTGTTATTGAGCAGTGCGAACAGGGCGTGGACTACATGACCATCCACGCCGGCGTACTACTGCAGTATGTGCCGCTTACCGCGAACCGGGTGACGGGCATTGTCTCCCGCGGCGGCTCCATCATGGCGGCCTGGTGCCTGGCCTACCACAAGCAGTCCTTCCTCTACGAGAATTTTGCGGAACTGTGCGACATTCTGGCCAGCTACGATGTGACATTCTCGCTAGGTGACGGCTTGCGTCCCGGCTCTATCGCCGACGCCAACGACAAGGCACAACTAGCCGAGCTGCACACCTTGGGTGAGTTGACGAAGATCGCCTGGGCACACGGTGCGCAGGTGATGATTGAGGGCCCCGGCCACGTACCCATGGACAAGATTGTAGAAAACGTCACCCTGGAGGAGGACTGGTGCCACGAAGCCCCCTTCTACACACTAGGGCCACTGGCCACTGACATTGCCCCCGCCTACGACCACATTACGTCCGCTATTGGAGCGGCGATTATTGCCCAGGCCGGCACCGCCATGCTCTGCTACGTCACCCCGAAAGAGCACTTGGGGCTGCCCAACCGTGACGACGTCAAAGTAGGGTGCATAACCTACAAGATTGCCGCCCACGCAGCCGACCTGGCAAAGGGACTACCGAATGCGCAGGCCCGCGATGATGCCATGTCTAGAGCACGGTTCGATTTCCGCTGGCGTGACCAGTTCGCCCTGTCCCTCGACCCGGATACGGCCCAGGACTTCCACGATGAAACCCTGCCGGCGGAGCCTGCCAAGCATGCCCACTTCTGCTCCATGTGTGGCCCGAAATTCTGCTCTATGCGCATCTCTAAAGACGTGCAGGATTATGCCCGCGAACATGGCCTAGATAGCGAAGAGGCTATTGCCGCTGGCATGCGGGAGAAGGCCGCCCAGTTTGAGGCTGTTGGTGGCGAGGTGTACGTGCCTGTCTCCGAGTTCAGAACAAGCCTGGGTAAAGAGGATAAATAGGACAAAAGAGTATACATATGAAAAGCCGGGACAGTACGTACTGTCCCGGCTTTTCCGTACTTTGTTACGGCTGTGCTTTAGTGAGATGGATTGTCCAGCGCGGCTACAGCTGGTTTCTGGTGAATCTGGAATTTTCGCAACATGGGATCTGTGACGAATAGTCCAATGATGAAGAGGGCAGCTGCAATACCGAAGAAGTATCCTCCTGCGCCGAGATAATTCCACTCAAAGTGCACCATTTGGAGGGTTCCACCACCATTAATGAATGCGCTGAGGTTTTGGAATGGCAGGTACGGGCCAAAGTTCACCTTGGGGGTAATGGCGATAAGAATGGATTCGATAGCCGTCATCCACACCACAAGTAAAGCGACAGCACCAGCAGTGTTGCGGATAATCATGCCGATGCCCATGGAGAGTATGGTCAGGAGGAAGAAACCAACGGGGATACGCCAGTAGAAGCCCGCCCAGTCTGCGGAGAAAATATCCAGTGTTCCTGAATTCAGCGCGATGAGCTTGGATACTAGCGTGCTCACAAAAGTAACGACGAGGCCAACCAGTGCCATGTAGAGCCCAGCCACCACAAGTTTTGCTAGAAAGACGAGGGGGCGGCGCGGCACTCCGCGGAACGTGGGTTCAATACTGAGAGTGTTGTACTCGTTAGTAACAATAGTGATACTGAAGAGAAGAACAACGACAATACCAGCACTCGTCACCCCCATGAGTACGCCCTCGGGGGGATAGTAGAAGCCATCACCCATATAGTGGGCTTGCGGCAGGTTCTTGTAGTACCAGGCCATAAAGGCGGAATTAGCAATTCCCAACACAGCAATAATGATGGTGTAGATAAGTGTTGAGCGAACGGACCACATTTTGATCCATTCGGCGCGCATGGCGTTGTAGAAAGTTTTCATGCTACTTGGCCTCCTGCCCGTTACCGTTGGTAGTCAAGGAAGTGCCACCACTGCGGTATTGCTCCCAATCCTGCGTCATTTGTAGGTAGACGTCCTCCACACTGGCACCAATAACCACTAGCTCATAGAGCGGAATATTATTTTTTGCGGCGAGATCTGCAACAACGGACGTATTATCCGCATCCACGATGACGGCGGTGCCCAGCGATGAATCGCTACTGGTGTCAGTGGGGTCAACGGCGGCGGATAAGCCAGCCTCAGCAAGAATCCGCACCAATTGCGGGGCGAACTTTGTGCGGGCTCGGACGCGGGTAGGTGCCTGTTTCTCAAATTCAGCAATGGACGTATTGGCAAGCAACTTGCCCTGCCCCAAAACGACAAGGCGGTCTGCAGTCTGCGAGATTTCTGCCAGTAGGTGCGAGGAGACCAGAATTCCTCTCCCCTCTGCAGCTAGGTTCTTCGCGAAGCGGCGGAACCAGGCGATACCCTCCGGGTCCAGGCCATTGACAGGCTCGTCGAAAAGCAGATAGCGGGGGTTACCCAGCATCGCTTCTGCCATTCCCAGGCGCTGCCGCATACCGAGGGAATAGGATTTGGTGGGCTGACTAGCAACCTCTGTTAAGCCAACAAGGGCTAAGCATTCCTCTACGCGATTCATGGGAATGTCATTGGAGGCCGCCATGTATCGCAAGTGATTACGGCCGGATCGACGGGGGTGCATGCAGTTGGTGTTCAGGAGAGCACCCACCGTGCAGAGGGGATTGTTCAGATCGCGGTAGCGCATACCGTCGATAAGAGCGAAACCGGCATTGGGGGTTTCTAGTTCCACGATCATGCGCATAGTTGTTGATTTGCCTGCGCCGTTAGGTCCCAGGAAGCCGGTGATGTGTCCCGGTTCAACAGTGAATGTGAGGTTATCAACAGCGGTGCGTTTGCCGAACCGCTTGGCGAGCCCAGAAATCTCTATCATGCGGTCCAGTTTTCTCCGCTAACCTGTGTGTATCCTGTGAAGGCGCTAGCAGTGTCCTATGTATGTCACGCGTATGCCGCGGGTGATTAGCCGCGGGAGATCACTCTTCACTATCAGAAAGATCAAAATGTCCCGCGGGGGAGGATGCTTTACCCCAGAAACGCTTCGACATACGCCCCGCCAAATATGCGGCACGCCCCGCACTAACAGCGTGACGCATAGCACGCGCCATCATCACCGGATCATTTGCCCGCGTAATAGCAGACGCCATTAATACTGCATCACACCCCATTTCCATGGCTAGAGCAGCATCGGAGGCAGTCCCAATACCGGCATCGCACACCACCGGAATATGCGCCTGGGAAATAATCATCTCCAAATTGTGTGGGTTGCGGATACCCAACCCGGTTCCAATAGGGGCCGCTAATGGCATAACCGCAGAACAGCCAACCTCTTCCAAATAGCGGGCAATAATGGGGTCATCGGTGGTGTACGGCAAGACAGTGAAGCCATCATCAATAAGCTGCTCAGCGGCGTCTAATAGCTCCACCACGTCCGGCAGTAGCGTGCGATCATCCGCAATAACTTCCAGCTTGATCCAATCCGTGCCGAGAGCCTCCCGCGCCAATTGGGCTGTTAAAACAGCTTCACGCGCAGTGCGACAGCCCGCCGTATTGGGAAGCGGATCAATAGTGAGATCCTGCAGAAGCTCTAGCGTGCTGGCCGCACCCGTGCCATGCCCTAAACGCGGGTCAACACGGCGAATAGACACTGTAGTGAGTTCCGTGCCGGACGCATCCAGAGCGTCCTTCAACACCTGCTGATTAGCGGCTCCACCAGTGCCCATAATGAGCCGGGACCGAAACGTCCGACCCGCAATAGTGAGGAGATCCTCCCCCACCTGACGATGATCCTCTGCAGCCAGACGCTGGCTCAGTTCCTCCGCTTGGTTGGCATCACGCATGTGCTAGCCTCCCTGTACAGCAGTAAGAATATCCACCTCAGCGCCCGGCGCGAGAGTAGTGGTGGACCATGTGGAGGCTGGAACAACCGCAGCATTGACAGCCACAGCAGTCCCTGCGCTAGTGAGATGACGCTCCGCCATAAGGTCTGCAACAGTAGCATTATCGGCGATAGTGACGGTGTCCCCATTCACGGTAATAGTCATGCGTTTCTCCCTTCTCCCTACGTTCTCTATTCCTACTTTTACTCTAACGACCTATCCCGTCACCCTGCTACAGGATGAAGTTAGGAATACGATGCGGATCGCACGCTTTCGCCTCGGGCAATTCCTGCCCTATGAGGGCAGCCACCGCCGCCACCGCAGACAGTGGAGTGTGCAAAATACCATTGCGCCCATGCCCGGTAGCGACCACCAGTCGGCCATCGAGAGCCTCCGGCACGCGCCCCAAATAGGGCAGATTATCTATACTGCCGGGGCGTAAACCGGCAATACACTCATACAGTTCATAGTCGGTGACGCCGGGGAAGAGAATCTCCGTATCCTCCAGCAGCTGCAGCACACCACCGACCGTCACCTGGCGATCCTCGCCATGCTCATACTCCGTGGCACCAATAAGGAGGCCCCACGGGCGTGGCACAAGATAGATGGGCCGCCCATGCACGCGACCGCGAATGGTGCGCTTCGGCGGCTCCGGAACCCCCGGCCGCGAGTGCAGCCGCAGCACCTCGCCTTTGATAGGGCGAATAGGCAGATTAATACCGACTGTGGCAGCCAAGGCTTGGGACCCATTCCCGGCTGCCAACACAACCTGGTCGTAGCGGCCAATTGTGCCATTAACAAGGTCGTTTAAGTCATCAATCTGGCGTTCGCAGAGAGTGACACCATAGGTGCCCTCGCACTGTTCCCGCAATGCTGCCAATAATTCCCGGTTATCAACAGAACGCTCGCCCTCAGTGAGCAGGGCAGCCCGCGCCGCCCGGCTTAACGAGGGTTCCAGGGCCCGCAGTTCCCGGCGGGTAATCTTCCGCATCCGCGCATCCACCGGATTATCAGAACCCGGAGCCAGGAAGGGGGCCACCCCATCAATAGTGCCGCCCCGCGCCCACAGATCCTCACGGGTGGTGACGTACTGATAGATCTTCTCCAGGTCCGCCACGTCCCCCGCATCCACACCCACATTGAGTGTCCCCACCGTGGAGGTGAACACGTGGGGGTGATTGGCGTTCAGTTTGCCCCCAAAACCCGGCCAGTGACGCAGCGAGGCGGCACCCAGACGTAGTTGCTCGTCCTCCCCCGGCCATGCTTCGGTAATGCCCCCCAACATGCCGCCGGCACACCAGCCAGCGGAATTAGCCCACGATAAAGACGGATCATAGACAGTAACCGTGAAACCCGCCGAGGCGGCTTTCAGTGCAGTGGCAAGACCAATGACGGAGCCACCCACAATAGCCACGTTAGTTCCTAGTGGTGCGCCGCTACTGTCAGTTGCGGTTATCCGCGAACGAAGATCAGACACAAAAACACCCTTCTTTATCCCCTTCTTTATCTCTGTGTCTACCCTACTCGGTGAAATGTGGCACGCTAGAGATTGTGAATACCATGGCGCCTAACTCTGCTTCCAACACTCCATCCCACAGTGCATCTCACAGTGCATACAGTGCTGCAACCGCGGCACTTACCCCGCGGGAACGACTCCAGACCGCCCACCTGTACCTTTGCATGGACGCCCGGCGCCACCTGGATAACGGCCGTCCTCGCTTTACCGCCTTACGCGAATTAGCGGAGCAGGCCTGCGAGGGCGGCTGCGACATTATCCAACTGCGCGATAAAAACTCTCCCGGCGAACGTGAGCTAGGCACAATGACTGTCCTAGAACAGTTGGAGGCTCTCCGCATACTGGGTGAGGTTGTGCACTCCTATGGGGCACTCTTGGCCGTCAACGACCGCATGGATGTGGCAGTGGCAGCCGGGGCGGACGTGGCACACGTGGGGCAGGACGATATTCCCACCGCTGTGGCCCGCCAGATTCTTGGCGATGACGTAGTACTGGGGCTCAGCTGCCACTCCCCCGCCGATGTTGACGGCGCCCTCACCAACCCCGCCATAGACTATTTTTGTACGGGACCTATCTGGGCTACCCCCACGAAGCCCGGCCGCCCCGCCGTCGGCCTCGACCTGGTGCAGTATGCGGCCCAGCAGCACCCTAAAAAACCCTGGTTCGCTATTGGCGGCGTGAACACAAAAACAGCACCAGATGTGGTGGCCGCGGGGGCCCAACGCATTGTTGTTGTGCGGGCTATTACTGACGCCTCCGACCCCGCAGATGCCGCCCGCATATTACGGTCCTCCACGGAACGCTAAACTACCCCCGGACAACCAGACAATTCCGCCAAAAACTGGCAGAATAAGCATTGTCGTTACTGCCATCTTGAGGAGGCTACGTCTCGATGCGTCTTACTCCGCGTCCCCGCCTTCTCCCTGAGCGACCGCTCACCGAGCTACGCAACGCGGTACAAAACCGATCCATCGACAAAGCCCTCAACACTAACTTCGACTACGACGAAACCTCCGACGCGCCCCTCCCCGAACACAGTCTCACCATACGGGAACGCTTCTCTTTCCTCCGCGGATTCCTCTCCACCACCCCCGGTAAGTTTTCTATCGTTACCACCCTGCTGCTTATCTGCTGCATTGTTTTAGGAGGCGCCGCCGCCGCCCTCACCTTCGACCGGCAGCAGGAACTAGACACCATGCTGAACGAGTCCGAACCGCTCGCGCACGCCTCCCAGCAACTCTATAGTTCCCTGTCTCTGGCGAATACTGCCGCCACCACCCAGTTCATGACCTCTGCGGAAAGTGAAGAAGTAGCGCGGCAGTACGAGCGAGCCATTATTGACGCCTCCGTTAACGCCATAGATTCCCGCTCCAGCACGTCCGCGCACGGTAAAGAAGACCGCGACCTCATTGTGCGTATTAACGCCAGTATCCCCGTCTACACTGCGCGCATTGGGCAAGCACTCGCCGAGCAGAGTATGAATAATCCGCTGACCACCATCCACCAGTCAGATGCCCAATCCATTATGGATGAGCATCTTCTGCCCGAAGCCGAGCAACTCTACAAGAACCGCTACGCTTCCATCAACGTTGCACAAAAAGCCTGGGCACGTCCCCTTTACGCGGCAGGAATATGCCTTATTTTCCTGATAGCGGCACTTGTGGCAGCACAGCTATGGCTCACGCACGTCACCCGCCGCCGCTTCAATGGTGGTCTCCTGGCCGCCACCGTCCTCGCGATCCTCTCCCTCCTGTGGGTGCTCGTCTCCTCCGGCATTTCCCTAGCCACCGCAGACAGTAGCGCCAGCAGCAACCACTCCATCTCCGAAGTGCTTACCGACGCCCGCATTATTACCCAACAAATGCGGTCTGGCGAGATGATGGAACTCTCCCAATCCAACGCCGGCTCCCCCATCAACCCGCAGCCCTTCCACGACAATATGGACACTGTTGCCAGCGCCCTCGACACATTTGAAGAACGCTCCGGCTCCTCCGAGGCCACCGACCTCACTAACCAAACCCGCACCGCCCTCCACAAATGGGAGATCACTCACCAGAAGATGGTGACGGCACTGCACCACGGCGACCGCAAAAAAGCCACCACCATAGCAACGAGCATGACGCAAGAAAACGGAGGCGGGCAATTCAATACCGTTGACACCCTGCTACAACGGTGCATTAGTAGCGCCCGCAACCAGGTACGAGACAGTGCAGACCTAGCCCACAGCACAATCTTCGCCACCGGAGTAGGGCTTGTTATTCTGCTCGTCCTAGAAGCTGGGTGCATCGTGGCCGGATTCCTCCCCCGCTACCGGGAGTACGAATAATGAACGCACGCCACAGCAAACACCCTGATAGAGACTCCGCGTCGATGGACTCTGCCCCCGTGGACTCCGCGCCTATGGACTCCGCGCCCGTAGACTCTGCGCCTACTGCCGATCGTCCTAGCGAACCCGTCACCGCCATGACAGCCGCAACCGCCGCCACAGCAGCAACCGCAGCCGCTCCCTATAATCCCTTCGACGATGACGATGGCGACGACTTCTCCATCTCCGAACTCCTCGCCATGGGCGACCCCCGGAACTCCACAGCGGCAGACGAACCCCACCCCGACAGTATTGTCAGCACTGTTGGCGTGCGGAAAGTGACCGTCACCGGTAACCCCAATGACGGCGAAAACCCCCACCGCATAGACACCGAGTTTGAAGTCCAGCAACGCCCCGGAAGGCGCGTTGCCGACGGCCTCGTCACTATCCCCTTCATCACCCCCTATGATCCGCTCGACGCGCTCCTCAGTGAGGAAAAAGTGGCGAAAGTGGCCGCCCAAAAAGGTGTTCCGCTTCCCCGCCTGAAACCCGGCGACTGGGTGAGTGACCAGTACGAAATCCAGGGTGTTATCGCCTACGGCGGCATGGGGTGGATCTACATTGGCCGCGACCACAATGTTTCCGACCGCTGGGTCGTGTTCAAAGGCCTCCTTGACACTAACCGGGAAGAATCCCTGGAAGTTGCCCACGCCGAAAAAGAAATCCTGGCGCAAGTCACCCACCCCGGCATCGTCAATATCTACAACTTCGTTATTGACCACAACCCCGCCCACCACAGCGCCACCCAGCCCAATGACGCCGACTACATCGTCATGGAATACGTTGGTGGCCCCTCCCTGCGCACCGTCCGCAACTCCAAACCCGGGCATGTCCTGGACGTCACCCTGGCCATTGGCTACATTCTGGAAGTTCTCCCCGCCCTCGACCACCTACACTCCCTGGGGCTTACCTACAACGACCTGAAACCCGACAACATTATGCTCACCGAAGACCAGGTGAAACTCATCGACATGGGGGCGGTAACCCCCATCGGCAAATTCGGCTACATCTACGGCACCCCCGGGTTCCAGGCCCCCGAAATCTCCACCAGCGGCCCCTCCGTCGCCTCCGATATTTACACGGTGGGCCGCACCCTCGCCGCTCTCATTATGCGGCTACCGCACAAGCACGGCATCTACGAGCCGGGAATTCCCTCCCCCGCCGATGAGCCCCTCATGTACAAGCATGACAACCTCTACCGGCTGCTACGCCGTGCTACCGACCCTAACCCCAAGCGCCGCTTCACTTCCGCCACTGACATGTCAGTGCAGTTGATGGGTGTGCTCCGTGAGATCCTGTCAGAGCGAGAAGGACGCGAATATCCCTTCCTCTCCACCCAATTCTCGCCGCAGCGCAACACATTCGGCATCACTAAAGAAGTGGCCCGCACCGACTTCCTCCGCGACGGGCGCGTCCACGATTTCCTCCTCAACCCCGAATCCCTCGCCGAGGCCGTACCGCTGCCGCTACCAGACCCAGATGACCCCGGCATACAGCTTGTTACCGCCACCAGCTACTCCACCCCCCAGGAACGTATCGACAAACTCATGGTGGCGTTGCAAGATCCAGAATCCCCCGCCCGGCACTCCACGGAAGTCCCCCTGGCTATTGTGCGCGCCTACATTGACGCCGGTGAGCCCTCTGTTGCGAAAAACATTCTCACCCAAATGCACCCGCATATTCTGGACTGGCGCTACGAGTGGTACCACGGCATTACCAGCCTACTGAAACACCACTACCGGCCCGCCTACAAGCATTTCGACAAAGTGCTCGATAGTCTCCCCGGCGAAATCGGCCCCAAACTTGCCCTGGCCTCCACCTCCGAACTTATTGTGCAAGAAGAACCAGACATGTCTCTGGCGGAAAAAGAAGAATGGCAGGCGATTGCCCGCAGCTACTACCGCACCTGCTGGCGCAGTGACCACACCACCGTCTCCGCCGGATTTGGGCTTGCCCGCCAACTCAACCACCTGGGTGAAGTGGACCAGGCCGTCAACACGCTAGGAGAATTACTCTCCAATAACCGGCACTATCCCACGGCAGTACTAACAGCAGTACTAATGATGGTTCGGCGGCCACCCTCCGAACTGACAGAAGACACTCTTATCCAGGCAGCAGATATGCTGCTGACCTTACCGGAGACAGAGCCACGCATTCGCCAGGTTCGCATTGTGGTGTTGGAGGCTGCCCTGCGGTGGCTACGCTACAACAAACTCTCCTACGCGGAACACCACAAGAAGATCTTTAACCTGAACTTTTCCAGCAATGGTGTACGCGGCGGGTTAGAGCGCAGCTTACGTATTCTCGCTCGCAACGCCCCAACCCGCCTGCACCGCTACCGGCTAGTGGATATGGCCAATACGCTACGGCCATTCACACTGTTTTAACCGGCAGTGTTGTAACCGGCACTGTAAAGAGCTACTTCGCGAACTGGAGAGCGTGCCGGGAGATCGCTAGCTCCTCATTCGTCGGCACCACCATCACCGTCACCTTAGACGTTGGGGTGGAGATAATAGTGGGTGTGCTCATGCGGTGGTTATTGGCTTTTTCGTCAACCTCAATGCCCAGTTCCTCCAAGCCTTCCAGGCACGAGAACCGCATTTCGGGGGATTTTTCACCAATGCCGGCGGTGAACACAATAACGTCTAAGCCACCCAATTCCGCCATGTAGGCGCCCAGGTAGCGCTTCACACGGTGGACGTACACGTCCCAGCAGCGCTGGCCGACGGGATCGTGGGCGGCCATCAGATCGTCCAAGTCGCGCATGTCGGAGGAGCCAATCATAGCTTTCACACCGGATTCGCGGTTAAACATGGTGTCCATCTCGTCCACGGTGTAGTCGCCCTGGCGCATCAAGTGGAAGACCACGGAAGCATCAATGTCGCCGCAGCGCGTCCCCATCACAAGGCCCTCCAGTGGGGTGAGGCCCATAGACGTATCGATGGGTTTACCGCCGCGAATAGCGGAGGCGGAGGCACCATTACCAAGGTGGAAAATAATCTGACGGAGGGTCGCCGGATCACGGTCCAAAAGGCGCGGAACCTGCTGGGATACATACTGGTGGCTGGTGCCGTGGGCACCGTAGCGGCGCACCGCATACTTTTCGGCGATATCCTGCGGAATGGGGTAGATGCGGGAAGCGTCGGGCAGGTCTGCGAAAAAGGCAGTATCAAAAACAGCGACGTGGGGAATATCGGGGAGGAGGTCGCGGGCTACCTTCATACCCAGCACGTGCGCCGGGTTGTGAAGGGGCGCCAGCGGGGAGAGGCTGGCGATCTGCTCAATGACGGTGTCGTCAATTTTAACGGGCTCGCGGAAGAGGTTACCGCCCTGCACCACGCGGTGTCCTACTGCCACAACGTCCTGTTCGTCGAGGTTGAGGCCTACTTCGTTGAAGAGGTCAATGACGAGTTGCAGGCCGACCGCGTGGTCGGGAATTTCTGCCTGGTGTTCAATTTTTTCCCCATCGTGTTTGATGGAGTACTTGCCCTGCTGCAGACCGATCTGGTCGACCATACCGGAGGCAACAACGGCGTCTTTCCCCTCCAACGCCGGATTAATGAGCTGGTACTTAATGGAGGAAGAACCAGAGTTAATAACAAATACAGTGCTCACGTATGGCTCCTAGATATTTTGGGCTTGGACGGCAGTAACGGCAACAGTATTCACAATATCGTCGACAAGTGCGCCGCGGGACAAATCATTAATGGGTTTCTTAAGGCCCTGCAGAATGGGGCCGACGGCAACGGCGCCGGCGGTACGCTGCACTGCCTTGTAGGTGTTGTTGCCGGTGTTGAGGTCGGGGAAGACGAGCACGGTGGCGCGGCCAGCAACGGGAGAATCGGGGACTTTAGCGGCAGCCACAGTAGCGTCCACGGCAGCATCGAACTGGATGGGGCCATCTATGGGGTAAGCCATGCCGTTTTCCTTTGCCAGGGTAACAGCGTCGCGAACTTTATCGACGGCGGCACCGGAACCGGAAGTACCAGTGGAGTAAGAGAGGAGAGCAACGCGCGGCTCCACCCCGAACTGGCTGGCGGTCTCCGCGGAGGAGACGGCAATGTCAGCAAGCTGGGTGGGGTTGGGGTCAATATTGACGGCGCAGTCCCCGAAAGCCAGCACGTGATCTTGGAGGCACATGAGGAAGATGGAGGAGACGGTAGAGACACCCGGCTTCGTCTTAATGATTTCAAAACTGGGGCGGATGGTGTGAGCGGTGGTGTGTGCCGCGCCGGAAACCATGCCGTCAGCTTTACCAAGGTGCACCATCATGGTGGCGAAGTAGCTGATGTCCTGTAGTTTCTGACGGGCATCGTCCATGCTGATGCCCTTGTGCTTGCGCAGTTCGTAGTAGGTTTCCACGAACTCGTCGAGGCCCTCATAATGCGTTGGGTCCAGGAGGGTAGCGGCGGAGAGGTCCAGGCCAAGCTGCTGGGCGCGGGTGCGGATAGTGTCCGGATCGCCCAGGATAGTGAGGTCTGCGAAGCCCTCGCGAAGAATGATATGGGCTGCTTTCAGAATGCGATCATCGTCGCCTTCTGGGAGCACAATGTGTTTCTTGTTGGCCTTGGCTCGTTCTAGCAGCTGGTACTGGAACATGTGGGGGGTGACGGCAGTGGGGGCCGGAAGTTCCAGAAGAGCGTCTGTAGAGAAGTCCGCGGCGGTAAAGACGGGAAGCTCGAGAGCATCGGCAAGAGCAGCGTTAGTAGAGGCAGCGTTAGCAGAAGCAGTGTCATCGGCAGAGGCAGCGTCAATAATGAGGGCTGCTGGGGCGTGATGGTTGTCGCGGAGGTACTGGACGGTAGCGCGGCAGACGGATTGGAAAGTGGCGGCGTCCTGGCCGTTAAAGCTCTCCACAAGAAGCAGGTGTGCACCCAGGTTCATGGCGATGGTGGCGTTAAGGTCGCATTCGCCTGCCATGTTTGCGGAGTAGTCACTGCCAAGAATGAGGACAATATCGCAGGTGTCTTGGACGGCGGCGAAGCGGGCAATGATAGTGCTGAGGGCGGCGTTGCGGTCTGTGACCGCGGTGAGGTAGTCAACGCCCGTACAGTCGTCGTAGCTGAGACTGGTGTTACTCTCGTCCACAAGCATGTGCAGGAAAACGTCTGTGCTGGTGGAGGCGAGGGGGTTGAGGGGGCGGAAGATACCAACGGTGTATCCGGCGTCTTTCAGACTGTGGAGGAGGTTCTTTGTGATGGTGTAGGTGTCGGTATGGGTGGCCGATGCCATGATGTAGAAGGGTGTGTGTTTCCGCTTCATAAAAGTCATCGATTCCTTATGTTTCGTCACGTGCGCGGAAGCGCCAGGGTTGTGGCGGCTGCGCTCATGGCAATTGTGTCCATAAATTAGTGTGAGCTCGGATAGTACAGAACTCCAGGCTGCGCCCTTACGCCCCATTGTAGTGACCAAAATTACATCCAGACGAATTTTCTTAGGGTGTACTGCGTCTCAATATCTCGCTAGAAAACTCTTAATATTTTCCAGGAGAGCTGCGACAATGAGGGTATGGCTACGCACAACTCGGAAACATCCCCCACAAAAACCTCCCCCGCGGAACACTCTCCCACAAAAACATCCTCGGCTACCACCCAGTGGAATTTCCTCACCGATATGGATGGAGTCCTTATTCAAGAGGACAAGCCCATTGACGGTGCCAAAGATTTCCTACAAGAACTCAAAGACAGCGGCACCCACTATATGGTGCTTACCAATAACTCTATTTTTACGCCCCGCGATTTAGCGGCCCGCCTGCGCCTATCCGGCATTGATATTCCCGCCGACCATATTTGGACATCGGCGCTGGCCACCGCCGCATTCCTAGACGAGCAAAACCCACACGGAACCGCCTACGTGGTGGGAGAAACTGGCCTCACAACCGCTATCCACGAGGCCGGCTATATTCTCACCGATACCGACCCAGACTATGTGGTGCTGGGGGAAACTCGTACCTATAGTTTTGAAGCTATCACGAAGGCCATCAACCTCATTTTGAAAGGCGCCAAGTTTATCTGCACAAACCCGGATAACACGGGCCCTTGCCCGGAGGGTGTCCTGCCTGCAACAGGGTCGGTGGCGTCCCTCATTATGACGTCAACAGGGAAAGAACCCTACTACATTGGGAAGCCAAACCCGATGATGATGCGTTCCGCGCTCCGCGCTATGCATGCGCACTCGGAGGAAACCATTATGATTGGCGACCGCATGGACACGGATGTGAAGTCTGGTCTGGAGGCCGGCATGCACACGTTCCTGGTGCTCTCCGGTATTTCCACGGTGAAAATAGCACGCCAATGGCCGTACCGCCCCAGCCGCATTATTGACTCAGTGGGTTCCCTTGTGGGACATATTGACGATCCCCTAAGCGTGCCAAACTCTAAACAAGTTACGAAGAAGAGCTAGACCCGGCAGAACGAGACTGCGACGAAAGAGACTGGGAAGAATTCAGCTGGGAAAGGCAGGAATTGTCCCACACGTGAATGAAATTCTGCGGTAGTTCCTCAATAAGGCCAGTATTTTCAGTGACCACAATAGTGTTGCGGCGCTTCGCCACATTCTCCAACACCATTGTGCGCACCAGCGAGGCGGAGTCGCTGTCTGAGTCAACGGTGTGGAAGTAACTTTGTACGGTGTAGGGCAGGGCTCTATCCTCCCGCGCGCCCGTAATTTTTCCACCTAGCACAACTGTGCAGTGTGCGGTCCAGTAGAAACCCGGTTCGGTAGTTTCTTGCGCGCACCCGTCCGCGTCAAGAAAATCGGTGGCGTGGCGGCGGCGCCACACCCAGGGACGGTGTTTCGCAATTTTCCCGAGGATACTATCGGCCCTGCTGCGATCGCTTTGCCACCAGTGTTTATCCTGGCCAGAGTAGATGGATTCGCCATCAATAATGAGGTCGGCTTCGGTTGTTTTGAGGGCGGGCCAGACGCGCCCAAATCCGGGAATGAGTTCCAGTTGGGACACTTCATCTTCGGAGAGCCAGGCGAGTTCTTTGGATTCTTCGTCAGCTTGGAAGTCTACGGGCGCGTTGAGGTCCGCCACAACGGTAGTGTAGGTCCATAGACCGCTCGTTGTGTCCACGCGTTCAAAGTAGTGGTCGCCGCTGCGGGAGATGCGGTCCCCCAGGGGATCGAAGTCGCGGGTGAGGCGTTTCACAAACCGCATTCCGGCGGTGGGGGCGGACCAGCGGGCACGGGCGGGGTTGAGGGCGATGTGGGTTTCTTCGTGGACTTCGCGGAGGGCTCCTTCTATGGGGCTTTCGTGGGAGTCTATTGCTCCCCCGGGGAGTCCCCAGGTGCCGCCGGCATTGGTCCATTCGGCTCGATGTTGCATAAGGATGAGGGGAGTACCGTCTGCGGCGGGGGCGCGGAGGAGAAGTCCTGCTGCACCGAATACGCCCCAGCAGTGTTCGTCTTGGGGCCCAATACACATTCCATCGCCATCATGATCCACGGTGCCCATTTTACTGGTGAAGAGGTGTGTGGGCACTTTTTTAGAGGGGTGACCGTGGGAAGTGTGGCCTAAATTACCAGCGACCCCCACCGGAGCGCGTGCGTGGGGGTCGCTGATATCTTGTGACGAACGAGGAGGAGTATCTGCCCTTACTCCATCTCGCAATAATTATCTTAGGGTAGGCTAACCTTGTGGTGCAAGTTTTTCGGTACACTTTTTACAAAATAGTTTTCTTGCCCCGTTCTGTAGAATAGAAGCCACACTAAATGACACTCTGACCTCGACTGTAGAAGAAGTAATTATGACCCGACCCCTCCGCGTCGCCATCATCGGCTCTGGCCCAGCAGGTATCTACGCCTCGGACTGCCTTATGAAATCCGCCGCCGCCCAAGACCCCGGCGTCAGCATCGATATCCTCGAACGCATGCCCGCCCCCTTCGGCCTCATCCGCTACGGCGTAGCACCCGACCACCCCCGCATTAAAGGCATCATCGCCAACCTGCACAAAGTACTCAACAAACAACAAGTACGCTTCTTCGGCAACGTCGAATTCGGAACCGACGTCACCCTCGACAACCTCCTCCAGTACTACGACGCCGTCATCTTCGCCACCGGCGCAAAAGCCGACCGCGCCCTCAACATTCCCGGCATTGACCTAGACGGATCCTACGGCGCCGCCGAATTCGTCGCCTGGTACGACGGCCAACCCGAATTCCCCCGCCAGTGGCCCCTCGACTCCGAAAAAGTAGCCGTTATCGGCGTCGGCAACGTCTCCCTGGACGTCTCCCGCATCCTCGCGAAAACCGCCGACGAACTCCACGTCACCGAAATCCCCGACAACGTCTACGAGTGCCTTAAAGCCTCCAAGGTAAAAGAAGTTCACGTTTTCGGCCGCCGCGGCCCCGCCCAAGCCAAATACACCCCCGTTGAACTGCGCGAACTGGACCACTCACCAAACGTCCAAGTTCTTGTTAACCCCGAAGATATTGACTACGACAAGGCCTCCGAAGAAGCCCGGCGCGCCGCTAAAGCCACCGACATGGTGTGCACCACGCTGGAAAACTACGCCATGCGCGACGAGGACCCCAACCCGGATATCTGCAAAATCTATATCCACCTCTTTGAATCCCCCGTCGAAATCCTGGGCAAAGACGGCAAAGTGGCCGGTATCCGCACCGAACGTACCCAGCTCAACGGCAAGGGCGGTGTTACCGGTACCGGAAAGGCCACCGACTGGGAGGTCGGCCAGGTCTACCGCGCCGTCGGTTACCTCTCCTCCGAACTGCCCGGTATTCCCTTCAACCACACCCTCGGCACCATTGAAAACGTGGCCGGACGTGTCGTTGACCAGGCCGGCGACCATATTGCCCCGCTGTACACCACCGGTTGGGTAAAGCGTGGCCCCGTCGGACTTATTGGCAACACTAAATCTGACGCCAACGAAACCATCCAGAACCTCCTGGAGGACTGGGCGGCAGGCAAACTCAACCAGCCAGCACACCCGTCACCAGAAGAAGCCCGTACTTGGCTGGATAACCTGCCGAAGAAAATTACTGACTGGACCGGCTGGTACCGCCTAGACGTTCACGAGAAGAAACGCGGCGCGCAGGAAGGACGCGAGCGGAAGAAGATCGTGGAATGGGACGACATGGTGAACGCCTCCCACGACACAAGCGTGGACGAAGAAGCCGAAGCGGACCGAAAAGCACGCGGAGGCTGCTAAAACATAAATAGAAGACCTCACCTGATCACCGGTAAAGGAGCATAAAAATGACCACTGCTGTTGTTGTTCTTATTGATGGTTTTGAGGAGATTGAAGCCCTTGCCACGGTAGACATTCTGCGCCGCGGCGGAGTGGACGTGACCACCGCTTCCCTCACCGAATCCCGGACGGTGACGGGTAGCCATGCCATTCCCGTCCAGGCAGACGCCATGTTCGCCAATGTGGATGCGCAGGGTGCGGATGTGCTTGTTGTTCCGGGCGGCACCACTGCTTTCAACGACCACGAGGGGTTGAAGAAAGAAATTGTGGCCCGCGCTAAGAGCGACAAGTATGTGGCCGCTATCTGCGCCGCCCCCATGGTGTTGGGTGGGCTTGGCCTCCTGAAGGGCAAGAATGCCACCTGCTACCCCGGTTTTGAAAAGTACTGCGACGGCGCCACCATGCTGGATGTTCCAGCGGTTGTGGATGGGAAGATCATCACCGGGCATGGGCCTGGTTGGGCGCTAGAATTTGCTCTCACTATTCTGGCCGAGGTTGTTTCCGCACAGACTGCTGAGGATGTACGCGCCGGGCTGCTACTGGACTAGCGGTTACTGAGCTAGCCTGAGCTGGCTTACCACACTAAAGGACTGCTAGAGAGCTCTAGAAGATGCTGCGTCGTCCTTGGAGGGCGCGGCCTAGTGTGAGCTCGTCCGCAAATTCAATATCGCCACCCATGGAGAGGCCAGTGGCCAGGCGGCTCACCGTAAGATTGGGGAAATCCTTGAGAATACGGGCCAGGTAGCTGGCGGTCGCTTCGCCGACGGTATTGGGGTTGGTGGCTAGGATGACCTCACTGATGTGAATATCAGTGGGGTCTCCTTTATAGTCCTCCACGGGTTGGGCGATGCGGGTGAGCAGATTCCGGATGTTGAGTTGGTCTGGGCCAATACCTTTCAGTGGGTCCAGTGCCCCACCGAGCACGTGGTAGCGGCCGTGAAATTCGCGGGTGCGTTCAATGGCTTGTACGTCTTTGGATTCCTCCACCACGCAGATGACGTCGAGGTCTCGTTTGGGGTCGGAGCAGATGCTGCATGTGTCGGTTTCGGAGACGTTTCCGCAAATGTGGCAGTAGGTGACGCCGTCGCGGAGTGCGGCAACAGCGTTTGCGAGGCGGTCAATTGTATCGGGTTCCTGGTTGAGGAGGTGGAAGGCGATACGCTGAGCACCTTTGGGGCCTACTCCGGGGAGGCGTCCGAGCTCGTCAATGAGGTTTTGGACGGGTCCTTCATACACTTAGTTATCATCATCCTCTATGAGTGTGGCGCCCAACGTTTCTTGCAGATGTTCGATAGCAATATCGGCGGCACTGCGGTGGTCAAGATTCTTTTGTGTGGGGTCGGCAGCATCAGCCAACATCTGGTTAATACTATCTGCTTCACTGGACTGCTCCGAAGAACCAGTAGCAGACTCGCTGTCGGCAGGCGCACTGTCAGCAGGGCCACTGTTGGCAGGGCCACCATCGCTCGAGGTCGCATCACCAGTGGGGTCGGCAGGTGTTGCACTAGCAGGTGACGTTCCACCATGTGAAACGCCGCCAGTCGGCGACGCCTTAGCATGCGCCCTCGCAGACTGTAGCCGTTCAGCATAAGACTGTGCAGAAGTGGATTGTGCAGTATGGGACTGTGCAGAAGCAGACTGTGCAGCTGGGTCATGCGTGGTAGAGGTGCCTGCACTGCGGGCGGCATCTTGTGCAGTGAGGCACCGAACATGCACCTGTACACCCAGCGTGTGGGCAATAGCGTCCGTCAACAATGCAATATGCCGGGGTTCGTTAATGCGGGAGACGAGGGGGCCGGACGTGTGGCTAATGGATAGTTGGGCAGTATCCGGCTGGTAGTCCACCACACGGGCGGTAGCGAGCATAACGTCCAGTGTGCGGGACTGTGCACGAACTGCATTACGGATAGCCACCCACTGGTTGGAGAAAGTTTCCGCGGTCAGATCGCTTGCAGCAGAACTGTTTTCCGAAGATTCAACCGTCTGTGTAGACGGAGTGGACTGTGCAGTCGAGGCAGACTGTGCAGACTGCCCAGCTGAGGCAGCCTGTGCGGCCGGAACAGCTTGTGCAGACGCAGCGGCCTGAACGGGCTGAGATTCTTGCGACGCTTCCTTTTTAGCCTTCTTCTCCGCCATAACAGCACGAATACGGGCTGTTCCCTCCGTAGCGTTACGGGCGGCCTCCTCACGGGAAATGTGTGGGGCGGAAGAAACGGGAGGTTCCATTGCCGCATTCTGATGAGCAGGCGTATTCAGAGAAATATTGGACCCTACACCGCGTTCCAGCTGCTCCACGCGCTGCAATAGTGCTTCGTAGGAATCGTCGGTGGCGGGTAGCAGCATGCGTGCCGACATAATTTCTAGCAGTAAGCGCGGTGATGTTGCTCCCCGCATATCTTTCAGCCCCGTGCTCAAAACATCAGCGAAGCGTGTGGCGGTGGCAGGGCCCAATTCCTTGGCCTGAGCTATCATGCGCTCCATCTGGTCGTCGGGGGCGTCCACCAGGCCCGTATCTGCCGCATCTTTTACCGACTGCAGCATAATGAGGTCGCGGAAACGGTCGAGGAGGTCGCTGGTGAACCGGCGTGGATCATGTCCGGCGGCAATAACCCGCTCAATAGTGCCGAACATGCCGGAGCGATCCGCCGCAGCCAGGGCGTTAACCGCATCATCGATAAGAGCAACGTCAGTGGCACCCAGGAGAGCGAGGGCACTCTGGTAGGTGATGCCGTCCTCGCCAGAACCCGCCATAAGCTGGTCCAGTACGGAAAGAGCGTCACGAGGGGAACCACCACCGGCGCGAATAACCAGCGGGTAGACTGCCGGGTCCACCTTGACACCCTCCTGCTCACAAATGCGTTCCAGCAGTCCACGCATAGCGTTAGGGGCGAGGAGACGGAACGGGTAGTGGTGGGTACGGGACTTAATGGTGGGGAGAACTTTCTCCGGCTCCGTCGTTGCAAAAATGAAAATGAGATGCTCGGGTGGCTCCTCCACAATCTTCAACAGGGCGTTGAAGCCGGCGGAGGTGACCATGTGGGCCTCGTCAATAATGAAAACCCGGTAGCGGGATTCGGCGGGCGCATAGAAGGCACGGTCGCGCAGTTCACGGGCATCGTCCACACCACCGTGGGAGGCCGCGTCCAGTTCGGTGACGTCGAGGTTACCGGGGCCACCGGGGGCGAGCGCCAAGCACGACGCGCACTTGCCGCAGGGGGTGCTGGTGGGGCCCTCGGCACAGTTCAGGGAACGGGCGAGGATACGCGCGGAGGACGTTTTGCCGGTACCGCGCGGACCGGAGAATAAATAGGCATGGTTAATGTGGCCGCTGTCTAATGCTTGCATCAGCGGCTCGGTTACATGCTCCTGCCCAACTACTTCAGCGAAAGTAGCGGGACGGTACTTATGGTAAAGCGCCACGCTTTAGAGCCTACCCGGACAGTGCGACAAACACAGCTCAGCAAGCCTGCCACCCCAAACGTGGGTTATGTGCAGACAGTCTCCTCCTTATGGGCATGCGCAGAATTCGCCGCACTTGGCGGTATTCACCACTTTTTTAAAAATTTTTTTATTACTTGTAAAAACATCGTAACTGCAGGTAAAAGAGCATTTTTTGATCAATAAAAGAGCATTTCTGACACAAGTAGCTCCCCCACGGGGGAACCTTATCCCCCATACTTGTCCGTGCTTCCCGCACTGCGCTTTACCGCGTTCTCCACTCTCCACGGGAAGCTACCGTAAGAGCCCACCTTAGGAGTAAAAGCATGGTTTATTCAGAATTCGGTGGCGACCACTACAACGCCCAACCCTCTACGCCCTTTACACCCTCTATCCCTCCGAAGCGCATCACCACCACAGAACTTCCTATCGTCGATCCGGACCCGGGCGAACGCCCATTTCTTCTGTCCGATGACGCAACTACCCCCACTCCTCCGCAGTCTTTTGAAAGCGCCTTCCCACCTGCCTATAAGGAGCCGACGACACCATCACCGTCCTTTAGTGATCCCTACCTAGGTTTCCGCGATCCTGCCTACTCTCCCACTCCTCCCGTCTATTCCCCCGACAACACTGCCCTATCCGGCCAGACTGCCACCCACGTTAACAACGCTCCTACACCATCTACACCCTCTCCATCCACACTGTCCGCTATCGACACTGTGCAGAATGTTCCCACCGCGAAGGCCGTCCCGCAGAGTGGCTGGCGGAAGTTTATTTATAAAGCCAGCCGCGGCACCATCAACCCCGGACTATCCACTGAAGAAAAAGAAGTAGAGGCGTTAAAGGAACGCGTCCGCCAAAACGTTCGTGGCGACTACCGCATTGCGTGTTTGTCACTCAAAGGCGGGGTGGGGAAAACCACCACCACTGTTGGACTGGGATCCACTTTCGCGTCCCTACGCGGGGACCGCATTATCGCCATTGACGCCAACCCGGACTTAGGTACCCTCGCACAACGCGTACCCCAGCAGACGAATTCCACTGTGCGGGACCTCCTCGAAGACCCCTCCATTCACCGCTACTCGGACGTACGAGCCCACACGTCACAGGCTCTCTCCCGTCTGGAAGTATTGGCCTCAGAATCCGATCCGGCCATTAGTGAAGCCTTCTCCGAAAAGGACTACCGCCGCACTATCGACATTCTGCAGTCCTTCTACAACATCATTCTTACAGACTGCGGTACTGGCCTTATGCACGATGCCATGCACGGCGTCCTCGACCTAGCAGATTCGCTTGTGCTGGTCTCCTCCCCCGCTATTGATGGTGCCCGAAGTGCCTGGTCCACCCTCAACTGGCTGGACGCGCACGGCTACCAACACCTTGTGAAACGCACTGTGGTAGCCATCTGTTCCAGCCGCGCCGGCTCCGCCAGTATCGACATGGACCAACTCCAGGCCACCTTTAACCAGCGCTGCGCCGCCGTCCACCTTATCCCCTTCGATGAGCACCTTGCGGAAGGCTCCGAAGTGGATATGGACAAAATGGGCAAGGCTACCCGCCGCGCTTTTATTGAACTTGCCGCTTCCGTGGCGGACGGGTTTTCGCAGACTCTCGTCCCAACCAGTGTGAAACGGCCAGAGAAGCATCATGTAGAGTAACCGCCACTAACCATGCACCCTTCCAGGTGGAAACCGCATGATGTGAGGAAAGCCCCGGTCTGTTTTGGAGAGCATGACCGGGGCTTTCTGTATGTATTTCTCTATACCATCACCACGTGTAATGACTACATGTCATTGGTGAAATGGTGGCGGATTACGCAGCTAGTGCCTTCTCAAGAGCAGCTTTCAGCACGCATGTAGCAACACCATCCATGGCGACGGTAATCTCCTCCAACGGGGGAAGAGACGGGGCCAGGCGAATGTTGGTCTCCTTCGGATCCTCACCCTTGGGGTAGGCGGAACCAGCATTGGTGAGCTTAATACCAGCCTCGGCGGCGAGAGCAACCACGCGCTTCGCGGTACCCGGAACAACATCAAGAGAGATGAAGTAGCCGCCCTTCGGCTCAGTCCAGGTAGCCACGTCGTACTCGCCCAGGCGCTCAGCCAGGATCTTCTCCACGGCCGCAAACTTGGGGGCAAGAATGTCCTTGTGCTTCAGCATGTGGGCTTTGACACCATCTGCATTGCCGAAGAAACGAACATGCGCCAGCTGGCTAATCTTGTTCGGGCCGATAGTGGCAATACCCAGGTACTTCTTGTACCAGTCCAGGTTGGTGGAGGAAGTGTTAAGGAAGCTAACACCAGCACCGGCGAAAGTGATCTTAGAAGAAGACGTCAGCTGGAAAACACGATCCGGGTGGCCCGCATCGGCAGCCATCTTGACGATGGGCAGAATCTCGGGGAATTCATCGGTGAGCGTGTGAATACCGTAAGCGTTATCCCACATGATGGTGAAATCAGAGGCGGCAGTAGGCATAGAAACAAGCTTCTCGGCAACCTCCTGGGAGGTAACAGTACCGTCCGGATTGGCGAATACTGGCACCAGCCACATGCCCTTAATAGAGGGATCATTGGCGACGAGGTCAGCGATAGCGTCAGCGTCGGGGCCGTCCTCGTTCATGGGAACCTGGATCATCTCAAAACCCAGTGTTTCCGTGATGGAGAAGTGGCGGTCATAGCCGGGGACGGGGCAGAGCCACTTTAAGGTGTTTTCTTTTACCCATGGTTGGGGGCTGGAGGGGAGGCCGTGCAGCATGGCGAATGTGAGCACGTAGTGCATAATCTCCAGGCTGGCATTATTTTCGGCAATGATCTCCTCGACAGGTACCCCAAGAATGTCGGCCCAGATAGTACGAATGGATTTCAGGCCAGCCAAGTTCCCATAGTTGCGGGCATCGGTACCGTCTACATCCGTGGTTGAGCCTTCACCGAGCAGCGAAAGGAGACCATTGGAGAGGTCGAGTTGCTGGGCGGAAGGCTTACCGCGAGTGAGATCCAGTGAAAGATTTTTACCCTTGAAGTCTTCGTAGCGGGTGTTGATCTCGTGGGAGAGAGCTTCCAGCTCTTCGCGGCTCATCGTCGACAGTGACATGAGAAGCCTTTCTAAAATTGGCATAAAAAAAGCGGGCGCCGCGCACCCGCCAGAGCCCGCTGACCCTTGCTGCCTTCCGGCCCTGGGGGGATTCACAGGATGGACGCCGCGCGGTGCCCACACAACAGTTTAGCGGTTCTTATCATTCAGGGAAACTCTACGTATCCTCCCCACCACTACTGTCCTCCATTAGCTGAGGGGATTCCGCAGGAGCCAGTCCCGCACCTGTGCGGCAGTACGACCCTTCGCCAATTCCGACTGCAATGTCATACCGGCACCACCCGCCCGTTTTGCCAGGCGTTTTCCTTGCTTGTCCCGCATCAGTGGTACATGCCGGTAGGTGACGGGTGGCAACCCTAATAAGTGCGCCAGATAGGCTTGCCGCGGGGCTGACGAGAGAAGATCCTCACCCCGCACCACCTGGTCTACCCCCTGGGCGGCATCATCAACGACCACCGCCAAGTTGTAGGCCCACATGCCGTCACCGCGACGCAACACAACATCATCCACTACACCGGTATAGGGTTGCGGATGTCCCGGCCGTGCCCCCTCCACCGCGCACTCTTCCGGAACTGTCCACTCCGTTACCTGCGCGCGCAGACGTAAAGCGGGCTGACGGAAATTCGCTGCGGCGGCAAGTTCTGCGCGTTTAGCGGCACGCTGTTCTTCGGTGAGGTTGCGGCAGGTACCCGGGTAGGATCCCGGCGGGGAATGCGGGGCGCGGGGTGCCTCCAGGATTTCCCGGCGCGAACAGTAACATTCGTACACCAGCCCTTGAGCGGCGAGCTTATCCACGGCAGCCTGGTAGGCGGCATGGCGGCGGGACTGCCACATAATGTCGCCATCCCACTCAATTCCGAGGGCGGCCAGGTCGGCTAGTTGACGTTCGGCAATGTCACGGGAGCAGCGTTGTTCGTCGAGGTCCTCTACACGCATGCGGAAACTGCGCCCGGTGCTGCGGGCGGCAGTGTAGGCCAGTAGTGCGGTGCGTAGGTTTCCCAGGTGGAGGTCTCCCGAGGGTGTGGGGGCGAAACGTCCAGCTCCCATAAAGTTGACCATAGGGTGGAGTTTAGCGCGAGGACGCAGAAGCAGAGTCCGCAGTGTCAGCAGCATCTACAGCGTCAGCAGAGTCCGCAGTGTCAGCAGCATCTACAGCGTCAGCAGAGTCTGCAGTGTCAGCAGGCTGGTCCGTATTCACCATTTTCCGTCGCATAACGTGGGCAACTATAGAGGAAAGCAGAACAGACCCCACACCGGCTACCGGCCAGATAACCCATGTTGTGTTCCAGTCGTCAGTTGTGAAACTGATGAGGAGATACAGGAACACCATGAGCATCCAGTAAATACTCATGATGGGTTCCAGCCGGGTTGTCACCATCTTGTCCTCCGGGCTGCGCTTACCATCTTGGAGAACCGAGTGGAAAGAATCGTTAATAATACTGTTGCGGGTCAGGAGAAAAACGGAAATACTCGCCACGGCGAAGCCCAAGGCCACGAAACTTCCAGCATCAATCTTGGTGCTGTTAGCCAGTAGGTCCGTAAGGGCGAAAAGGACGATGGCGGCAATAAGGAGTACCGCCGACGTCACAAGGTTAGTGGTGTAGGAGGTTTGGAAGGCGTCGCGACGCTGTTTCGCCATACCACCCACCCCGTAGGCGGTGTCGAAGGGCTCCTTTTCTATCCACTCCCACTTTTTCGTGCGGTTGTGGTTGATGATGAAAAGAGAAACACCAATTGCTACCAGGACGGCGGCGAGGGCGAACCCCAGGGGGCCACGGGTGCTTTCCGAGAGGCCACTCCATGTGCAGAAGAAGATGAGGACGACAATGGCCAGGGAGCATAGCATGCAGCCGATGGCCATGGGGAGGGCGGAGTTTTCTTTCGCAGCGAGGAATGCGTTTGCGCCCTCGAGTGAGAGTTGCCGGTGGGTACTGTGGGTAAGGCTGGGGAAGGAATCCCCCGCGTCGGTGGGGGGAAGTTCCTCCATGTCGTCGCGAAGGAGATAGTCAGTACTGACCCCCAGAAGATTACTGAGGGCAATAATATGGCTAATTTCGGGGGAACTTTGGGAGGTTTCCCATGCGGAGACAGTTTGGCGACTGACACCAATCTTTTGTGCTAATTCTTCCTGGGACCAGTCGCGTTGCTTACGCAGTTGGATAATCTTGTCAGCCAAAATCATGTCAACTACCTCCGCTACTTCACGGGAGCGGAGGAGGTGGGAAGAACCTTCTCCACGGAGGGAGTTGTGGGGTCCGGAAGATTATTTTGGTTCTTCCGCCAGGGAATATAGATGGCAAGGAAAATAACGGCAATAACGATGAGCGTTGTCATCATGGCCGCAAAAATCTTGTTGATATTCCGAGCGCGCTGCTTATTTTCTTCCTCAATAGAAGCAATTTCTTCGGGAGATTGTGGCGTGTCTTGGTCGTGTACCTCTTCGCTGTGCAACTCTTCGTGGCTATGCACTTTTTCACTGCGTTCTTTAGTCTGGTCACTCACGTCATCATTATTATGCGTTTTACCGTGGCTATGTGTTTTATCGTGGTCATGCACTTTATCATGTGCTTTGTCGTGTGATTTGTCGTGTGCGTGACCATGTTTTCTGTCGTGGACGTGCAGGTGAGTGGGCGTCTCGTCAGCTATCTCATCAGCTTCTTGAGCGGCCTCAAACTCGGGGGTTGAAGGAGCTATGGGAGCTTGAGAAGTGTCTTCTTCATCGGCAGGATCGGGGGTAAGATTCTCGTCCATTATGGGGCCTTCCCTAGGTCTATGGTGCACGCGTAGGTAACGACAGACCGCGTTGATATGTATGCCCCATGCTACCTGTCCTCTTCCTTAACGTCAGAACAATGGGGAGAGAGGTTGCGACAAAAGTGTAGGAAGGCTCCTCAGTTTTACTGTGATTTATTAGACACCTGTAAAGGGCCTTCTCAATAGTGTCTTTAACTAAGGGTAGGCTATACTGTTCATGCAATCGTCAGTATAGGTTTTGCCGTACTATTACGCCCGGCACTACTGCCAACCTCGCTGAAAGAACTGCTTATGCCCAATAACGTCTGCCTACTCTCCGACCTCACACCCGGAGACAGTGCCATCATCACTTCTATCTCTGAAGAAGCCCCCGATGCCGTCCGCAGACGCCTCAACGATCTCGGCTTCGCCCCCGGCACTCCCATTACCATGACGCGCCGCGCCCCCATGGGCGACCCCAGCATGTTCCGCCTCCGCGACTACAACATCTGCCTGCGAAAAAGCGAAGCCCAACAACTCCACGTCACCACCCCAACCAGCCCCTAATCACTAACATCCTGTTGACGGTACAACTCCACAAAGAATGAAGAATGAGGAATCATGGCCAGCTGCCACAATCCTGATGCCTGCGCACATACAAAACTCCACGGGAAAAAAGGGGGTAGTGTAGCCCTCACCGAACGGGATAACGACGCTACCGCCACCCCCACCACCCGTATCGCCCTCATTGGCTCCCCTAACGCCGGCAAAACCTCCGTCTTCAACAAACTCACTGGCCTCAACGCCAAAACCGGTAACTACCCCGGAATCACCGTCACCCACACAGAGGGACACGTTAGCCCCAACGTTATTCTGGAAGACCTCCCCGGCACCTACTCCCTGGACCCCATCAGCCCCGATGAAAAAGTCGTCACCGACCTCCTCGCCGGCAACCTCGCAGGGGTTCCCTCCCCCCAGGCGATCCTCATAGTCGTCGACTCCACCACCCTGCACCGCTCCCTCAACCTCGTCGCCCAGGCACTCTCCCTAGGACTACCTGCCGCCCTCGTCCTCACCATGACGGACGAACTGGACAAGCTCGGCGGCAGTATCGACATTGACGCCCTCTCCGCCGGGCTCGGAATACCCGTTGTGGGCGTTATTGGCAACCGCAAAAAAGGCTTCACAGAACTGCGGAAACTCGTAGAAGACCCCACTTCCTGGCCCACCCCCATTGTTGCCCCACCCGCCGAACCCGGACCCGAGCGTGAATCCTGGACACACTCCATGCTCGCCCTCTCGCACTATGAGGCACCCCAGGAAAACACCACTACCAGCAAAGTAGATAAGGTACTTCTGCACCCCGTCTTCGGTACCTTGTTCTTCTTCCTCATCATGTTCCTCTTCTTCCAGGTGATCTTCACCGTGGCAGCCCCCTTCCAGGGCTGGATAGAGGACTTCTTCGCCTGGCTCGGTGACCTCAGTGCCGACCACATCACCAACCCACTGTTGGCCAGCTTCGTTAACAATGCCCTCATCGGCGGTGTTGGCGGCGTCCTCGTGTTCGTCCCCCAAATCCTGCTCCTCTTCCTCCTTATCAGCCTGATGGACAACATCGGCTACATGTCCCGCGCCGCCTACCTCATGGACCGTGTCATGGCCAGCGCCGGCCTGGAAGGACGCGCCTTCGTCGCCCTCCTCTCCAGTGTTGCCTGCGCCGTACCTGGCATTATGGCCACCCGCACCATGCCCTCCTCCAAAGACCGCATAGCCACCATCATGGCTGCCCCCCTCATGACATGCTCCGCCCGCCTCCCCGTCTACCTCCTCCTAGTAGGAATGCTGGTAGACCCCAATAAACACGCGGGCCCCTTCTCCATCCAGGGCATCGTCCTCTTCGGTCTCTATGTTCTTGGTGGCGCCAGCGCCATGCTAGCCGCCTGGGTTTTCAAACACACCAACCTGAAAAGCGAACACGTCCCCTTCTACATGGAGATGCCACCCTACCGCCTCCCCACCGGCAAAACTGTTCTCTCCGACATGTGGAAATCCACCAAGATATTCCTCAGCAAAGTCGGCCGCATTATCCTCGTCTCCACCATTATTGTCTGGGGACTAATGAACTTCCCCTCCCAGCAAAAAGTTATCGACGAACAACACCTAGATGACGTACAGGCCGTCGAATACACCACCGACCACTCCGTTGCCGCCAGCATCGGCAAGGCTGTAGAACCCATCTTTAGCCCCCTCGGATTCGACTGGCGCATCACCATCGGCCTCATTGGCTCCTTGGCGGCCCGTGAAGTATTCGTAGCCACCATGGGGCAAACAGCCGCCGCACAAGACCCCGACAACTCCACGGACGCGCTACAAAAAATGACCTTCACAGAAGGCCCCCACAAGGGTGAAAAAGTGTTCACCACACCCACAATTGTGGCGCTCCTTATCTTCTTCGCCTACGCCCTACAGTGCATGTCCACAGTGGGCGCTATCAGATCCGAAACAAACTCGTGGAAGTGGCCTCTTATTGCGCTGACATACTCGCTGGTCCTGGCCTGGGTACTGGCCTATGCGGCCAGGTGGATAACAATTGGCATCATGGCCATATAACACGGCTGTAGCATAGCTATAGCATGGCTACACCACTTCTCTTCTACCCCCAAACCACCCCGAACCCACTGGAACTCGAGTGGGTGGTGGGGCCTGGACTCATTCGCTTCACCTGGTCTGGTGGACTGCAGGAAGCCCGCCAACTGGCAGCCCAAGACGCCATGCCGCAGTCCATTCTGGGCTACCTAGAACGCGGCGAACTCGCCCATATCTCCCTCGCCCCCGGACTCATCACCACTGTGCTACCGGAAGGCGGTTCCTGGCAAAGCCGCAGCCCGGTGACAGACAGCAACGCGGCAGCCGAGGTAAACGGCGCAGAGAAAAGTGCACCGTTGGCGACGCGGCTCCGCCATGACCTTTTCGCCGCCATCTCCACCCCCATCACCGCAGACAATGCTGGTGCGAGTGAGGCTAGTGCAGGTACTAGTACAGGTAAATGCGGGTGGCCCACCGGCTCCCTTGACGTCCCCAGCATAGGCGGCAGTACCGATGCGGAACTACGGGCAGCAGTGGAGGAACTCCTCGGCGGCGCAGCTGGACGCTTCGCCGCCTCCCACGGTGGCACAATGCGGCTGGTGAGCGTACAAGACGGTGTTGTAAAAATTTCCATGGGTGGCGCCTGCCGAAACTGTCCAGCGATTGGCCGCACCCTACTTTTCCATGTAGACCGGCAACTACGCCCCTTCTTCCCCAACCTCGTGCGCGTGGAAGAAGCAAAATAGCGCATGCGTCGCCCAGACTGACACCTCATGGAGATACATAAAACATACGAAAGGCCCCGTCATGCTAAGTCGCAATGACGGGGCCTTTCTAGTGGCGGAGGATGCGGGATTTGAACCCGCGAGGAGCTATAAACCCCAACCCGCGTTCCAGGCGAGCGCCATAGGCCACTAGGCGAATCCTCCGGGTAGAAGTTTACCTAAAGGTTGTCTTTACGCCAAAATAGTGTCCCAGCAGCGTCTCCCATTCTTTCCCTTACACACCCTTGTGGACATTCCCATAAGTATTCCTGAACACCGAACCTCCTGAGCGGACTAGCCCAACGGCCTCCCCACTAGCCATAATGGAACACGTGACAGACTCCAAACACCCCACGCAGGACACCACCGCTACCGCAGACGGCACCCATGCCGCATCGCGCGCGGCCTTCGCACACTCCACCAGTAGCCACGTCATGCCGCTGGCAGTCTTCTTCGTAGCCGTCATGATGATCTCCACCATCACCGGCACAAAAGGCGTCCAACTAGGCCCCCTGGACACTGATGGGGCGTTCTACCTCTTCCCCCTGGCATACATTCTGGGTGACGTTATCAGCGAAGTGTACGGTTTCCGCACCATGCGCCGCGTTGTGTGGGTGGGATTCAGTGCCCTCGTCCTGATGAGCCTATGCATGTGGATTACCACCGAATTACCCGCCGCCGACTTCTACACCAACCAAGACGCCTTCGTGGCCGTGGCCGGCGTTGTCCCCCGCATTCTCATCGCCAGCCTGGCCGGCTACCTGGTGGGGGAAATCCTCAACTCCTGGGTACTGGTCAAGATTAAAGAACACACGGGTGAGAAAAGTCTCTGGGCCCGCCTCATTGGCTCCACCCTGGTGGGCGAACTAGCCGATACCCTTATTTTCTGCAGCATAGCCGCACCCGCTATCGGTATTTCCACCGGTAAAGACTTCCTGAACTATGCGGCCGTGGGATACGTGTGGAAAACATGTGCGGAGATTATCGTCCTCCCCCTCACCTACCAGGCGGTGAAGTGGATGAAACACCACGAGCCCACCTACCAACAGTCATTGGATAATCTCGACAGCCCTGAGACCTCCAGCGCCGCTAACACCCCCGCCAGCAGCAGTACCGCCAGCAATAGTTAGCGATCTATCATGTTTCTGCCGCCGTTCGCATAGTAACGGCCCATAACCTCCGCCTTGTAGTCCCAGTAGGTGCCGTCCTCCATAGAGGCCCGAATACCATCCACCAACTGCACAATAAAGAACAGATTGTGGATAGTGCACAAGGTCTGCCCCAACTTCTCCCCTGCCTTCAACAGGTGGCGAATATAGGCGCGGCTATAATTCTGGGACGTGTACGACGCCAACTCCGGGTCAATAGGGCGGAAGTCCCGCTTATACTTGGCGGCCGCCAGATTCATACGGCCATCCTTGGTGTAAACACCGCCGTGGCGGCCCAGACGGCTCGGGGCCACACAGTCGAACGTGTCCGCACCATTTTCCACCGCAGTGAAAATATCGTCCGGCTCCGAAATTCCCAGCAGGTGACGTGGCTTATCCTCGGGTAGTTCCTGGTTACACCAGCCCACGATCGTACCCAGGTTTTCCTTCTGCAGGGCGCCCCCAATGCCGAAGCCACCGAAGCCAACACCGCCCCGCTCCTCCGACTCCAAGGAAAGTTGCTGCAGATCGCGGCAGGCTTTACGGCGCAGATCCTCATACTGGGCACCCTGAATAACACCCCACAATGCCTGCGGGGGGCGATGCGCGCGCTCAACAGTAAGACGGCTATGCTCCACTAAACACCGCTCCGCCCACAGCCGGGTTCGCTCCAACGCCTCCTCCTGGTAGCCGCGCGAATTAAGAAGCGTGGTGAGCTCATCGAAGGCGAAAATAATATCCGCACCCAACTGGTGCTGAATCTGCATAGAGACTTCCGGCGTGAAGCGGTGACGCGACCCATCTAAGTGAGAGCGAAACGTCACCCCCTCATCATCCACATTCGCCATGCGCTCTTTACCCCGGCGAACCTCCCCATCACGATCCGTCCCAGCAAACTCAGCCGCCAACACTTTCTTAAAGCCCGAGCCAAGAGAAAGCACCTGAAAACCACCCGAATCCGTGTAGGTGGGACCATGCCAATTCATGAACTCGGCAATGCCGCCGGCCTCATCCACAATATCGGCGCCGGGCTGCAGATACAGGTGGTAGGCGTTACCGAGGACGGCCTGCGCACCGGTAGAGCGAATCTGTTCCGGTGTCAGGGTTTTCACAGTAGCGCGCGTACCCACGGGGATAAAAGCGGGTGTGTGAATATCCCCGTGGGGAGTGTGGATAGTACCAGTGCGGCCCAGTGGCTCCCCGGTAGTACGGCGAGTGATAGTGCCATATGCGCTAGCGTGCGCGCCGGTGGGTTCACTAAGGTGCGTACCCAGGGTGAAGGGGGTGGCGGGCTGCTGGTGTACTGCCATGGAATCTTCTAGAGAGCTAAAAGCAGGTATAGGGCGCGGAGATGTTAGATAGCGGTGTGTAGAGCACGCGCGATCATTGGCCAGCTCTTCCGCATGGCCTGGCCGAACTGCCCAAAACTATGCGCACCGTAAGGCTGGTTGAAAAACTCGTACTTTACGCCGGCGGCGTCAGCCATACCGCGGAAAAGAGCAGTGCAGAGATAAATATTCTGCTCCAACAGCGAATAGTCGGGCTGCTTGCGCATATCGTGGTCGTCTGGCGGCATCTTCGGCTTACCCGTGGAAGCGGAAATAAAGATGGGCTTTCCACGCAGTTGGCTCATGTGCAGCGCTGGATCGTTATGTATCCACGCTGGGGAGATCAATCCCGCATAGGCGTTCAGCGGGTTCACACCTGGCGTGTTGAGGATCATCGAGTTCATCGTCACCATCTTCATGGGAAGATTTGACGATACTGGGCACCCGGAATACGACGCCCCCGCCTTAAAAACATCACCATGGTTAGCAAGCAACGCTAAAGCGGTCCCGGCGGACATGGAATACCCGCCGATAGCATTACGCCCAGTGGTGTTGAGTGTGTGATTGATAACCGGCGGTAGTTCCTTCGACAGGTAGGTTTCCCACATGGGCTTATAACCTAAAACACGATCTTTCCGATACCAGTCCGTGTAATAGGTAGACGCTGCCCCCATGGGATTAACAACATAAACATCTTTGTCTTTGAAGAATCCGCGGGCGCCGGAGGCGGGGTGGGCCCACTGGTCGCCGTCGCCACCGTACATGCCGGAAAGAAGATAGAATACGGGGGCTCGCTTCATTCCCCGGGGAGTCATCACCTGGTTGGTGATAACTCGCTTCATGGAGGGGCTATACACCTTAACTTCCAGGAGTTGCTTCCCGATCCAACGCTTACCAACAAGATGAGCTACAGGGGAGGCTTCTTCAGCGGGGGCAGCTCCAGCCGGGGCGGCGTGGAGTCCACAACCAACCGAGAAAGCAGTAATCACAGCCATAAGAGCTCGTGCGAAAGGCCGACGCATACACTTCTCTTTCTCAACAAAAACTAGCAGACAAATACCTCACTTAGTGTACACAGCTAACTCTTTTACCTGGTAACAGTAATTTTTAACGAAAGGACGAGGTCCCACACATGCTGCACAAAGAAACAACCGCGAGTTCCACGCTAACAAGACCATTGCGCCGCATAGGCTCTGCAGGTGCTGCACTGGGCATTATCCTAGGTACCGCACTGGGCGCCGCCCTGCCCCTCGGAGCTCTGTCTCCCGGAGCTCTGCCTCTCGGGGTTCCTGCAGCCTCCGCCACGGATTTCCACCACACAAGAGTTACGGATCCCGCACTTGAACACGTGGAATGGCGTTACCTTGGCCCCGCCGGCGGTAGCTTCTCCGGCGGCAGCCTGGAGTTTAGTCATGGCACGGTGACGGGGGACGATTCCTGCAACAGAATTGTGGGTAAATACACCATCACCCACACATCTACCGGAAATATCCTGTCTTTTAGCAGTGTCGGCATTACGCGCCGTTACTGCCAGTATGGGCACGCTACCCAGCGAGCATTTAGCGCTATGCTAGCCCGCCCTAACACGTACACCATTGTGAAACATTCCGTGGGTGGCACGTATCTCACACTTTCCCCCGCTGGTAGCACAGGGATTCTGCCACACGGAACAATGGTTTTTACAAAGCGCAGCTAACTAGCGCAAAAGGCTACCCGCGCAGGGTATATAACGTTTTCTCGTAGCGCTACTACAGTGTGCTACTACATTTGGCGGTGGCGGCGGGATTTGAACCCGCGGTTGGGGTTAACCAACACTCGCTTTCGAGGCGAGCACCTTCGGCCGCTCAGACACGCCACCGGGGAAAACTATACGTGAATTATGGGCAAAGAGGAAAGCCAGCGCGGCCACCGGCTAACGTTTCTCCTGGAAAAACGTCTCCAGGACGGCGGCACACTGCTCCTCTAGTACTCCTCCCACAACCTCCGGTGTGTAGGTGGCGCCCGGCGCGCGCGGAATATCGACGAGGGATCCACACCCTCCCGTTTTCGGCTCCCAGGCACCGAAGACGATGCGTTTGATGCGGGCCCCTACCGCGGCCCCGGCACACATCGTGCAAGGTTCTAGTGTGACGACCAGGGTGCAGCCCTCCAGCCGCCAGCCGTCCCCTACAATCTTCGCGGCGGCACGCAAGGCCAGTACTTCCGCGTGGGCGGTGGGGTCCCCGTCGGCTTCCCTCCGGTTGACGGCCTCCGCCACGATCCGCCCCTGTGGGTCGACGATGAGAGCGGCTACGGGAACGTCAGCTTGGCAGTCGGCAGGGCGTACGTCGTGGCCGTCACTGTCCACGAGGAGGGCCAGGGCCCGGCGCATGAGGGCTTCATTTGTGGCGACGTGGGTGGGTTGTGGCAGGCCAGCACCAATAATGGGCACTAGTATTCGACCGCCTGCTCCAGTTCTTCATCGAACCCGAGTGTTTCCGCGATTTCCATGATCTGGTCGTCGGCCCAGCTTTCGTCATCGTCCACAATGACGCTTAATACTGACTCCGGCAGGCCTATGTCTTCCAGAATGCTGAAGTCGCCTATACCCCAGGAACCTTCCCAGTCCTCTCCCATTTCCGTGTCGTAACCGCGTTCCTCCAAGGCGTCTATGACGAAATTGTCGTCGAGGGCGGCATCGAGGTCGCTGACGAAAAGTTTTGTTCCCTTTGGTCCGGGCCGCACGATAATGAAGTACTCGCAGGCCCGGTTGAGGATACCGAAATTGACGCCTTCTGTACGGATACTGCGAATATCCTTGTCAAAGCAGGCGAAATTTTCCCATGCGTCAGCAGATAGGCGGGTAACGCGCCAAATGTTGTCTGGGCGCGCCACGGCCAGGGCGTATGTGGGTGCGGAGGTGGAGTCATCTGGGGGGTTCGCCCCGGTAGGCTTCAAGTTCCGCAAATCCTCATAATTGTTCTGGAGACGGTTCTTCTGCGGGTATTTCGTATCCATATGACATACGGTAGCTACATGAATTCAAATTGTCAGTCCCTTGCAGAGAAGTCTGTATCACAGCCCGTGTGCATTGTGGGTTTAGGCCTTATCGGCGGGTCTCTGTTACGGAGATTGACGGCAGCCGGCTACCCCGCTTTTGGGTGGAACCGGAGTGCCTCTACTGTGCAGCAAGCGGCGGCTGACGGCATGGATGTGTCCGGTGATCTATCCGCTACTTTGCAGCGGGCGGCGCGGGAGAATGCGCTTATTGTGATGGCGGTGCCCTTGTTCGCTCTGCGCGATATTGTGTCCCAGATTGCCGCGCATGCGCCGCAGTGCCCCCTCACCGATGTGGTGTCGGTGAAAGTGGAGGTGCTGCGGATAGTGCAGGAGGCGGGGTTGGCCGCCACCTATGTGGGGTCGCATCCGATGGCGGGAACGGAGAATTCTGGTTGGGGGGCAACCGATCCGGCCTTGTTTGAAAACGCCACCTGGGTGGTTATGACAGGTGGGGCGGATGATGTTACCGCGCGGGTTCGTGATATTGCGGTGGCTGCCGGCAGTGTGGTGGTGGAGACGGATCCGGTGTCCCACGATGGGGCGGTGGCCTGTATTTCTCATGTGCCGCATTTGGTGGCGGAGGCATTGTCTGTGGCGGCGGTGACGGAGTCCGTGGGGGGCGGGGATACGGCGTTGCGGCTATCGGCGGGGTCGTTCCGAGATGGGACGCGGGTGGCGGGCTCCGCGCCGGCCCTGGTGCGTGCTATGTGTGAGGGGAATCGGGACGCGGTTCTGCCCGTGCTGGCGGAAACTATTGGCCTTTTGCAGCAGAGTTACCGGGAGCTGTCCACGGAGGGGACATGCGAAACGCTGGTGGAGGCAGGGTATGCCGCGCACCAGCGTTATCGCACGGTTATGAACGAGCTGGGCCGCTAGTCTGGGCTAGCCCACTAAGCTGAGCTAGCCCGCTAGGCTGAGCTGGCGCTAGTCTGTTGTATCTTCCCCAGCTGTGTCAGTCGCAGCTGCACTGTTCGAGGTTGCATTGTCCGGGGTTGTGTCGTTCGGGGCGACACTGGCTGGCGCTGTGCCGGGGCTGTAGACGCGTTGCAGGCGAACATTGTCCCCCAGATCCCAGATTTCTCCCAGATCCATGGGGTGAAGGTCGTCGCGGTCAGCCGTGCGGAGAAGCGGCACGCTAGCACCGCTAGACCCAGCGCTGTCAGACACAGCATTGTCAGACCCAGCACTGCCAGGAACAGCACCGGCAGAAGCGGCACGGTCGGGCTCAGCACTACCAGATCGAACACTGCCAGTCCCAGCACTAGGGGCATTAGCAGCTGTGCCAGCGTTGCCCTCGGACGTGTCGAGGTCAATGGAGTCGCGTAGCACGGTGGAGTGCATGCAGAGGACACCCACGAAAGCAAGGATAGAAACAATGCCAATGCAGATGAAGATGACTTTGATGGAGTTCCCGTAGGAGTTCATCACCATGTGGGCTACTTCGTCTCCGGAGGAGAGGATGGAGAGGTCCCCAATGTGAGAGAGTTCGGTGAGTTGCTTCGCGTCAATTCCGTGCCGAATAAGGTCGTGAGCGCCGGCGGTGACATGGCGGGTGAGGCTGCGGTTGAAGAATGCGCCTAGGATCTGCAGGCCGATGGTACCGCCCATGGAGCGGGAGAAGGTGACAACAGCGGTGGAGGCGCCAATGTCCTTGTAGGCGACGGTGTTTTGGACGGCCAGAACAAGGTTCTGCATGGAGGCGCCTTGGCCAATGCCGATGAGGGCCAGGCCGAGGCAAATGTACCAGTAGGGGGTGGTGGCGTCGCAGAACATCATGATGATGGTTCCCACCATCATGGTGCCAATGCCGATGGTGACGGAGGGTTTCCATTTGCCGTGGGAGGAGACGATAAGTCCGGATACGGTGGAGGCGATGAGGGAGCCAAAAGCGATGGGGAGCAGGGCTAGTCCGGAGTGGGTGGGGGTGTAGCCGCGGCCCATCTGGAAGTACTGGCCCATGAAGATACTGACGGAGTTCTGCGAGATACCGAGAACGATGGAGACGGCGATAGCCAGTTTGGTAATGCGGTTATTGAGGACTTTATAGGGGATGATCGGTTCGGCGGCCTTCCGTTCCCAGAAGGCGAACCCTACCCCAATAACGATGGCGAGGACGAGGGGTACCCAGAATTGCCAGGTGGCAGGGGAGGCTTTCTTGGAGGCTTCGGACATCCACAGCATGAAGAGGATAACGCTGATGGTGATGAGGGCGGCGCCCAGATAGTCCACTTTGGGTGTGCGCTTGGGGGCGGGTGGAACTTTCAGTTTTAGCTGGACGACGATCATGGCGATGACGGTGAAGGGGACGCCAATCCAGAAGCACCAGCGCCAGCCCATGAGGTCCACAATGAAACCTCCGAAAACTGGTCCTGCGACAGTGGCGAAGGCGATGACAGCACCCAGGTAGCCGTTGTATTGGCCGCGTTCGCGGGGGCTGGTGACGGTGGCGATAACAACCTGGGAGAGGGACATTTGGAGGCCCAGTCCGAGGCCCTGCACGATGCGGAAGCCGATGAGGGCGCCCGTGTTCCAGGCGAATCCGGAGAGGAGGGAGCCGAAGGCGAAGAGGGCGAAGCCAGCCATCAGGAGGTGTTTTTTGTGGAATTGGTCAGCGAGTTTGCCGGCGATGATGGTGGCGATGGTGGAGGAGAGCATGCTGGCGGTAATGACCCACGTGTACATGGTTTGGGAACCGTGTAGTTCCTTAATCATGGTGGGGAGTGATGTTCCCACAATGGTGAGGGATGTCATGGCGACGAAAACGCCGACCATCACACCGATGAGTGCTTGGAGCACTTCGCGGCGGCGTGCTTTTTTATCTTCTTTAGTGGTGGTGTTCACTACTGTTCTTTTCCTCCTTCGTCGGCTCGTAGGGTGGGTTGGTGGAGGAGCTTGTCACGCATATCTATACTGAGGCGTTCTAGTAGGTGCGCGGCGTGCTCAATATCGTTGTCGCTCCATTCTTTAAGGGCTTCTTTAGTGAAGATGGAGTGTTGTTTCATGACGTCAGCGAGAGTATTCCGGCCTTTGTCACTGAGGGTAATGAGGGTGGCGCGGGCGTCCTGGGGGTCGGGAGTGCGGGAGGTGAGTCCACGTTCTTCAAGGCCTGCGACCTGCCGGGAAATAACAGACTGGCTGAGGTGCAGGATAGTGGCGATGTCGTTAATGCGAATACCGCCCGTACTGGTGTGGGGTTCCGCGGCTGTTGAAACAGCTGTTGAAGCGGCGCTGTCCTCTTGTTGTTTGAGGTGCCAGAGGATACCGAATTCGGTGCAGCCCAAGCCAGATGAGGTGCTGATGGCGATGGCGATACGCCGGTAAGTGCGAGTGAGTCGAGCGATCTCTGCGACGAGTGTCGTAATTGATTCTCGATTTTCGAGGGTATCGGTTATCTCGACTGCGTCAGAGGTCTCAACTGTGTCAGATCTCGTAGGAATGTCAGATGTCGTAGGTATGTCAGTCTTCTCGGGTATCTCAGGTGTCTCACTCATACGCCCCCACTTTATACTTGTATTCAGAATGAATACAAGTTAAGGGGAAGTTAATAAAAGAGGCCGGAGACGATACCTACTCGCTTCTGCATGTATCGTTCCCGGCCTCTTCACGTAAGCGACTGTACACAATTGACGTTCTCTTATACCGTGGCGATCTCCCATCCGCCACGCAACGTCACAGTCACTTCACCGCCCGAAACACTCAAAAGGCGGTAGCCTGTGTGGGTAGTGAGAAGCTATATTCTCTACCCACGTATGAGTGTACATACCGCCCCCGTATCTTCCTATTCAAACGACCAGGTTGTGGTTTACACACACGCTGCATTAGTGACGCCAACCACTAAAAAGCGATGGTCACACACCAAAAAGTAATGACAGGGGCCTAAAAATCCGCATACTGTGGGCACCACCACGTTACCGACGCGCTAATAAACTGACCCTTCTGCTGCGCCGTCATGCCATTATCAACATTCAATAATGCGACAGCAATATGGTCGAACGTGTACCCGCTATCGAACTGTTGACACACTGCCCGCGCAGTACTTACCTCATCCTGCTGGGATCCATCAATCCCTAACGTCAACAAATACTCATGGAAAAGCTCCACCCGCTTCGCCTCGGGTAGCTTTGCAATAGCATCGGGCGAAAGATCCCCCACAATACTCCCCGCGTCTCCCCCGTTACTGCTGCTTGTACTGCCGTTCCCCGCGGCGCTACTATCCGCGCCATGCCCTGAGCCAGTGTCGCTATGGTCGCCACGATGCCCGGCCTGCACCCCCAGCACAATACCCGCCGTCACTACCGCCACCACCAGCACCGACACAAGAGTATTCGCCCACACTGTGCGCTGCTTCACCCGCGCCAGCGTGGCGTAATCCACCTCCGGCTGCCAATCCTCATTAGGCTGCGTATGGGCGATAGCGTCCTGCAGTTTCTCCACAAACTCCATATTGGTGCGGGTGGTGACGGCCCGCATACGCCCCACCTGCATTCTTCTTGGTATTCCACGCCGCGGCCGGCGAAAAACAAACGTTAGCGACGTGAGCCGCTCCCTCCCCTGCCGCGGAGTTCTCCCCCACGTCACACTCCGCAACGCCCCCACCGGAATCTCTAACGGCTTCCCCCCATTCTTCAGAGAATCCTCATGCGTAATAGTGACCGTATTCCTACGGCTATCAAACGTCGCACTGGCCTGCTTCGCATCCAGGTTGAAGATACTCATAGAGGTAAACCTACCGCAGAATGTCGACTGTACTTGAGAACAGTTCTGAAAAAGGCAAACGATATGCGACTGTAAAGACATATAAGAGGCGACGCGCCTTTTACGACGCGTCGCCTAAGCCTTATAAAATTCACGTAGCTGTGAGCCAGAGGCTTCTACCACGGAGGAGAGCTGTGAGCCAGGGGCTTCTACCGTCCTCACTCACAGTGTACCAATTGGTAAAAAGTTTTATATATAAAGAAAACCCTGGTACTTAGCGTTTCGCTTTAGTACCAGGGTTTTCGTTTGTGCGCCCGAAGGGATTCGAACCCCCAACCTTCTGATCCGTAGTCAGATGCTCTATCCGTTGAGCTACGGGCGCCCACTGCGATGCAGCAGCATGTGCAGCAAGAAAAAGTATATGCGTATTTTGTGCTGATGCAAAATTGCTTAACCGTTAGCTGCTGTGAACAGGCCCGTAAACTGGGATTTGCCTGGTGATAACTGTTTGGGTGACATATAAGACAGCGCATGGGGTGCCAACAAGAACGCGTGGGATAACGGCACGGCTGACCATACCGATATAGACGAACACCCCCGACTGCGGTAAACAGTCGGGGGTGTGGTAACCGCGGAGGCGAGAGGATTTGAACCTCCGGACCCCGCAGGGGGTCAACTCCTTAGCAGGGAGCCCCATTCGGCCGCTCTGGCACGCCTCCAAGTTAAATTGTGTGAACTGTGAAAAACACATGAACACTGGGTGCAAGTTTATTAGGCGCACGGTGAAAAAAGCAACATAGCCTAAGCATCTTCGTGCACACAGTTAGCGACGCACACGGCGCATACTATGTTTCACCACCATCATGATGAGGTAGAAAATGCCGGCCATGACGGCGATCATGCCTCCGGGGGACAATTCGCACCACACGCTCACCACCACACCCAGCAGTGCGATGGCGGCGCCGGTGAGTGGCGCCGCGACGAAGAGACTCCGCCAGGATTTCATAAGGGGGGCCAACCCGGCCGCGGGGGCGGCCACAAGTGCCACGGGGAGAATAGTGCCGACGGCGGGAATGAGCACCACAATGGTGGCCACAATCAGCATAAGAATGACGCCCTCCGCACGCGCTCCGGAAAGACCAACCGCCTGAAAACCAGACTGGTCAAAAGCGTAAAAGACGAGTTTTCGCCCCTCCGCGGCGGTAATAGCAATGGCGATAAGAAGGATAACTGCCGCAGCTATCACATCCGCCGCCTGCACGTTGAGGACGGAGCCGGTAAGGAAACTCTCAATGCGCAGGGGTAGCGGCTGGAACCATTTCACCAGGAAATACCCCAGGGCGAACCCCAGCGTAAGCACAATACCGGCGGCTGCCTGCGAGGACTGGCCGGGAATGCGGGCCAGCTGATGCATGAGCCACGCCATGGGGATACACATAATGGCGGCGCCCGCGAAAAGACACAGGGAAAGAACCGTGTGGCGTTCCACTGTGCCCAGGCCGGTCACCAGTGGTACCGCACACACAACCCCTAGGACTGCGCCGGGGAAGGTGGCGTGGGTGACGGATTCGGTGAAGAAAATGCGCTGGTGGAGGACGGCTAGGCATCCCACCAATCCACCTAGTGCACCGACCAGAATGGCTTCGAGGAGAGGAAGGCGGAGAATATCCCAGCCGGAAACACTGGTGAGGTCTGCCGCCGCTAGCGTAGTGAGGGCGTTCATGCTTTCGCACCTCGTTTCCGCACGGAGTAGCCACACTTCCGCATCACATACCCCACGGGTAGGAGTAGCACGTAGATGGCTAGCACGGAGAGGGCGACGGCGGCCTGCGGGGAGATGGGGTGGGGTGAATCCACCGTCATAAGCCACATGCCGAACCAGCCGCCAGCGACGCCCACCAGAATAGCGACTGGCACCATGGTGGAGATACGACGCGTCACTAGGCGGGCTGCCGCACCCGGCACCACCAGGTAGCCGACGACCAGCAGAATACCCACCGCGGAGCTGGAGGCCACCACGACGGCGGCAATGGCGGCGTTGGCCAGGAAGTCCACGGCGGTGGCATTCATGCCGGCAGCCATGGCGCCGTCACGGTCGAAGGCGCGGAATATTTGCGCCCGCCACGACACCCCAATGGCAATAAGGGCAATGAGGCACACCAGAATGGACTGCACGAGGCGCGTGTCGGAGACTTCCAGGAGGCGTCCGAACATGAGGGCCTCCAACTGCCCGGACATGTCCCCTTTGTAGAGGGAGAGGACAATACCGAAGCCGAAGAAACTGGTGAGGACAATGGCGGTGCCGGCTTCGTTAATGCGTCGGGATCGTCCCAGCCAGGTGAGGGCGATGGCGACGATCACGGCCACAATAGCGGCACCCGGCACAATGTTGTCTATTCCCCAGTAGAGAGCACCGGCCACAATACCAGGAAAAACGGAGTGCACCATGGCTTCTGCGTTGAATTCCATGCAGCGCAGGTTCACGATGACCCCCACAAGACCGGCGGCAATACCGAGGAAAACAAGCATGATGAAGGGCCGGAACATGTAGGGTGCGGAGGCGACAGTCCGGAACCCGGGCACGTCTTGGAGGGCGATCCGCAAGTTTTCCACGCCCGTCATGATGGTGGAGACGGCACTATCCATTGCTAACCGCCTCTGCACTGGTCTTTTTTGGCTTAGCGCTGTCGGCGAAGGCGTGGTATTCCTCGGGTACGTGCCCACCGTAGGCTTCGGCGATGAGCTCGGGCACCAGAATCTCCTCTTTTGGCCCGAAGCCGATTTGTCGGTTGGCCAGCAGGAGAACTTTCTCGCACGTTTCTTGAGCCAGCACAATGTCGTGGGTGGAGACGACGACGGCTACCCCTTCTGCTTTCACGGAGTGAATGAGGTCGAGGAGTTTCAGGCGGTTGGGTTCGTCGAGGCCGTTGAAGGGCTCGTCGAGGAGGATAAGTTTTGGCCGGGCAACGATGGAGCGGGCAAGCAGAACGCGCTGTTTCTGTCCGCCGGAGAGATCGCCGAAGCGGCGCCCGGCGCGTCCCAGCATGTCAACGCGGTCTAATGCTTGGTCCACGCGTTTGCGGCGTTCGCCGGTGATGCGCCCCAGCCACCCTACTTCGCCGTAGAGTCCCATTTCTACTACTTGGCGGACGGTGACGGGGAAGGTGGGGTCGAGGTCTGCTACTTGGGGGACGTAGCCGATGGCGCCTTTGCGGACTTTGGTGACGCGTCCGCCGAGGATTTTCATGGTGCCGGTGACGGTGACGGTGCGGAGGATTCCGCAGAGGAGGGTGGTTTTTCCGGAGCCGTTGGGGCCGATGAGGGCGAGGGCTTCGCCGGGGTAGAGTGTGCCGGTAACGCCGGTGAGGACGGGTGGTCCGCCGTAGGTGAAGGAGGCGTTATTGAATTCGAGGGCGGGGGTGCGGGTGTCTGCAAACGTCATAATTAATAGTTCTTTCTGTGGTATTAGTTCTATATTTATAGGTTAATACAATAGTTAAATCGGTGCAGCACCTCGATAAGGCTCCGACATGAAAGGGATAAAAGGCTAGACTGCCTAGAAAAGTGGCGCCCCAACCCCGATAGGGCTGGGACGCCAGCCTTCACACACTTCCTACTTCAGGTCGCTAGGAAGCTCGGGGGACTTACCACCCCAGGCGTCAGTAAGGGTACTGACGTTGTGCTCAATGGATTTAATGTAGGTTTCCCCGTTGGAACCCTTGGGCCCCAGGGAATCTCCATAGAGGGCATCGTCACCAATAATGGCCTTCACACCAGCGGCGTGGGCAATAGCCTCAACGGACTTGGAGTTATTGGAATTCTCCGCGAAGAGGGCAACGGCGCCAGACTTCTTCACTTCCTCCGCCGATTCCTTAATGTGGGCGGCGGTGGCATCGGACTGGGCGTTGAAGTCCGAGAGGGCAGCGCCAATGAACTTCACACCGTAGTCGCGGGAGAAGTAGCCGAAAGCGTCATGGGAAGTAAAGAGGACACGCTGGGACTCGGGCACGGACACGATAGAGTCGTTGACCCACTTATCCAGCTCATCCAGTTTCTTCTCGTAATCCTTCGTGTTCTGAATGTACGCATCCTTATGATCCGGGTCGGCCTTCTCCAATGCCTTACCAATGTTATGAACCTGCACTTTGGCATTCTTGGGGGAGGTCCATACGTGCGGATCGTACTCGAACTCGGGCTGTTCACCCGGCTCCGGCGCGAACGGCCAGGGGGCAACGTTAACTTTCTGGTCGCCACGGTCCACCGTGTAAGGCTTGTCCTTATCATTCTTGGCGGCAGCAGACGAGTCCTTCACCTCGTTGGCGGTAAGAATGCCGGAGGTCACCACCATGGTGCCTTTAAAACCGGAAGCGTCCACGGCAGAATCCAGGAAGTGTTCCAGGTCCACACCGTTCACCATGAAAAGTTTGGCCTTGGAGAGCGCGTTCATCTGCTTGGGAGTCATCTCGTGGTCGTGGGCGGAAGCGTTAGGAGCCAGCAAGCAGGTCAGTTTGACGTTATCTTTCGCTATTTCTTTCGCGTAGTCACAAATCTGTGTAGTGGTAGCAACAACATCCATACTTTCGTTGTTGGAGTTGTCTGCATCTGAGTTGCAGCCAGACAAGAAGGGGACGGCAACAACAGCGGACGCTGCCGCGGCGGCGATAATACGCTTCGAGCGGCGAGATGAGTTCTTCATATAGGCCTCTTTCATCTATAGTTCGCGGTATCGAACCAGCATGTAGTGAAGGCAGAATATGGTGTTATCGTCTCAAGATGCGCTCTACACGTCAGCTTACCCCATAGCACTATTTACCTCTACGATGGAAACATGAGCTCCTTATTCCGTGACGACCTTGACGCCATCCCCGCCTACATTCCCGGCCGTAGTATCCCTGGCGCCATCAAAATCTCCAGTAACGAAGTAACCGACGCCCCCGACCAAAGCATTATTGACGCAGTAGCTACTGCTGTCGCCGGCGGTAATCGTTACCCGGATACCAGTTCTAAGGAACTCCGCACAGCCATAGCAGCCGCCCTCACACAAGACCTATGCGCCCGCGCCTCCCTCGATAACGCTTCTGATAACGCTTCTAGCGGCGAAGGTGACGATAATGCTGTCACCGGCGCCACTGAGACCACTGAGATCACTCCTGAGCAGATTGTGGTGGGGAATGGCTCCGTCTCCCTCCTCCAACACCTTGTGCAGGCCGCCTGCCCCGCCGGCAGTAACCTCGTCATGCCGTGGCGCAGCTTCGAGGCCTACCCCATCGTGGGTTACGTTGCCCAGGCCACCCTCGTCCAGGTCCCCAACCTCCCCAACGGTAAGCACGACCTGGCCGCCCTGCCGCGGCCGCGCAGGACCCCAACACGGGCATGGTGCTCCTCTGCAACCCCAACAACCCCACCGGGGAAACCTTCACCCACGCAGAACTCGTCACCTTCCTCGATGCGATCCCCAGTAATGTCCTAGTCACATTGGACGAGGCCTACTACCACTACAACCGGACAGAGGACTTCCCCCGCAGCCTGGAACTCCTGTCCTCCTACCCCAATCTGGTTGTCCTGCGCACATTCTCCAAGGCCTACGGGTTGGCCGGATTCCGCGTGGGGTACTTCGTGGGATCTGAAGAAGCCTGCAGTAACCTCTCCAAAACGGTTATCCCGTTCTCTACCAGCCTGGCCGCCCAAGCCGCCGCCCGCGCCGCCCTCACCATTCGCGACCAGCTGCTTGCCCGCACAGACGCTATTGTGGCAGAACGGGAACGCGTCACTAAAGAACTCCGCGCCATGGGATTCCAGGTGGATAACTCCCAAGCCAACTTCGTATGGCTCCCCCGCAGTGACGCCCAACAACTTATCGACTACCTTATCCAGCGGAAAGTTATCATACGTGGCTTCCCCGGAGAAGGCATACGCGTCACCATCGCCACCCCGGAAGAAAACACCCAATTCCTTAACGTGATAGCCGACTACCCAGCAATCCGCCCAGAAATTTAGCGGAAAGCTCACTAGGCTAATAGGTAGAAGAAACTCTGATCCACACCCTGGCGATCAGCGGAAGCCCACCGTGCACATAAAGGATCCCACACCATGACTTCACAGCCCGCCGAACAGACCCCCGACGAGCAGTCCCCCGACGAGCAAAAACGCCGCGACAAGCAACGGCGAAACGCCCAACGGAAACGACGCTCCGGCGGCCTCAACTGGCGCAGCTGGGAACCGTGGGTACTCATCACCATCATCGTGGCCATTATTGCCGTCATCGTCACACTTGTTGTGACCACCCACAACGACAAAAACAACCTCTCCTCCCCCGAAGCACAAATAGACCCAAGCCACTTCTCCAGCGACTCCTTCGGGCTAGCCCACCGCACCAAAGACGGCCTGTCCATTGGGGACCGTGAAGCCCCCGTCGTCCTCATCGACTACGGCGACCTCCGCTGCCCCTACTGCGCCAAGTGGATGAAAGAAGTAGAGCCCGAACTGGTTGACAAGTACGTCCGCACCGGCAAACTCCGCATAGAATTCCGCAACATGGTGCTCTTCGGCAAACAATCCATGCTCGGCGCCCGCGCCGTCATGGCCGCCGCACAGCAAGGCGCCGGCTACTCACTCGCCCGGAAAATCTACTCCACCATGCCCACCCAAGGGCACGGCACCATCACCCTCAACCTTGTTCGCGACTGGGCGAAAGAACTACAGATTAAAGACATTGACACCTTCATGAAGGACGCCCAGTCCACCAAGTTCGATGAGAAGATAAACGCCAGCAAACAAGAAGCCCACTCCATGGGCTTCCAATCCGTACCCGCATTCCTCATTAACGGCTACCCGATAGTGGGGGCGCGCGACACCCAAACCTACATCGACGCCATCGAATCAGCTATCCTGGCCACCGACAAGAAGTAAAACTACACGGAGAGTAACCCAGCACAGCATTGAGTACCATCGGCATCCTCGGCGCGTTCCTGGGAGGCATCCTTACCCTCATTAGCCCCTGCTCCGCCCTACTCCTCCCCGCCTTCTTCGCCTACGCCTTCGACGGCTTCGGCAAACTCGTCAGCCGCACCGGACTCTTCTACCTGGGACTCTGCATCACCCTCGTACCGCTCGGTGCCGGCCTGGGGAAACTAGGATCCTTCCTAGACTCCATCCGCCCCACCGTCATGCTCTGCGCCGGAATACTCATCATCATCTTCGGCATTATGACGGTATTCGGGAAAGGCTTCGCCTTCCGCCCAGCCCAAGACGCAGTGGGGAAACTCTCCGGCACCAGCGCGGTAAGCGTCCTCCTGCTGGGCTGCGTCTACGGCCTGGCCAGTTTCTGCTCCGGCCCTATCCTGGGCAGTATTCTCACCGTGGCCATGGCCGGCGGCAGCGCCCTCTACGGCATGGTCCTGATGGCCGTCTACGCCCTGGGTATGGCTGTGCCACTGTTTATTCTGGCTATCTTGTGGGAACGTTTTGACCTCTCCCACAAGAAATGGATCCACGGTAAAGAACTCAAGTGGGGGCCCATCACCACCAACACCACCTCCCTTATCTCCGGGGCACTCTTCATTTTTATTGGGGCACTCTTCCTAGCCACCGATGGGACCGCCGGAATAAACACTGGTGGTGACGGCACTAACCAGTTTGATGCGGAACTGTGGGTAACCCGCGTGGGCAATTCCTCCACCGACCTTATTGTGCTGCTTGTTGTGCTCGTACTGCTGCTTATTGCGCTGGTGGCCTACATGGTGCGACGGAAGCACACCAGCGGCGCCGGTGTAGACGACGATGCGGAGGACAGTACGGACAGCAGTGCAGACGATGGAGTGGATGGCGCTGGTCGCAGTGCGGGTCGCGACACTGGTCGCGGCGCGGGGCATGGAACAGGTCACGGCACAAGAAACAGCAAGAATGGTGAGGAAAGTACCGGGGGAAGTACGGGAATAGACGCACGCGACATAGCGGACCAGCTGGATAAACTAGCCGAGCGCGACGCGTCTGACAGCCACACTATCTAACCCTCTATCTACCCCTCTATCTACAGACCCTCGCGACATGCGAGCGCGAAAGTGATTTCCCTCCCTCTTCTCCCACAACGGTGAAGAAAATTAATCCGCATGGTGTGGACGCTGCGAACTATCCAGGGGATATTCAAAAGAGGAGAGCGTTTCTATAGGTAGAACGGTGCACTAACACAATGCACTGTATAAGAAGTGCACCGTGTGAGAAATATACCGTGTGAGAACGCGCTAGCATACTGTGTATATGGTGAGTGCATAGTGTATGTCCACAAAGTGTATGCACACAGAGTGTGTACGCATACTGGAGGGAGTTACTGTGAGCGGCTTTTATGACCAAAATTTTCAGGTGAAAACTACTGCCGGTGACACTGTAAATCTCGCTGATTTCTCGGGGAAAGTACTGCTAGTAGTTAATACAGCATCGAAGTGTGGATTCACCCCACAATTTGAGGGACTGGAGAAGCTTTACCAGGACTATCGCCACCGCGGGTTCTACATTATTGGTTTCCCCTGCAACCAGTTTGCCCACCAAGACCCGGGCAGCAACCACGACATTAGTGAATTCTGCCGCCTGAACTATGGGGTCAGTTTCCCTATGATGGCAAAGATAGATGTTAATGGAGAAAACGCGTGCCCTGTTTTTACGTACTTAAAAAACCAGCAAAAGGGTGTGTTTTCCAGCAAAATTAAGTGGAATTTCACAAAGTTCCTCATTGGCCGCGATGGTACTGTCCTGAAGCGCTACGCCCCTACCACGACACCCGATAAGATTGCCGCCGATATTGATACCGCGCTAGGCCACTCTACTGAGGACTAGTGAATGGAAATAGCGGGTACTACCACTAGCGAACAGTAAGCGGTTAGCACCGCACACAACATAAGCCGCACACCGCAATAAGCCGTGCACCGCACGCATAAGCCGCATACCGCATAATGGGTGTATGGGTTTACAGTTTGACCGCATGATGGCTGGCGAATGGTACCTTCCTACCCAGGACCCGGATATTCACACTGCCTATATGGAATGCCAGCGTAAAGTGTCCCGTTTTAATGCGACCACACCAGATGGCGATCCAGATAACGATCCAGATGACGCTGCTACGCGGACAGCTCTTCTCCACAACATATTTGGGGAGTACGGGGAGGGCTCCATTGTCCGCCAACCATTAACGTGCGAGTTTGGGGTTAATGTGCGGATAGGGCGGGAGTGCTTCCTCAATTTTGATGTGATGTTCGTGGACACAAACACGGTGACGCTGGGGGATAACGTGCAGGTGGGGCCGCGTGTGCAGTTTGTGACACCCCTACACCCGGTTGATGATGTGGAGATGCGGGCTGCCGGGTGGGAACGTTCCGCACCGATTACTGTGGGCAATAATGTGTGGATTGCGGCCGGGGTGACGGTGTGCGCCGGGGTGACGATTGGTGACAATAGTGTGATTGGGGCGGGCAGTGTTGTGACTAAGGATATTCCGGCCAATGTGCTGGCTGTGGGAACACCCTGCCGCCCAGTGCGCACTCTACGAACCAATACGCCACCTGCAGACTAGCTTAGCTGTTGGAGCTGCTAGTAGGTGTTGTGCGTTCGGTATGAACAATATAGTCAACGATGGTGGCGAACTGGTTAAAGGTTGTGGCCCAGCGGTCGTGCCCGAAGCGCTTTAGTGTGGGGCGGAGGAAGTCCCAACTGGGAAGTTCGTTAAGGCCTTTATCGGGGAGATCATCCTGGTAGTCAACTATCTGGATGGGAATATCAGGGAAGAGTCCCCGCAGGTAGGAGATGTTTTCGTGGAGGTCTAGGGGTATTCCATCCGTACAGGCGCGAATGAGGATTCCACCCAGCCGAAGATGTGGGACAGTGGACAAGTACTGGACGTTACTGAACCCTTGTTGCATGGGTTGGTATGCCCCCATAAGAACTGGAACTACCCAGGGGCTTCCTTTGGCGGGGAGGGGCGAGTCTAGGGGACGTTCATCTGCGCTTTCTCCCCACAGGTGGGTGATGGTGGTGGCCCCGCAACCGGGGTAGGTGCCGATGATGTGGACGAGGGGAAGGGGCATTCTGATTCCTACGTGTTGGAGGCTATGCGCCAGCGTCTGCTTCTTTGTGTTTTAGTTCTTTATGTTTCAGTTCTTGCACCACTGTGGGGTTGGGGCGCATATCGATAATGCGGAGGCCTTCCCCGGGGATAGTCTCCACGTGGTAGTCCCCTACCCAGGTGGTGACATCGTCGGGAGTATTTTTCTTTCGACTATCGACAATGACGGTGTACCAGCCGGATTCGGCGGGGCGGATAGTCGTACACCATTCAATAGAGCCGGTGGGGATACCGGCTATAGCATTGCTGACATCATTAATGTCGGTCCAGTCCCCGCCCACAAGCGCCATAACACCGTCAGCGGAACGGGCACCAAAGTATTGCTGCTCCATGGTGGCAAGGATCCCCTCGGGTGTTGACGTGTCCCCGCCCTTGCTGGACACGTAGGGATTCCCACTATGCGGAGTACACCACTTCTGAGCTGCATCTGTAGGTGATGAGTGTGCACTGGTGGAGTGTGCGGCAGACTGTGCGGCGGTATCCTGCGAGTGGCGATGGGAATGGCTCACCCCTATCCCTACCCCCAGCGCGATAACGAGGAGGGTAGGGACAAGAATGAGAGCTCCACGGAGGAGATGTTTTTTAGTGCTACCACTACCCGATGATGAGGGAGTAAGTGGCAAAGTGACTGGCTAGCCAGCCTGTTGGCCGGTCTGTTGGCCGGCCTGCTGACTAGCCTGCCAGCTAGCAGGTTGGGCACCTGACTGACCACCCCACGGCACGTCCAGCTGACTGTCCATCTGAATATTCGGCTGAATATTCGTCTGTGCGTCCAGCTGGATAGCTGGCGGAACGATGGAAAAGTTTTCCGTATCCACCACATTGCTGGTGTCAGTGTGGGTGTCATTAGTGGTTGCTGTGGCGTCCCACTGGTGTAGCCAGTCTCGCCAGTCACTTTCAAAAGAGAGCACTTACTTCTTATCTCCGTGGTGACGTTCGATAACCTTGTTTATCTTCTTACCGAGATCAGTGTTATCGAATGTGTGCGTGATCTTTTCCAGGGAATCTTTTCCGCCATTAGCGAGGTCGGAAGGGCCTTTTTCCTCAACGAGACCCTTGCCGAAAAGATCAATCATTTCTTTCGCATTCTGGACGGGAGACTGGTAGTCGGCCATTGCATGGTTCACCTGTATGGGGCCATAGCCATCATGCCTGCGGGCAGCATTCTCAATGGAGAGACCCGTGGCTGATATTCCGGAAACTACACCGTGTGCTGCGCTTCCCAGGACTGTGGCACCGAGGGTTGCTCCCACGCCACCGCCTACAGCGACTCCGCCCAAAACGGCGGGAATGCCCACAAGTGCGCCAATAGCGGCACTAGCAGCTGCACCAACAAAGAGGCCGGTGGCTCCGCCGGTTACTGCACCGGTTGCGGCGCCCGCGGCAGCACCCACGGTACCGCCAATTCCTGCGCCGAGAACTGCGGCAACAGTGCCGGTCATTGCGCTAGCAATAGCGGATACGGCAATGCTGACGCCTTCAGTGGAGAGACCACACATGGGCCCAATAGCAATACCTGCACCGGCGAGAACATCAGTGGCAGCTCCGCACACAACACCCAAAATAGTGGAGGCAGTTCCACCCAATGGGCCTGCACCGAGCAGGAAGGTTGTTACCGCGGCAGCTCCTCCCGCTACTGCGCCACCAATAACAGCACCAATAACGGCGCCAGTGGCACCCAAGGCCACCAGGCCAATAAGGGTGTCTCCCACAGCAGCAACCGGAACGATTACAGCACCGGCGGGCAAACCTAGTGCTGCCGGCAGTGCAACCATGCCCAGCCCGGCGCCAGCTACTGCACCGGGGACGGCGCCCACCGCTGAAAATGCGGTCGTTTCAACGATTTGCTTCCGCAGTCCGCGGTCTTTCAGCACGATTTCTGGATCTTTGATGATCTTGTATCCGGCATGCGGAAGGGAGGCTAGTGACGTGGCGGCGTTGAATCCGTGCTTCACACCATTTTTAACGGATTCTTTCAGTATGTCCGTGTTGGTGAGGGTGTTCTTCAGAACCGTCTTATCTTTGATGAGGTATACCCCGTCATAGTTTTTGGGGGCAGGGCGACGTTTCGCCGGACGAGCCTTGTGTGCTGTCTGGACGGGCGCGGAGTAATACGTTGGGGTGGAAGCGTATCCGCCGCTGTAGCTGCTGCCACCACTGTAGGTGCTTGAGCTTTGGCTGTTGGAGCTGCTGCTGTGGCCAAACTGAGGCGTGTCCTTGACGTCAGCGTTGGCGCAGCCAAGACCCAGGCTTGTCGTGAGGAGAAGTGACAGGGGGATGGAAAGAATTTTTTTCATTATTCCCACTTGAATAAAACGTAGTTGAATTGGACAGGCGGAAAGTTTAGACACACTCGGCGGCGCTGTGGGGACCTACTTTTGCTATCCGTGCCCCATATTTCTGGTATTTAACGCTGTGAACAGCACATTTACAGAAGAAAAACTCGCAGAAAATTACTATGAAAATTTTTTTGCGGCTTGTTTCTGCACTCTCATCTTTTCGCCTCTTTTTTCTTCTTTACAGAGGCCTATTCCCACACCGATTTTTCTGTAAAAGTGCTTCTAACCAGCAAGAACGAAACGAAAGCAGCCCATAAATACAGTGCGCCCCACGGCCTACAACGCGGTAAGAACGCGTCTAGAACGTGGGGCACACAAAACGTGCACACGTAGTGCACGATATGAAGTTATGGCAGACATTATGCCGTTTGCGAAAACGAGGAAACGCTAACGCTACTTATCTGCCGACGAGGACGAAGACGATGAGGACGAGGAATCGTCGCCACCATCATGATCATCGGAACCCGATTCAGCGCCGGTATTGTCGGCACGGCCAGCCTGATCCTTCTGATTAAAAGAGGATGCAGGATTACCTGGGTAGGACGGGCGGGCATACGGTGGGGTAACCGTGGGAGCACCAGGAACCGTCATTCCGCCACGGAACGGCATACCGGGTGCAGCACCAGCAGGAGCATTCGGGGCAGCATTAGTAGCATCGCCAGCCTGCGGATACGGCCAATAGTAGTGGCCATCAAAATAGTAGCCGTTAGCAGCGGCTTCCTTCTGCTTCTTCTCGTGAAGATACGAGAGGATAAGGAACACAATCTGGCCAATACCACCAGTTAAAAGAACAATCAGCAGCCACGCCACCCAAGGGAGGCCATAAACATCAACATCACGAAGTTGAATAACGCGAACAATAGCCCAAATGAAAATAGCAAGAGCAATAACGCTAATAATGCCGCCAACCACTAGCGAACTAAGACTAATAGCGGGATCAACACTAGGCTCTCCAACAGCAAGAAGCATAGTATCCATGTGCATGGTGTTCATGACTATATTCTCTCTTCACGTGATTACGATGACACCCAGTAGAACGAACGAACAGCCAAAAACGTTCCCAGCTGGTAGCGCAACAGCAGCCGAAAACTGAAACAGGACGACGATCTACCCCGTTCACTACGCTTTTATCCTTACAGATCTACTTAAATTGCCGCTCTCCATGAGCTAAATAAGACTGTAAATCTTCCAGGCGTAGCCGTTGAGAATCTGCGAGTTCTAGTTCATCCAACTGTTCCACTGAAACCCATTGGTAGTCAGTCGATTCAGAGTCAATACGTACTTCAGTATCCGCAGTTCGGCCTATATACACAATGGTGAATTCCTGCCGAACTTCCCCATCTGAGTACGCTATTAAAACGTTTGGACTGGTGTAGGTTCCCAAAATATCGGTGATTTCCACCTTTAAATTGGTTTCTTCCGCTAATTCTCTCACTGCACATTGCGGCAGGCTCTCACCGTATTCAAGTGTTCCACCCGGCAATGTCCATTTACTGTTATCTCGTCTACGAACTAGCAGTACACGGTTATCGTTCACCACTGCTACTGCGGCAGCCGGTTTAATGGAATTGGGAGACGGTGCATTCTCCTCATGAAAATAGTCAGTTCGCACTGTCTGTAATGGAGTGTCTAGCCACTTCTGCAGTTCCGCAGAAACATCTAATAGCTTTTTATCGTTAAGTGACGGCACTTTAATGAAGAGAATCGCTGTTCCCGGTTTCGACTTCTGGGCATATTTAGTGCCGGTGGTAATTGCGTAGAAATCACCAGTTCGGAAATCGTATTCAGTTCCCGTATCTAAATCTAGATACCGCGTCCATCCACTTAATACATATTGGTATTCGGTAGTGACATCATGCGTGTGAGGTGCTTCGGAAAAGGATTCTTCATATCGGGTAATACCGATTTCGAGATCCTTAGAATGTTGATGCCGAAGAGCTTGCGGAAGTTTAAGATCACCAACAAGATACTGACGCCGCGTCCCCTCGAGAGCAGTCAGTATCTCCTCATTCGTAATCGTCTGAATCATGGCTATCTACCCCTATCCATAAGTCACTAGCATTTTCTATGCATTGTTTTCTACGACGGCGATGTGAAGAACAAACTGCCCAATAAATACCTAATGCAATGAAGGAAGTTATTAGGCATATCACTAGAATGAATACGCTTCCCGAAGGAAGTAAACCTATTTTTTATCAGTTGTAAAGACTCCCATTGAATAAAAAGAAATAACCAAGGTCGGAATGGTAAAAAGCAGGCCGAGAATACTAACAATACGACTTATCGTTACTGTAGTTTCCGCATTTTTACGTCCCGCTAATGCTTCAACGGATTGGGCAGTATTAGCGAGAAACTCTGACGCTTTTTCAATACATTCTCGGCAATCGTTAACAACCTTATGCATGGCTGTGCATTGCTTTTCCGCCTCTTCTTTGACATCATCAATCTTTCTTTTCGTGACGAAGGAGCTATTTTCCGCTTTATGATGCAAATTCCGTACTGCTAAAGAAGCGGTACCAACGAATTCCGATAGTTTCCCCATCTCCTCTGAGCACTTATTTAGTTGATCTGCGGCAATGTCAGGATCAGAATTACTAGCTATTTTGAACGTCATAGTTTCCCAACGCTCAAACTCAACCTTCCAATTTTCCAGGTTATAAAGCTCGTATTCAATGGGAACTGTGAAGGCTTCTAAAGGACTCCCCACCTGAGTATATTCCGTGTAGTAGTCTTTCCCCCGGTTTAGCCAAATACAGTTATGAGGCCAGCGGCGTTGTGTCTTTTGCTCTTTCGGAATTTTCTCGTAGATGGTGATAGTACCCTTTGGGGTATCTTCATTAATCTTTTTCGAAAGATCGAAAATACGACACCACCGGTAAAGAGTACGAAGCGGCTCAGGGTTTTTACCTGATCTAGCTGGAAGATTCTGACACAATAAATCTACTGTCGGGATTTGTCCCCCAAAGCCATCATCAATATCTTGATTAGCCCTATTGGCTGAAACCCTCCTTATTATTTCCCCCATTGACTCCAGGAGATTTTCAGTAGTCTGCTCAGGAACAAAGTTATTCAGGAAATCTTTAATAGTGTCTGTATGCTCAGAAATACCATCGAGAGAAATCTCTATTTCATAGCTCTCAATATTTTTAAAAACCTGGTCAGAGTTAATTTCATTACGCCCTATAGGAATATATCCGACACTATTTAGTTCACCTGGCAGACCCAGATCCTTAAATTTCACGCCTGGGTATTCAAACTCAATCTGCCGCTTATGCCACCCCGACGCTAGCGTGGCCTGAGAACCATCTTCATAAGCTATTTTTGCGAGAAAACTAGAGTCTTTATCCCACCACCACTTAGTAGACTCATAGGTCTCCTTGTAGGCATCACGACCTACATCACGCGGTTCGACCTCTAAAGTTATATCTTCTCTATCCCGTATGCCCATAATGCTGGCACAATCCCATCATGGTAGCTATGTGAATCTTTACCTCAGTTTACTTGTGCACAGGAGCTATAAAACGGTTTATAGCCATTCTTTTTAGGAGAGATTACAGGATAAAAGCGCTCGGTATGGAGCTTTTTTATTTTTCTCTTTACCTCTCTGTATCGCTTGTATTACTATAACTAATACAAGCGATACAGAATGTTGTTTGGTGAAGGAGGAAGCATGATCATCACCATTGATCCGCATTCTGCGACACCAATTTTCCAGCAAATCCACGACCGCATCGTCGAGGCCATCTCGCGTGGCGACATTACCCCCGGGCAACAACTCGCCCCCGTACGGGCACTGGCACTGGATTTTGGAATCAACCCAGCAACCGTCAAGAAAGCCTACGACCTTCTTGTCTCGGAAGGCATTATCACCACATCACGAAGAGAAGGCAGCGTGGTCGTGGAGAACACCACTCCGCACCCCGACCACCTCACACAATTCCAGGAAGAATTGAAAACCCTTCTGGCAAAAGTCTACTGCCAGGGAATTGACGAAAACACCATACTCACACAAACACACGACATACTCGACGCATTCACCGGCATACACCCCGCCAACTCCCCCGAATCCCCCTTCTCCACCAGCGAAAGGGACCTATAACCATGCACACTGCCTTATCCGCACTACTATTTGCGCTTCTGCCAGTCCTCTGGTTGTGCTCAACCCTATTCATTCCCCAACACAATCCACTGGGAGTAACCGTCCCCTCTGCACACCAAAATGACCCCGTCATAAGAACTGGCTGGCTTCGCTTCCACATCGCTAATTTCGTTATAGCAGTAGTGTTTGCAGCAATAACTGTGGCATGCTTCTACACCCGCACAGAGTCCGAAGCCTCCGACGTGGAATATATCTTATGGATGGTACAGGCATACAGCATATTTTTTACCTGGTGGTGGGCGGGCCGCGTTATCCGCAAAAAGAAAACAGAACAGAATTGGGTATCCGACGCGCACGTAGAAGTTGCGGGCTCATTAACACCCGGAACCTCCGCTAACGCTATACCGCAAGTTTCTATGCAGTGGACACCCTACGTGTGCTCCTACCTACTAACAGGCATTACCGCACTTCTCCTCTGGCTGCGTTGGGGCGATATTCCACCAATGGTGTCCATCGACAACTCCTACGGAACCCATGAACTAGCAGCGAAAACCGTGTGGACCGTATTCGACGACGTATTTTTCGCCCTAGGACTAGTAACAGCCTGCACTATATGGGCAGTCTTTAACCACCTCAAACGCGGACAATACCGCACAGCCATGTCCCCCTCCGCGCGGCGCAGAGCACAATTACTTTCCGAGAGTCAGCAGCAAAGCATAGGGTGGCTAACAATATGCTTCACACTATGCTTAAACCTTCTCTCCATAACCGTGTTCCCCACCTTCGCCAATAGCGGAAAAACCCTCTATATCCTCAATGTAGCGATCATCGTAGGGGTAGTTGTAGCACTATCAATACACCATACGAAGACAGCACGATCACTCCCCATAGAGCCAGATGGAGCAGACTCCCGCGATCAAGACTCCCACTACGCAATGGGCATGTTCTACGCAAACAAAGACGACCCAGCCATGTTCGTCGACCACCTCAACGGAAACGGACTAGTCCTCAACTGGGCCAACACCAAAGGCGTACTACTAGCAGTAGGAACATCCATTATGTGCGTCCTACTCATAACCTTGCCGATAGTCCTCACCTACGTCCACAGCTGAGGCCACGGCTAAGCCGTGCTCTACATTTTCCAGACACAACTCCACAAAACTTCCCCATACCTATAAAAAGGGCTCAGGTCTCCGAAACGAACCTGAGCCCTTCTCTATCCCCGTGACCTATGCAGTCTCAGCATCAATCGCGACATATTACTCTAAAAAATGGAATAACAATGCGCCTAAACGAATCTAGAACCCCAATTACAAGCCCTGTAGTTATGACTAAAAGTATTACAGCTGTTACTACTGCTGTTGTTGTATCTGCTTGCATATCCGGTTTTTGTTTCATAAGCGTCACTATGGCCAACAGTATGGTCATACATAAATTTGAAAATGCTATTGTGGCCGCTGTCCCAGCACTTTCTTTACTCTCTTGCGTCCTGACAGCCTCAGACATACTGTCAAGAGATTCCGACGCTTCTACCAGCAGATTTGAGTATTCATCAACAATATTTTTTATTGTCTGAAGCTGCTCATTCACATACGAGGTCAATTCCGTACTAGATTCAAAAGAATCTTTCATACCGCTTTCAAGACTATTTATTGCCCGCGTAGTACATTTAAGGGCTTCTTCCAAAACCGCTTTTTCCTGCCATACTTCACGTATATGCCCAGGTATTACCTCATTTGAGTCAGCATCTGCAAGTAAAAATATTTTGCTGTACCATCTATCAAATTCAATACGCCATCGCCGCAAATGCGTACAGAGACTCTCTAGATAAGCGTAAATGACCGCAGAAGCGTCATATACTTCTTCACTATTCTGAGAAAAATAGCTTGGCCCCCGTACTAACCATGAACCACTATGCAAACTCTGAAATTTTTCCTGCTCTATACTTGAAAATGTTGTGTACAAGTGGATTACACCATTAGATGTAATAAAAGTACGGCTCCATCGGTGAACAATCCGGAGTGGATTCCTACCACCGGTCCCCGGTTTCTTCCGCTTCAAAGTAGTCGCATGAAGAAGCTCCAAATGTAAGAGGTCTATGGTCGGGATCGTCTCAACCGATACATCCTCCACAGGACGATTTTTCTTCCCTATACATGACATATTTATATCGTCTACAGAAGCAGCAATGCGTTTAGCAGTATTTTTATTGCCACACAACACATATGTAAGAATTTCAACTACTACATTCTTATCCCTCGGGTAATCTGATTGAATCTCGATTTCATAATTCTCACTACCCTGAAAAACATTTTCAGAAGGACACTGCGTTTCCCCTATAGATAGAATCTCTACGCGTCCTAGCTCTGGAATATCTTGCTTTTCCCATTGCGAAGCAGGGAGTAAAGATTTTATTTGGCGTCTGCACTTCCCCGCCGCTACCACAATCTGGCCACCGCCCGGATAAGCCACTTTTGCCCAAAAATTAACTGCTTCTCTTCGATAACCATTTTTACGCTTGAAACAGCCTCTGCTATTCCTCATAGTGCACATCTCTTATCTGGCAGGAATATAGTGATTATCTAAATACGTACCGCTACAACAGTATTACTACAATAGTAGTAAAGAAAATATATCTACTATTAAGCTGACGGCCACTACTAGTTCTTGTGCTACCTCAATAGTTTCCTAAGTAAAATATTCCGCTACTTCTTCCGGGGCTTGTTGGTTTTGGTCCAGATGGGGTTGTCGGTGATGTAGCGGTGTTCTACGGCTTGGGCTACGAAGTGTAGGCCGGCGGTGGTGTAGTGGTAGCGGACGCCGGTGCCTTCGTGGTTGAGGATGAAGCGTTTGGTGTCGCTGGCACAGAGGGTGTGCCCCATGACGTTGCGGAAGGGGACATTGACAATGCCTGTGCGGGCGGCACTGGTGGTGCTGGTGGAGGTGGTTGTGGTCGCTATATGGATACCGTGCTTGCGGAGGATGGATGCACTGTAGTCGCTGGCGCGGGTGGCGGCATTGGTGAGGGCTTCGTCAGCTTGTTGACGGAGGCTTTCCACCCGCGACATTTCCAGGGACGTCATGTTGGGGAGGTTCTTGCAGCGTCCACCTTCTACTAGTGGAAGGTACCCAACAGTGATGATGAGAGCGTTGGGGGCGTGGTCGCGAATGTTGACGAGGATATCGACCAGGTCGTCTTCGAGTATGCTGCGTTTTTTGTGGGTGAGGTAGGGGCCGGTGCCAGGGTGTTTATTGTCGCTGGCAAGCTGGTTAACAACGCGGAGATCATTGGATCCGTAGCTGAGGAGCACTAGGCGCGTGTTGGAGCCCAGGTATTGTTCCGTGTTGAGTTTCCAGTACAGGCTGCTTTTAGAGCCACTGCAGGAGAGGTCTGCCAGGGGTAGCCCTAGGGCGGTGGAGACTTGCAGGGGCCAGGCGCCCACGAAGTGGTGGCAGGCGCTGACGAGATTCAGTGCCTGGTTTTTTGTGGGGGCTAGAGCCATGGTGGAGTCCCCTATGGACACCATGGGGTAGCCCTGCGGGTAAAGGTTGGGGGTGTTGAGGCCAATCTTCTTCCCAATTTCCGCCAGCTGGGTTTTAGTGAGCCCATGGAGGTGTTTTTTTGCGGGGCGATGCCCGGTGACGTGGGTATGGGTGTGGGTGGAGTGTGTGGGGGTGTGCGCGTGCGGGTTGTGGGAGAGTTGCAGCGCGTTAGTTTGTGGGGTGGTGCGGTAGTCAGAGTCGGTGGCGGGGGTGGTGAAAAGTCCGCCGGTTGCTACCTGGGAGATGGCGAGGATAGCGGTTAGTGCCAGGGTGCTGGCTGTAATACCCACGCGTTGTGTGTGGGAGAGTGGCTTACGCTGCATTGTACTCACTCACAAACTTCTCTATTGTAAGAAACCCCCAGTTGGGAGAGTATGTGTTGTTCTCTACTGTTCTCTACTGGGGGTTTCTTGTGGGCGGAAGTGAAGGGATTTGAACCCCTGGTCCGCGTCAACGGACGCTCGCTTTCAAGGCGAGTGCATTCGGCCGCTCTGCCACACTTCCTCATGCCGCGCTAGGCGACTCCTTCATGTTACCGGCAACCGCCGGTAAAAGACTAACGGCCAAGATACACCATTTGACGGCTCCACTGTAACTGTTCGGAGAGGTACTTCCACGCAACATGGTCGGCAATGTAGGAGAGTCCTGGTTCCGTGTAGTGGTAGCGGACGCCGGTCTTTTCTCTGTTGAGAATGAATCGTTTGTGTCCCATGACGCAGAGGTCATGCCCGTGTACTTGCCGGAATGGCACGTTGGAAATACCGGCGGATACTACTTCTACCCCATTGTCTTTCCATTGTTGTTCACTCATGCGGGCAACGGTCTTGCTGGCGGTGGTGAGGGCCTGGTCGGCGGCTTCGCGGAGGTGGCGAACTCTGGTGTTTTCAAAGGGGGTCATGTTGGGGAGGTTCACGCAGTGTTTTTCCTGAACCAGTGGGAGGTATCCGACGGTAAGAATGAGGGCGTTGGGGGCGCGTTTCCGAACGTCTTTCAGAATTGTGATGAGGGACTGTTCTACGTCTTTCCGGCTTCGCCCTTGGACTTTCTTGCCGGTGCCCAAGTGGGCATTGTATGTGGCTAGTTGGGCGACAACTCGCATGTCGTTGGAGCCGTAGCTAATAACCACTAGTTGTGTGCGTGGCCCTAGGTAGGGTCCTAGGTTTTTCTTCCAGTAGGAGGCGGTTACTTCCCCGGAGCAGGAGAGGTCTGCCAGGGGAAGATGTAGTTTTTGGGATACTTGCTGTGGCCAGGCGCCAGCGTAGTGGTGGCAGCTGCCGAAGGGGTTGGGGCGGCGGGTGGTGGGTGCTAGGGACATGGTGGAGTCGCCTAATGCGACCATGGGGTAGCCGTAGTATCCACTGCTGCCGGCGATCCTGTCGGCGTCAGCGTCTGATGTGGGGGTAGTTGTGGTGGACGCACCGGCACTGTTAGCACCATTCGCACCATTCGCACCGTTGGCGTTACCCGCGTTGCCTGCATTACCTGCACTGCCTGCACCGTTAGCCATGTAGTAGTGGCCTGCTTGGGCGGCGGCAGCATTGGCATCAGTCCACCAGTGTCCGGTTATGCCGAAACTGTTGGTGAGGGATCCTATTCCCAGGGCGAGCGTCATGGTGAGGGCGCTGGCGGTGAGAATCCTGTTCCGCAGGCGGGACGGGGCGTGCTGTAGCCGGGAAGGGCTGTTCTGCTGCAGTGGGTTGCGGTGCATTGTTCTGTGTGCGTTTCTTTTCTACGTGTGGGAGGTAATGAAGGACACCAGTGGTGAGCTGCCCGGAAAGGCGGGTTTGTTCGCTACATTAGGAACCATGTATGCACACACGCTTCCTGTTTCTCGCGGTCCGCAGTCCCTTACGTGGCGGCAGGTGCCAGATCCAACTCCCGGCCCCGGCGAGGTGCTGCTGCAGGTTACTGCCGTGGCCGTTAATCGCATGGATCTTGCCCAGGCGTGCGGTCGGTATGTGCCGCCCGCTGGTGTTGCTCCTTACCCGGGTATTGAGTGCTCGGGCAGGATTATTGCCATGGGTCCGGATCAGCCGCAGGGGGCACAGAATTCGCAGGGAACACAG
>NZ_WVRS01000011.1:0-27287 GCF_011525565.1 Lawsonella sp.
AGTATCAGACGGAAGATGTGCAATGGCTTCTTACCCGCTGTGACGGTACCCGCAATCTGCAAGAGCTCATTCACCTCTTTGGTAGAGGACAGCACAAAGTGATGAGCCCGGCGCATGTGGAGCAACTCCTCTCAGAATTGCAGCAACTAGGAGTTGCCCACCCGGGTAATAAGAAAAAACCCTGCCTACCGCGTATTTGTGTACGTGGGCATGGGCAACTATCCACCTATGTGCGCCGCATGTTGTCTATAGAGGACGTGCAGCTTATTGAGGAAAAAGATGTGCGAAAACGTGAATGTACGCTCATGGTTATAGCGGACACTATTGTCCCGGATCCAGTTCTCATACGGCATCTTATGGAGAATAATCAGCCATTCTTACTGTGCTCGCTCGTCGATAATCATGGTGTGGTGGGGCCGCTGGTCGTTCCTAAGGAATTGGATCAATCCGCGCAGCGGCGCCTCGCGGCACATCTTGCACAAGTTCCTCTAACACACGGTATTCCCGCCCATGTCACAGCACAATTAATGCATGATGAGGGGCGGGCATCACACGCAACTATTTCAGCAACGGCAGCCTTTGCTGTATCTCTCATAGTGCAACGAACACAACAGGGGCAGGCAGATCATGTTCTCTCCTACCATCAGCGGATGGTAGTGGCTCCCGATGCGCAAATGATGACGCTGACACAGACAAGCTAGCCACGTTAGACAGCAGAGCCAGTCAATACAAGAGGTTTATATTCCTATGCGAGATTCTCCTGCACAACTCTAAGGACGTCCGCTCCGTATGTTTGTAGTTTGGCCTGGCCAATTCCATGAATTCCGGCAAGATCCTTGCTTGTCTGCGGGCAATAATACGCAATCTCAACAAGTGTGCGGTCAGTGAACACGACAAAAGCCGGTTTCCCTATTTCCTGCGCTGTTGTTTTACGCCACTCCACTAAAGCATCGAATAATTCTTGCTGCCGGTAGGACATACTTTCTAAGGCTTCCCGCTTCCATTGCTTGGACGGGGAACGCTTCATCGCCCCTACTGTTCTCTGGGGACCTCTAGCACTGTGGTTTCCATTTTTTACTTCACGGCTTACTCCACGCCGCTGCCACCCCGTGGGTTTTGGCGGATCGATACTGTCAAGGAAACGGCAGCGTTGACGCTCTTTACCACCAGCTCTCCGAGATGCTCCCCACGTTAACGTAAGGTGGTAGCGTGCCCGTGTAATAGCAACATAGAGGAGGCGTCGCTCTTCTTCTACGGCATCTTCCGATGCGTTGTCATCAAATACGTGCCGGTTGGGAAGAGTACCTTCCACCAGGCCAACAACGTAAACAGTGTCCCACTCTAAGCCTTTAGCTGTATGTATAGAGGCCAAAGTGACACCATGCACAGTGGGCGGCTGATGGGCGTCAGCACGAATACGTAGCTCATGTAGCAGACCATTAAGAGTGAGGGAAGGGGTAACCTCCGTCATATCCTCCACTAAAGACACTAGTGCGGTAAGAGACTGCCACCGCTCACGCGCCTGCTGACCAGTAGGTTCTTCTTGCGTAAGACCTATATCTTTTAAGCTAGCGCGAACAAGAGTAACAAGTTTCGGGCCGATAAGATCATCGGGAAGATCATTGCGGCGGCCTAATAGCTCCAACTGCCGGCACGCGCGTTGAATCTCTGGTCGTTGAAAGAATCCTTCCCCTCCCCGCACTTGGTAGGGAATATGACGTTCTTCAAGCGCCTGCTCAAAAAGTGCAGACTGCGCATTTGTACGGTAGAGAATAGCAATATCCTCCGGTAACTGACCCGCAGAAATATCGGCAGCAATAGCAGCCGCTACTTCTTCTGCCTCCTGAAAATCATTATCGTACCGAACAATACGCGGCTTCTTCCCATGTTGTTGCTGCCCCTGTAACTGCATACTGGGTTGGGACACAGTACCTTTCGCATCCGCAATAACTTTATTCGCGTACGCAACAATCTCCGGTGTAGAGCGGTAATCCCTCACCAAATTGACCACTGTGGCATGCGAGAAACGGCGCCGAAAATCCACAAGAAATTCCGGGGAAGCACCATTAAAAGAATAAATAGTTTGGTTGGGATCCCCCACCACGGTGAGATCATCCCGATCCCCCAACCAGCCGTCCAGAAGACGCTGCTGCAACGGGGTAACGTCCTGGTACTCGTCAACAACAAAACTACGATAGCTGGAACGAAACTCCTCCGCGATACCAGGGAACTCGTCCAACGCTGCACTCATGTAGAGAAGCAGGTCGTTGAAGTCGAGAAGCATCCCATCCCTGCGGCGTTTGAGCTCCTCATAGCGTTCTAAAACATGCGCAACAATGGCAGCATCTGCCGGTGGTTCATGATGCAGCCGTGTTACCCCCTGCTGGTAGCTTTCCGCATCGAGGAGTTCCGACTTTGCCCAGTCGATCTCTCCTAGCAAATCTTTCACAGATTCTTTACTGGAATCAGCACCGCAATGGTCTGCGGCCCGCGTCACCAGCCCAAAACGCTCTCGCGTCACTAAATCCCACGGAACATCCCCCATTATCTGTGGCCAGAAATAACGGAGTTGTTTAAACGCTGCCGCATGGAATGTAGACGCCTGTATAAAATGCCCCCCAAATTGCCCAATACCCATCTGGGTAAGACGTTCACGCATCTCCCCAGCTGCGCGTTTAGTAAATGTAACAGCAAGAATATGGCGCGGATTAACCTGCCCGTCGTCAACCAAACGACCAATACGGTGAGTAATAGTGCGAGTTTTCCCAGTGCCCGCACCGGCAAGAATACAGACGGGGCCACGCGGGGCGAGAACGGCTAATTGCTGTTCCTCATCTAACTGCATGAATCGTTCTCCCTTCCGCTTAACTCTTTCAGTGTAGAGACAAACTGTCACATTTCCGCCGTGTAAAAGCTGGCACCAAATCGAAAAACGTGGTTTTCTATACACATGAGTACTGTTGAAGCCCCCGAGGCCCCTAAAAATCCTGAAGATATTACCGTATACTCAGCCAGCTGGTGCCCTCACTGCCAGCGTCTGAAGAAACTGCTTGGCGAACTTAACATTCCTTTTACCAACGTTGATGTTGACGAATACGAGGACATTGAAGCTGTCGAAAAGTTCGTAGAGAGCGTTAACGACGGCAACCGCATTATCCCCACCGTCCTCTTCTACGATGGCACCACCATGACGAACCCCGGTGCCTCCAAGGTCCGTAACAAGATCAAGGAACTCAAGGAAGCAAACGCATAGCGCGAAGCACCGTTTTCTTCTCCACAGTTTCTTAACCCCATTGATAACTGTGAAACAGTAACCGTTGAGGCCCTTCCACTCGTGGAGGGGCCTCAATGCATACGCGCACCATTTTGTGTGCATTCTGTGTTGTACACTTTATGCTCCGCACGTGCTCGCACACGCTGGGTACGTACCCTACTTGGTGGAAAAATTGATGTCCTTCGACACAATACTTGGCTGGCTCATACGCACGTACAGCAGTCGATCCCCCACCTCGAGCTTCTCCACACCCTCATCATTAACGCGATAAAGTTTGCCGTGGCGCACAACACCCAAAACAAGATCCTGTAGATGCCGAGGCGAACCACCAATCTCTGACGGTTTCACACGCCGCTCAGAAACAGAGAATCCTTCCTCCGGGGAAAGCAGATCCTCCGTCAACGTCACGACCGATGGGGTGACAGTAGCCAACCCCAGCAAACGCCCAGTAGTTTCCGCAGATACCACCACTGAGTCAGCACCAGATTGCTCAATAAGATGAGCATTCTCAGATTCCCGAATAGAAGCAACAATAGTGGCCCGAGGATTCAGTTCACGCGCGGACAGCGTCACCAAGACGGCAGTATCATCCTGGTTTGTAGCAACAATAATGGACTTTGCGCGCGGTACCCCCGCGAGTTTCAAAACATCTGCTTTAGCCCCTGACCCATGTACCGTGACGAGGCCTTTGAGGGCTGCGAGGTCAAGCGCATCCTGATCCGTATCCACCACCACAATGTCATTAGGTGGAACATCATCAGCCAACATGGCGGCAACAGCGGAACGACCTTTCGTTCCATACCCAACAACAACAGTATGGTTATGCAACGCGGACCTCCAACGCTGAATTCGAAAAGCCTGACGGGAACGTTCCGTAAGAGCCTGCAGTGTCGTACCAATCAACACGATAAGGAAGAAAAGACGAAGCGGGGGTAATAAGAACAACATTCGCCAAACGCGCTGATTGGGTAACAGGCGTAATGTCCCCATAGCCGGTTGTCGTAAGAGTGACGGTAGCGTAGTAGATACAATCCACCAGCGTCATACCGTTTTCTGGGTCATTACCATCCTGGTAACCCGACCGCTCCGCATACGTAATAATGACGGCAAGAACGAGCGCACCAAAAGCCCACAGTAGACGCACAAAGATCTGCTTCTACGGGCTAGTTTCTAGGAGCGGTACGCGAACAATACCGACTAGGGCATAATCGGGGCGATTATCAAGACGAGACTCCGGCGAGATAAGACTCCGCAGTTTTTTCCCGATACGACGATTCTTCGCCACCACTCCTCCTCCCTTACCGCGATAAAACCAGTACTACCGTATGAGGCCTATGACTGAACTTTAGCCGTTGTCGAGAAGTGATTCTACTGTTTTTCCATATCTGTTGAAGCAGTTAACCCGGTGATGAGCTTCTCCAATTCGGCAGCATCTGCTAATTCATCAAGCCAGAGAGTGTCATCGTGGGCAACATAGTAGAAGGCTGCCCGAATATTTTCCAGTGGTAATGGAGGCTGTCCTTTTTCAGCCCGTTGCACGTTGATAATGCGTTGGAAGGCAATGCGATAGACCGCTAATTGGAGAGCTTTCGTCATGCGGTCTTTCTCATTCGTGGGAACCTTGCCCGTTTTCCAATCCACAACAGTGTAGTGGTCATCATCATCCTGGAAAACGGCATCAATGCGGCCATTAATGACCACACTTCCTAACGACACATCGAAGGGTAACTCCACCATGGTGGTTGTTCGCTGCCCCCAGCATGAATTCGTGAAATTATCTTTCAAGTGGGTAAGCGTGGCAGGTTCGGGAATATCGTCTGACACATCCATAAGATCATCAAGATCTATGAGGGTTCCCAAATCCCCAGCGAGGTGACGCTCCACCCACATATGAAAATCCGTACCGCGTCGCTCATATCGATTGGGTTTGAAGGGAATGGGACGACGAAGCCTCCGCGCAAAATCCTCTGGATCTTCCTGCAGGGACACTATTTGGCTGGCAGTAAGACGTGTCGGTAGAGCAACTGTGCGTGCGGCTGTGTCTTCTCCTGCCTGCATACGTTGAAATTCGGCAAGGAGGGCGTCAGTATCCCGCACAAGGTCACGCTCAGCAACTGTAACAGCCTTAGAAGTACTATCGTCCGCGTGGGACACATCAGTATCCGCTTGCTGTACAGCTTCTACAAGAGCAGTGTGAACCTCTCGAATATGGAGATTATCGGCCAGGTAGTCTACTGGCCATACTGCGTCCGCGTTTTTATCTGCAAGAGGATGGTAGGCAGGGTCAGGATCTGCTGTCCAGTAGGGATGGATAGTAATCTTATCCCCTTTTTCAGTAGTAACAGTGCACGGTGCAACCTCACTGCTACTGTCAGTTTCTGACTGGTTAGCCTGTGCTTGATTAACCTCTGCTAAAAGCGGGAAAGTATCTGCGGGAATGCCATGGTCGATGGCTCTGCCTTCTGCCCACTTATAGGCGTAGCTGAGGTAGTCAGAAGGTGCATGAAAACTTTTATCGTGGAAAGACCAGCCGTGGCCAGTAAGCAGTAAGGAACGCTCAGTGCGGGTAACACCCACATACATAAGGCGTAGTTTTTCCTCGAGCTCCATGCCTTTAAGCCCGTTAATATGCTCTTTGAGAGACCCCATGAAGTCTTTACGAGATTCGCAATTATCGGAATCGAAGATAGGCATACCAGCCAGCACTTCCCCATTCGAAAGTGAAATTTCGCTGTCTCCACGCAAATTAGCTGGTAATTCTGAGGCAGTTTTTACCCAATTGCTGCGCCCGCGCGTCGGTGGGAATTCTCCCGTGGATAGGTTAGGTATGGCGACGCATTCCCACTCCAATCCTTTTGCCCCAAATATGGTGATGATCTGTACACAATTGCGTCGCACCGTAACAGTACCTGGGGTGAGTCCATTATCGTTTTCAGCGGCTTGTGCAAGATAGGAGAGGAGAGCATTCAGGCTGGGGTTTGCTCCACGGCAGAAGGAGGCGACGGCATCGGCGAAAGCATCAAGATGATGACGTCCAGTGAAATGTCCAGCGTCAGGATCGAGGCGTGCCTCAGCCTCCACGTCAACACCAATGGTGCGTTCTACTTCGGCGATAAGTTCGGGAAGAGGCTGCCCCAGGCGTTTCCGCAAATATCGCACATCGGCACGGAGTTGGCGAAGCCGCGCAAAGCCTGCCTGAGAATAGTTTTCTGCAGGGCCGGGATCATCAATAGCATCAGCAAGCCCCACTTGGACGGCACTATCCTGTGGTAGCACCTCGTTGAGCATATCGATGAGGTCATCAACATTAGTAAGTTCAGTGTCTTCTGTGGTGGATACCTCACCACGCAACTCCCGAGCACGTTGCCATAAAGCGCGTATATCGCTAGCACCAAGGTTGATACGCGCACCAGTAAGAATACGCAGTGCAGCCGCCCCATCTAATGGATCTGCGATAATGCGGAGCATAGCCCACACATCCTGTACTTCGGGAATGGAAAGCAGCCCGCCAATATTAACAATTTCGGCAGGGACTCCAGCCGCTTCGAGTGCTTCTGCCATGGGGAGGGAATCCCTATTGCGGGTGACGAGTACTGCGCTCGTGGGCGGTAGCGTTCCCTGTTCTTTCGCCGTATCGAATTGAGTGCGGAAATACTGGGCAATCCAGGTGTATTCGTCTTCTGCACTACCGAAGTAGCGGCAGTGGATATCTGCTTGGGCGGCACTAGGTGCAGGGTGGAGATCCGGGACGTCAACAGCAGCACGGGTAGCTGAGCTGAGATGGCGGGTGTAGACGCTGGCCAAATCCAAAATTTCGCCAGGGTTGCGCCAACTCGTCAGCAAGTATTTAACAGGTGCGGAAGCTCCACCTTCAGCGGGAAAATCTGTGCGGAAATGGGCAAGGTTAGTAGCGGAGGCACCGCGCCATCCGTAGATGGATTGCATGGGGTCGCCAACTGCGGTCACGCTGAGGGTAGGGTCTTGTCCTTCACCGAAAAGTGAGCGAAGGAAAATACGCTGTGCATATCCCGTATCTTGGTATTCATCGAGGAGAACAACGCGGTAGTGGGCGCGCTCACTTTCCCCTACCTGCGGATGTGCGCATGCCAGTCCAGCGGCATAGGCCATCTGCTGCCCAAAATCGAGATACCCCATGTCGCGCATTCGCGCATCGAATTGGTCGATGAGGTCAAGCAGCTGGTCCCGGTAGTGGCAGACATTGAGGAAGTCTTGCATCTCTTTCGTGAATTCAGAGCGGGCACGGGGAGCTTTCGGCAGCCCTATCAATTCCTCACAAAGACGCTGATTTTCTTCCCTCACAGTGGAAGAGTCCACCATGTGGTTAGACATTTCGGCACGTAATGAGAGAAGGTCACTGACGACGCTAGTGGAGGCGCGTTCCACAGCGAAAACTTCCGACCATTGGGCAACAAGATGTGTGGCTTCTTCGGATAGTTCTGCCGCATCCACAATGGTGGCGGTCGTTTCTACAGGTAGGAGCAGACCGTAACTGCGGAGGATCGTTCCCGCGTAGGAGTCGTAGGTAGATGTGTCTACGTCGCTTGTGTAAATAGCTTGGCGGATACGCTGTGCGTCCGGACCATCAAAATCGGGATTGTCGGCAAGACGTTGAAGACGCTGCCGAATGCGTTGCCCAAGCTGCTGGGCGGCTTTACGGGTAAATGTGAGGCCAAGGACGTGATCAGGCGTGACATAGCCGTTAGCAACCAGCCATACTACTCGAGCGGCCATTGTTTCAGTTTTTCCTGCGCCTGCACCAGCCACAACAAGGAGGGGCCCCGGCGAGGAGGAGATAACGGCGGCTTGCTCTGGTGTGGGTGAAAATTTTTGGCCAAGGAGATGGGCAATGTCTGCAGGGGTGTAACGCATCCTAGGCCTTTCTCGCAAGAATGGAATGGGAGTAGAGGGGGCAGGATTCCTGCACCACGCACTGTGTACAGTGGTCATTTCGGCACGCATGGAAAGTTGGACCACTGGTGGCACTGGCGGCGGTTTGTAGAGCTAGTCGCCAGCGTTTTCGCTCGTCCGCATCGAGTGCTTGTTGATCGCGTTCACCCAGGCTGCCACTACGTGGTCGTAGGTAGACAAGTTTGGCCTTCACCACTGGTGTGGTGTCTTTATCGCTTCCAGAAAGGGCAAGTTGGTAGAGAGCCAGCTGAGCATTGTCTTGGGTATCTTTTTTAGAGGGAACAGTTTTACCGGTTTTGAAGTCGACAATAACGTACTGTCCCGCATCTGTGCGTTCTAACCTGTCAATACGACCCTTGACTCGCACGGGAACAGTCGTCGCATCAACACTGGCAATATCTTCTGTAGTAATGCCAAAGTCGGCAAGGTCATCCACAGTAAAAATATGGTCCACACCAACTTCTAGACCAGCAGTAGCAAAAGTAGCGGATTCTTTCGCATCCCATACCGCGTAATTGGTGATGGCGTCTACCGCACGCTGTTTTTCCTGTTCCGCCAGCCAAATAGAGTCAATACCGAGAGCAGGCCAGGCAGCCTCCAGAGCAGTACTGATATTGGCATCATCAAGACCACTCGCAGATGCTTGAGCCAAGGAATGAATGAGAGTACCGAATTGTGCAGCATGCCCGGAATTGGTATCACCACCATTGCGGCTGAGGAACCAGCGGAGTGGACATTCTTGCAAAGTTTCAAAAGCGGAGGGACTCAACGTCACTACCTGGTCGACTACCTGGTCGGTTGGCGACGCGGTTGATGCCGCGGTTAGTGCCGCCAATTCTGTAGTATCTGGCTTTTCCCATAGCGGTTCTGTTGAGGAGATTCCGTCAACGCCCCACCAGTGGAGGGTTCCTGGGACACCTGCGCGTGCCATCCGAACGAGTTGCTGGAATGCCTGTTGCTGGTAGTGTGGCCATTCTTCCGCTGGAATATCGGGGAATGGAGCTGTCGCGCACACGATGGAGCGAAGTCGCGCCACCATGCTCGGAAGAGAGAGAACATGAGGGGTTGTCGTGGTGACGGCTGGCAGGTTCGAGTCTTCTGTAGCACGCTGTTCAGCTGGCACAATAGCGCCAGCGGTGTCTTCTAGAAAGCGGCTGGGGGCAAGTTTATCGGCTCTGTCTCCGGACACAGCGGTAAGAACGAGTCGGCGGCGAGCACGCGATAGGGCTACGTAGAAGAGACGGCGTTCGTCGGCAAGTTGTGGTGCGTGTTGGGAGACAATGGCGCGTGGTTCCACTCCGGCGATGTAATCAAGGAGATTATTGAGGCGCAGTAATGAGCCACGTACAGCAAGCGATGGCCATTCCTCTTCTTGAATGCCCACAACAACAACTGTGTCCCATTCTCGTCCTGCAGCAGACGTGGCAGAAATAATGGTGACGGCATCTGTGGTGTGCAGAGTCCGGATACGGGGCAGAGAGGGTAATTCTTGTTCCCGGATATAGCGGACAAAGTTAGCGACGGTAGCGGTGGGGACACGGTCAATGTAGTCGGAGACAGCGTCAAAGAGTGCCATCATGGCGTCCAGGTTACGGTCTGCTTGGGCGCCTGCTACTCCCCCGCGGAGGCTGGCAACTCGCCAACTATCAGCAAGGCCGGTGGCATTCCAGGCTGACCACAGTACTTCTTCTACGGTCCCATGGTGGCGCATAGTGTGCCATGCTGCATCTACAACATGGTGGACGTGCCGAAGTGGTTGTGCTTCATAGTCGGTAAGAAGTTCCTCAATTTTTGTGAGGGGAATATCGTGAGGATGCTCCGCATAGTACTGTTCTTGAGCTGATGGGGAGAGTAAAAGAGTGAGGAGCGTACTGGATTCGCGTCGCCCACCGAGGGAGACTTCCGCCCGGCGTAGACCACGGCGGAGGCTGCGGACGTCGGCAGGGTCGGCGCGGCCGACGACACCGGTGAGGAGTTTTTCAGCTATATCGGGGGTGCATGTTCCTGAGATAGCTTCGAGGACAGCGAGGATGCCGTCTACTGCATATTGTTCGGTGAGGGGTAGGTCTGCTGTATTGATGTGGAGGGGGACGCCGGCGGCGAGGAGAGCACGGCGAAGTACTGGAAGGTGTGGCCCTACGGTGCGGCAGATAATGGCCATGTCGCCCCATCGCACATTTTCTAGGAGGTGGGCGCGACGTAATACGTCTGCTGCTATGGCGGCTTCTGCGGAGATACTGTCGGCAAGACGAATGGTGGGGTGTGGGGCGTGTGCGCCGCTTCGAGCGGCTGTTAGTTCACGTTGTTGTTGACTATTGTCGGGGAGTCTTTTTCCTGTTGTACGTACTACTTCCGCATTATGGGGTGTGAGGCGATAGCTGGAGCTCAACACAATACGATGTGGGCTGCCGAGAAATGCCAGGTTGTGAAGGTAGCTGGGGTCTGCGCCGCGGAAGCGGAAAACGTTTTGATCGGGATCGCCTGCTACAACGGTAAGGTGCGCCCCTTTCCGGATAGTTTCTACCAATTCCGCCATTTGCGGGTCGAGGTGTTGGGCGTCGTCAACAAGGAGGAGGCGGACTCGTTGTTGTTCTGCGGCCAGAATATCTGGATGTGTGGCTAACCCTTCTAGCATTGTTTGGACAAGTTCGGCGGCGTCTAATGGTGGGCTTACTTCTTCCCCGTGTGAGTTTCCTACGTTGGCGCGGAGGGACTGAACTCGCTCAAATTCGATGGCGAAGTGGCCTGCTGCTACCCATGCGGGCTCTTCCTGGTCTTCGCCAAGCGCAATAAGTTCTTCACCGTTGAGGCCATGTTTGGCAGCTTGCGAAATGAAATCTCGCAGTTCGCGAGCAAATCCTACAGTGGTAAGAGCGGGACGGATCCACTCGGGCCAGAGGTTGTTTTTATCTTCGGCGATGGTTGCCAACATTTCCCGGTAGATAACATCTTTTTCGGCACCGGTTAGTAATTTCGGGGCGGGTACGCCATCGGCTGCGGCAATGCGTGCCAGCACACTGTAGGCGTAACTGTGCACAGTACGGACAAGGGGAGTTTGGGAGGAAAGGCCTTCGCTACCAACAAGGTGCATGGCTATCTTCTCGGATAGTTCTGCTGCGGCACGCTTCGATTGGGTGAGGAAGAGGACGTTATCTGAACTGTGGTGTGGTTGCTTGCAGTAGGCGCAGGCGAGGTCAATAAGGAGGGATGTTTTACCTGTTCCTGGCCCACCTAATATTTGGAATGGTTCAGGATCGACGATGGGGGCGCCTGTTTCGTCAAAAAGTAGGCTGGCGGTACCTGTCCACTGTCGCTGCGAATGGGCTTCCGCTATGGGACGGACAAGTGTGACATGAAGTGACTCATCACGTGAAGTATCACGTGAAGTATCGCGCGAGGCATCGCTGTGAGATTCGTAGGAGCTAGTGGGTTCCGTCATGTCCCTATTTGACCATACCCTTGTAACATTTATGGCTCGGGTATCTGTGAGATTGTTGGTTCAGTAGATTTCTCGCAGGGTTTTGTCACTGGTAGAAGCGGTGCGCTGGCTAACGTGTCATAGTGTGCTTGCGTCACAATATCGGCAATGATGACGCCAGTGTGCAGCAATTTAGTGTAGTTACTTGCGGCTGAGTGCCGGTGAACAAGGTGTATTCCCAAGCGGAAGAGGTAGGCGCGGAGAAGCTGTTGAGGCCATTCTGGGAGATGCTGCCACCGCTGTGGTAGGTCCGCATCTGCGCCTGCCCATGTTAGTGCGTCCACTACTATTATTCCCGCGGCCCAGGCGGGGTTGTGCCAGTAGGGAACAATATCGGGGATGAGGGGGGCTTCTGCCACGGCAAAGAGTGTGCCGAAGAGCATGTCTCCGTGCACAATTTGGGCGGGTGCGTGAACGTCTTCCCGCAGATCCATGAAGTGTTGGTAGAGTTCTATACCCGCGGCTATATCATGACGAAAACTGCCAGTGCTGCCAGTTCCGTGGGGTAAATGGTCGCGGAGTAAGGCGAGTCCGGCGGGGTGGAAGGCAGCTCGATCCGCCATGCTGAAGTAGTCGGTTTCGCTCCAGGGGGTGGAGGGTCCTCCTACTAGGAAGCGGGGGCGGTCGTGGCTAGCGAGGGCGTCGTGTAGTCGCAGTGAGGTAGCAACTACTTCATCGGGGCGATTTTGTAGTACTCCGGCTCCATAGCGATCGGCACGCCAGTCCCCCACAATGGTTCGCCCATCGGTTGCTCGGAAGGGTCGCGCAATGCGGATTCCGGAGGGATCCAAGGTGTCCCGTATTCGCGCGGACCATGTTGCACGGGCCCTGTCAACGACGGGGGTGAGCACTATGGAATCGGCAAGAATACCTCTTCCCCAGCCGCGTGGGGCAGGGCTCAAGTGTGGGTCACGTAGTCCAAACGCGTTGAGAACATTCGGGGAGGGCTGCAGCATAGTCACGTCCTTATCCTACGTGTCATTACCTATATGTCTTTGGATATGCGGGATGGGGTTACTATCGTGTTTCGCTAGTGTGCGGTGACTGGGTGGTGGTGTCGGAATGCAGAGTTACCTCGTGTATGCGCATCTCCATGGCGTTGTAGTAGAGAACTCGTCCCAGTAGATTATTTCCCTCACCTAGTAGCAGTTTCACTACTTCGGTGGCCATTAAACCGCCGATTGTGCAGCAGAGTGCACCCATAATGCCGGCGCCTGGTTCACGGGAGGGAGCCTCCGGGGAGGGTTCTTGAGGGTAGAGGTCCCGTAGGGTGACGGCGCGTTGCGGGTCTGGACATTGTGCCCAGAAGCTGGCGACTTGGCCTTGCCAGTGGAAAACGGATCCCATCACTTCGGGAATGCCTAGCGCGGTGGCGAGATCGTTAACGAGGTAGCGGCTGGCGAAATTGTCGGTGGCGTCGACAATGAGATCCCATTGGCTGCCGAATTGTGTCCTATAAGTATCTATATCGGCAGGGTGTAACCGTAGGGGGAATTTTTTGACGATAAGGTCTGGGTTAATTCCTTGCATGCGCTCGGCGGCAGTATCAACTTTGCGTTTTCCGACTGCGGCGGTGGAATGGATAACTTGGCGTTGCAGATTGGAGGAATCTACTACGTCATCATCGACAATACCGATGGTGCCTACCCCCGCTGCTGCTAGGTAGAGCAGCACGGGGGATCCTAAGCCGCCGGCGCCAATAACGAGAACACGAGTGGCGGACAGTCTGCGCTGGCCGTCTTCCCCTACACCGGGTAGGTTGAGATGCCGCGCATAACGATCTTTTTGTGCGGCGTTAAGCGGTTCTCCTAATGGTGCTAGTGGGTGGAGAGGAAGACGGAGTGGGGTGCGAGTGGTTGGTGTAGCGCGTGTTGTCATACCACCAGCATAAAGAGATCTCTATGGGAGTGAAGGAGCACCTAGTGAGTTTCGGAGAGTGGTAGCTCTGGTAGTTGGGAGGCTGCGACGTTTTCTGGATTGGGCCAGGGGTTGGGTCGACACGTGTTTTCTATGGCGAAATCGGTTGTGGTAGAGAGGTTTGGTTCAAGTACTGCAATATCGTGGTTCCGCAGTGTGATTGTTTGCTGCATCATGATGGGGGCGGGACTACCAGAAGCTGTACATACTTCATGCCCGAATCCCAATGCGTGCCCCAATTCGTGGTTAATAAGGTAATAGCGGTAGCCAGCAACGTCATGGGGGTATGTTGCTACACCGCGGACAAACCGAGCAAGGTTAATGACCACTCGACGGGTTTGAGGAGACCAGCAGCTTGTCTCTACTGGCAATGTGTATCCGCACAGTTTACGGGTTGTGAGCGGGGTGGCGAGGGTGAAGTGGATAGTGTTCTTGTACAGCTCTGCGCCAACTCCAGTGGTTTCTTTTTTCAATACCTGTAGACCGGCTTTATCGAAGTGATGGAAGCTGCGTTTACCTCCACTTGTCCATCCGCGTGGGTCTCCCAGTGCGGAATGCACCCACCAGGTAAAAACGTCATTGCCGCCATAGCTACTGGCATTAATACCGTCTTCTACGTCGATGGTGTAGGGAATAGCATCGGATCCAAGAGTCGCTGCTGAGACCGCATCACCAATTGAGTTCGGGTTCCCTAGCCCAGGGGTAGCGTTCATGCTGGATTCTAGGTTGGGTTTGGTGTGGAGGGGTTGCACGGTGAAAGTACCGGTGCCTTGCTCCGTATAGGGTTTCCCGGCTGGTAGTGCGGCTTCGTCAACAATGGGTTTCAGGGCTGGATCAGAAAGATGGATAGACGATGATGTGCTAGTGCTAGAGGCTTCATTGTGGGTGGCTGGTGAGGATGGTTTTACGGCCTTCACTATCCCCACGATGATGATCACAATGGCGAGGAGAGCGAGCAGTGTTCCTCCCACGAGCCACAGTCCGCTACGGTGCGCATGTTGTGCAGCCGATGAGTGTGCAGCAGATGGATCGGAAGCGTTATGCGAACCGTCGGAGTGTTTACGAGACATAAGGTCCATCCTCTAAATTCAAATTGAATTCACTTTCCGTTATGTATCTCTCGGTAAAGTCGGAGTATTGGGAACACCCCGCCCATATGCCGTATCTGTACATCGCTGACCACCAGTCAGCAGGGAGGTCACTGTGAGTGCCACATCTACTAGTCGAGTGTCGCGAGAAGAACGGCGTGAGGCAATTCTCAATGCGGCGCGTCGCCATTTTGTCTCCACCGGATATCACGGAACTGGCATGGATGATGTTGCTAATACTCTCGGCCTCAGCAAGCCCATTGTGTACCAATATTTTTCTTCCAAACACGATCTTTATCTAGCGGTACTGGAAAAGGCTGGCAAAAACCTACAAGACACTATTAGCACCGCACTGAATCAATCAGGTTCTAATCGCACCATTGTGCGCGCATCAGTACGAGCCTTCTTTGATTTCGTTGACGATGATATGCAGTACTACCGGCTACTTTTCGACTCGGACATGCTGGACGATATAGAAGCAGCTGAACACGTAGAACAAGTAATGTCTACTGTTGTCACCTACATTGCACACCATATTTCCCATGCAACAACTCTTGACCCGGCACGCGCTCAGCTACTAGCCAGCTCTGTGGTAGGAGCCAGTACATCAGCGGCAAAAACGTGGGTAAAAACAGCACGGCACGAACTGGACATTGATACAGCGGCCGATCTTATTGCGGGTGCCCTATGGAGTGGTTTACAAGCATTCCCGGCACGGCACACACCCCACAGGTAACCACGTAAAAAAAGATGGAGAAAAGGCTCAGTAGGGCTAGCTAGTTAATGAAGCCGACTTTGTGGTTTTCCTCTGCGGATACTTCCACTGCAGCAATTTTGGCGCCAGAAATAACGTACTGATTCTTTTTCACGTCAGTGAAATCCACTACTCCCGACTGGGTAGCTAGAGTTTCTTTTACCTGCGCTACTAGTGCTGCGCCGTCATCAACCTGAGCGGAAATCTGGACTGGAGTATCCTGCAAAGTAATTTTGATAGTGACGGCCATTGTTCCTCCTTGTACAGTGCAGAGCGGAGTAGACGATAATAACGCTCGCGGGGTTCTCGTCTGCCAGTTTACGCAAGGCTTTCCAGGTCTGCACTTCTCTATTTGATAGGCTTAGGGTGAGTACTTGGCGGTCTGTGTAGATCACTGTATAGACCACTCTGTTTACTCATTAGGAAATGTGCGCGGCCTTATGTTCTTATAGACATTCTCTATAAACCAGCAGCCGAGACAGTTCCCGGTACATACCTTGTTACACACGTCATTATGCTTGATATAAATACACCGTAATGGACAAATATCGGGTACTGGTACTGCGTGGAACGTCTCCTCTTCTCTCTGGACGCGCGTGTCGATAATATTCGCGGAAAGCGAGGAATTCTCATGGCTCATACTCCCACTTCTTCAGACTCCCCTGCTGATAACTCCGAATCCACTATGGACGTCCACACCACTGTGCTCGATGATGGCGCCACCAGTACCGCTAACTCCCCCACCTTCGCCGCGCTTGGTGTTCATTCCGCTATTGTGGAAGCCCTCTCAGAGAAGGGAATTGAACACACTTTCGCCATTCAAGAACTCACTTTGCCACTAGCTCTAGCCGGCCAGGACCTCATTGGGCAGGCACGCACCGGCATGGGGAAAACGTATGGTTTCGGCGTTCCCCTCCTACACCGCATTGCCACAGATAAAGACCATCCGTTGGATGGCACTCCTCGGGCACTTGTCATTGTTCCTACCCGCGAATTGTGTGTGCAGGTAGAAGAAGACTTATCCCATGCTGCACACAAACTGTTTGTTCCCGAATTAGATGATGCTGGTAATCCGACGGGGAAAGAGCGCCCTCTTTCTGTGCTAGCGATATATGGCGGCACTCCTTACGAGTCTCAAGTTAACGCCTTGCAGAAGGGTGTTGATCTTGTTGTGGGGACACCGGGCCGACTGCTGGATCTGGCTCAGCAGAATCACCTTATCCTCGGCAAGATCACTGTTCTAGTCTTGGACGAAGCAGACGAAATGCTCGACTTGGGTTTCCTGCCAGATATGGAAAAGATTCTGGGAATGGTTCCCGAGGACCGTCAAACAATGCTGTTCTCCGCTACTATGCCGGGGCCCATCATTCAACTGTCACGTTCTTTCCTCCACCAGCCCACGCATATTCGGGCAGAATCCGCTAATGCATCCGCAACCCACGAAAACACTACACAGTATGTGTATCGTGCCCATGCCCTTAACAAGACGGAAATGGTGGCGCGCATTCTGCAGGCGAAGGGTCGCGGGAAGACGATGATCTTTACGCGCACGAAGCGTACCGCACAAAAACTTGCGGAAGAATTAGCGGAACGTGGTTTCCATGTAGCCACTGTACATGGAGATTTAGGACAGATTGCTCGCGAGAAAGCACTGGATGCGTTCCGTGACGGCACCGTCGATGTACTAGTAGCTACAGATGTCGCTGCCCGCGGTATTGACGTTGATGACGTGACGCATGTTATCAACTACCAATGCCCTGAAGATGATAAAACCTATGTTCACCGTATTGGTCGTACGGGGCGCGCCGGGCATTCCGGTGTCGCCGTCACCCTGGTGGACTGGGACGATATCCCCCGCTGGATGCTCATCGATAAAGCCCTCGACTTAGGTAAGGGCGAGCCGGCAGAGACCTATCACACCTCCGCTCATCTGTATACGGATCTCGATATTGACCCTGACGTAACAGGTGAAGTGGGCCCGGCGCAGGAACTTATCGGGGCGCCGCGCCGGCGTGGCCGTTCTCATTCTGGACATGCTGGACGCTCTGGACAGGGCAACCGACGTGGTGGAGGCAATAACCATCGCCGCGACCGCGGTAACAGGAAGAGCGGTGACACTACTGAACGCCGGGAGATACGTGGACGCGCTCGTCAGCGTACTACCGAAAAGAATGGTGACGCACCAGAACAGCAGAGCCAGGGAACGCGTCGCCGTCGGCGGCGTCGTACTCGCCATTCTTCTTCCCAGAATTCCGCTACTGACTAGGAGGCTTCGTGGCCTTCCACACGTCACAGTCACAGCGTCGTCCTCATACTGTGAGAGTTCCCGCAGAGCGGCACCGTCCTGGAGATATGGTGGCGGTAGCTGTCATAACAGTGCTTGTGATAGTGGCGGCTGTGGTTGTCTGGGTGACAGGTGACCGTGCCCATACAACGCTTAAACATGGTGCTCACCCCACCATGGGAGCGCCCATTACGCGTGAACCGACAGGCCTTAAGGTACTGTGGGAGGCCTCTTCACCACTAACGCGGGGGAGCCTCACTCGGGGTCCGTTAACTGCTGGACCGGTGATTGTGACTGGTAGCCACGACACGGTTGTTGGGCGTAGCCCAGCAACCGGCGAAATGGTGTGGGAATACCACCGCAATAGGAGTCTCTGCGGTCTTGAGTCTGCGTGGGGCGAGGCAATTAGTGTGTGGCAGTTTTCCGGTGGGTGTGGTGATGTCATGCTTCTCCGCGGCAGTAATGGCCACCATGGGCCTTCCCGTAGCGGTTTTTCTCCTGCCCATCCGCGTATTGTCACTGGCGGCCAGCATGTTTTATCCATTGGTCCACATACCGTTGAATCCTGGCGCAGCGATATGGTGAGAACACTTCTCGTCGGCCCCAGTGAAACACCTTTGGAACCGGAACAGAAAAAACAGCCACACTGTTCCATAGCAGACGCTGTTGAAAATAATGATTCCATTGGCGTGTTGCAGCGCTGCCCAGGAGATACGTCCCTGCGTTTCACTTTTTTCCGAGCTGTACCCGAGGAAGACACCACCCCAGAAACAGAGGGAACGTGGTTAACTGACGCCCATCATGGGGCCGTTATTGAGGTAACGGGATCGCAGGCTCTTCTGTATTTGGAGGAACCTGCGCCGCATTTCGTCATTCTCCGCCATGAGCAGGGGGAGGATGAGGAGGATTCTCCCGTTCTTGTGCATGTAGCGAAAACTATGGAGAGTAGTTTTGGGCAAGCATCTTTGCTGGGAGTACCCATTGTGCGGACAGATAAGTCCCTGTTCTGGAGTGATGGAGAGAATCTTTATTCATTTGATGCGGAAACTCTTGCGCTGAAATGGAGTACCGCACACATTACAGGCACCCCGGCAGTTCTTTCTGACATGGTGGGATCACTCCATTGGCTTGTAGCCCCTGTTCGTGGGGGACTCGCACTCCTTGACGGAAACACCGGGGAGAAAGCTCGATTCTTACCCGTTCCAGGACCGTCTATTAACAAAGTGATAGTTGTGGGTGGAACGATTGTGGCGCAGCAAGGAGATAAAGTTTTAGGTCTTGCACCCGCATAGCCTGACTGTATAGGTTTAGTGCCGCAGCACTGTATAGGTCTAGTGCCGCAGTATTGTTGCATTGTGTTATCAAATTATCGATGCTGGTAAAAATCTTCGTGTTTACTATTCGGACACATAAGCGCATTGTAAATATCATATGCGCTCATTTTTAATTTATTCTTATATATTGCATTTACCTGCATATTCATAGAACCCCAGGTAAAAAGGCATTTCTTAGTAGTGATGTATATCTCTTACAAAAATTATTTGTTACTTGTGTCACATTAATAAAAAATCTCTTGACATTCATCTTAATCGTGACAGGATTTAACGAGTGTGCAGGAGAACTTAACCTGTTCTTACCCCCAATTTTCCCAGCCTACACATGCTGGTATCTCCCCCAAACTAGACACTTTCACCATTTTGTGACTTCAGTAAGGAGCATTGACCATGGATTGGCGACACGAAGCACTCTGCCGCGACGAAGACCCCGAACTTTTCTTCCCTGTAGGAAACTCCGGTCCCGCCCTTGCCCAGATTGCCTCTGCAAAACTGGTGTGCAATCGCTGCCCTGTCACCAATCAGTGCCTTGCTTGGGCCATTGGATCTGGCCAGGATGCCGGAGTCTGGGGCGGCATGAGCGAAGAAGAACGACGCGCCCTCAAGCGTCGCAAGGCTCGTCTCCGTACCCGCAGCGCTGTCTAACAAACTATCCCTCTTAACGTGTCTTCTGCCCCCTCTGCCAATGAAGACAGTCCTTATCTAATTGCGTGGAACCGTCTGGTAGTGCAAGAATAATCTGCGTTCCACTTTGTACTGAGACTTCGACGACCTCGTGGTTCGTTTCGGAGCATGGTGCACACCACACGAACCAAGGAGGCAACTATGGGAAAGCGTGGACGTAAAAAGCGTGCCCGTAAAGGTAGCAGGGCCAATCATGGAAAGCGGCCAAACGCTTAAATAACGTAAGTAACTGCATAAACGGCTCGCATTACCTGCCTTTCCGTCTATACAGAACTTACAGAAACACCACATATACATGCGGGACGTTTTCAGAGAAACTTCTGAAAACGTCCCGCATTGTCTTTACTTACTAGCATCCTGATTATTCTGCTGATCGTCGTCCTGTTTATCAGTACGTTCACTATAGTCAGCAGCACAAGAAGCCTGGGATTCGTGCGACCACTGATGAACATGCTCGCAAAGTCTCTCCCGCACACTATCGGGAGCATGCTCTTCACACGCAGTGTGTAGCTTCCGCCGAAGCTTCCCCTCCATCTCTATAAGTTCAGTACCACAGGGGCACTCAGAGAGTTCTTGCCTTACTCTTTGAGCTTTGTCATCATCAGTAAGCTCATGTAAAAGTCGGTGGACATCATAAACAACCACTGAGCAATCCAGTGAGTCATACTTTTTTAGATTGGGATCGAGTATGGCGTAGGCGCGATGAACCGGGCATGATCGCTGAGTAGGGTTGCCCGAGCAATGGCACCCATCTGTAGTACAGCACTGGTCAGTATCACTGCTATCGGCTAGTAGATTACGTCCTTGGAGACTCACAGTTTCCCTCCTCTCAACCAATACCCGCAGCTTGAGCCACTTCACGAAGAGACTCACGTAATTGTTTTCGACCGCGATGCAATCGCGACATAACAGTCCCAATAGGAGTATCCATAATCTCGGAGATCTCCTTATATGGCAGTCCTTCTACATCCGCGTAATAGACCACCATCCGCCTATCTTCCGGCAGATCATTAAGAGCCTCTTTAATGGACTCGTTAGGAATGTTGTCTAATGCCTCTACCTCTGCAGAGCGGAGACCCGTAGCATGATGATTTGCTACCTCTGCGACCTGCGCATCCGTCATATCTTCAGTAGTCGATTGGTAGGGCTGACGCTGCTTCTTCCGATACGCATTAATGTACGTATTCGTCATAATGCGGTAGAGCCATGCTTTCAGATTCGTCCCCTCACGGTAGGAGGAGAAGGCAGAGAATGCTTTGGCATAGGTTTCTTGAAGGAGATCCTCAGCGTCAACAGAATTACGCGTCATTCGCATAGCTGCGCCATATAACTGGTCCAAAAGAGGTAACGCATCACGTTCGAAACGCAGGGCTAACTCAGCCTCCGTTTGATCGGAGCGAACTGGGGCAGATGCTGTATTGACGGGATTAACCTTTACTAACGAAGTGCGACGCGCAACACGACACACAACACGACGAACAGAAGAAACAATACTCTCTAAGTTTAGCGACTGAGAGTAGATCTTCGCGAAGAGAATAGCCTCACGGTTTCTCCCACCATTCCCCACCAGACCGTTAGACGCACTTACCGCAGATACAGTTACCGGTGCTGACATTGCTGGTGCAGTTGGCACTACTGACATAGTTGACATAGTTGACACTGTCACCTCCTTCTACCCCGAGCAACACTCCCTCAATACGTGATATTCCACGCATTACTACAAGTTGCTGAGAGCGTAGAAGTAGAGTGGAGGGCGTGAAAAAATCTGCTTCTTCTCCTGCTAATACTCCGGCTCTTGCTGCACTGGCTAAAACATCTATCCCTTACCGTGTGCACACGTATGACAATGAATCGGACCATTATGGGAAAGAAGCGGCGGACGTTATGGTGGAGCGTCTTGGGGTGGAGCCGGAACAGATCTTCAAAACACTTGTTATTGAGTTGGCGGGGAAACCTGCTCCGGGTGAGTCACCGCTGGCGGTTGCTGTTGTTCCCGTGACCACAACGCTCACTGTTAAAAAAGCTGCCGCTGCTTTAGGTGCTTCTAAAGCGCACATGGCAGCCGTAGATCTTGCCGAAAAAACTACTGGGTATGTTGCTGGTGGAATATCTCCCTTGGGCCAGAAAAGAAAGCTTCGTACCGTTATTGATGAGAGTGCTCTCCTGTGGGATAACATCTATGTTTCTGGTGGGCGACGCGGATGCGATATTGAAATTGCGCCTGCTGACCTCATTGCTCTAACGGATGCCATCGTGGCAGACATTGCAGCGCAGTAATCAGCGCTGTAGTGATTCCTTCACACTTCTTTTAATATGCGTCCTTATATATACCTTTTAGGTGCTCCCATAATGTCTCTCTAATGTTTTATCGCTATGGGAGAAAGACACACTATTTTAGAAATATATTTTAGAGACAATGTGTCGCATAGACTGTTTGTAGTGTATAAATACTAAGTGTAGGCAAACCTCATTTAAAAATTTTTATTCTTCTCAACAGCGTTTTATATTGCACTGAATTGGAGACTTCATGGCGAAGACCACGAAGAGTCGAAAGACTCAACAGAAGACGCCAAAAGAACCTCTCGGCACCCGCGCCGGATCCCGCGTCATCCGCCTATCCCTCATTCTTGGACTTATCACCACCGCTTCCACCGGTGGCCTTTTTGTCCTCCTAGGAAAAGCCATTGACGCTGCCCACGACGGCACAACCGTGGGCGGAGGCACCATCGCCGGCATCATCATACTGGCACTCCTCTCCACCCTCATCGTGGGATTCAGCCTCTTCCTTACCCAAACGTCCGCAGCGTGGGAAGAACTCCATCTCCGCCGCAAACTCGTCCATCACCTCATGGACCTAGGCACACAAGAACGTTCCGCAGAACGCACCGGCAGTATCGTCAGCCTCCTCACCGACGACACCGAGCGCATCGCCTACTACCGGCAAACATTCCTGGGCCCCATGATCGGATCCATGCTGGCACCCGTCATCACCATCCTCATGATCGGCTTCACAATTGACTGGGAAATAGCAGGCTGGCTCTCCCTCACCATTCCCGCCGTTCCCCTTCTTATCAGCAGCTTTGAGATGGTCTTCCGCAAAGTCTCCGGAAAAACAGTAAGCGCCCGCTGGGAACTCTCCTCCACCTACCTAGACGCCATCCAAGGACTCACCACGCTGCGCACCTTCCGCGCCGCCAAACGAATCTCCAAACAACTATCTGACATTGGCGAAAACAACCGCGTCAGCATGATGAAACTCCTCTTCGGCAACCAGCTTGTTATCTTCGTAGTAGACGCTGTTTTCTCCCTCGCCATGATTACCCTCTCCACCTTCCTCGCCTACCAGGCACTCAAAGACGGAGACATCACTGTTGGCCAGTCCATTGCCGTCGTCCTCCTCTCCACCATCATGTTGGAGCCACTCGACCGCATTGGGCAGTTCTTTTATGTTGGTATGGGAGGCCTGGCCGCACAGCGAAAAGCCCGCGCCTTCCTCGCCGAAAAATCCGCCTACCAAGTTATTAGCGACGAAAAGCGCGCTGCCGACCCCGCCATTCACGCCGACGCAGCAGCCAGCGCCCAGCCCGGCGCCATCACCCTCCACAATGTCACTTTCGCCTACAGTGCAGACGATGACGCCAAGCAGGTACTACACGACCTCACCCTCGACATTGCCCCCGGTGAACACGTGGGGCTAGTTGGAACATCCGGTGGTGGCAAATCCACCCTGGCCGGCCTAGTGCTGGGCGACCTGGTCCCGCGCACTGGCTCCGTCACCGTAGACGGCAAGATCGTGGGTGAAGTCCCCGCTGCACAGATCCGCTCCGGCACTGCCGCCGTCAACCAAACTACCTGGCTTTTCACCGGCACACTCGCCGACAATCTCCGCATTGCGAAACCCGACGCTACTGAGGAAGAAATGTGGAAGGCTCTCGAAACTGCCGCTCTCGCGGACGATATTCGCACCATGCCGGAGCAGCTCAACACGGAAGTTGGGGAACGCGGCTATTCCCTCTCCGGTGGGCAAGCACAACGGCTGGCGATCGCCCGGGCGATCCTCGCCGACGCCCCCATCATGGTTTTTGATGAGCCCACCTCCCACGTTGATATCAACTCCGAGGCAGCTATCCTCGCCTCCATGGAGGAAGTCGGACGCGATAAAACAGTACTGACCATTGCCCACCGCCCCACCGCCCTCCGCGATGTTGACCGTATCCTCGTCCTCCGTGACGGCACCCTGGTAGAGGAGAAACACTCATGATAAAACGCAGTGAACTAGCCCACCAGCTTATTAGTGTGACCAAGCCCGTCATGTGGCCCCTCGCCTTCAGCACTCTCTGCCGCATTATCGACCAAACACTCGGCATTGTCCTTATCTCCCTGGGCGCCTGGGGGCTGGCCACCATCGGCATGGAATACACTCACCCCACACCCGATACTGGCTTCGTGAGCCACACAGCCGGAGTGACATTCGGGTGGATGATCGGCATTGCGTTCATTAAGGCGCTTATGCGCTACCTGGAGCAATTCCTGGGCCACTTCTGCGCCTTCCGTTCCCTAGAACTTCTCCGCACTGATTTCTTCAACAAGATCTGGCCGCAGGCACCCGCCATTCAACACACCACTAAGTCGGGGGATCTGCTGGCCCGCGCCACTAAAGACAATGACCGCATTGAAGTGTTCTACGCCCACACTGGTGCCCCCGCTGTGGCAGCCGTCGTTGTCCCCCTCGGTACCCTCATCTGGTTAGGCGTCCATATCAGTTGGACGGCAGCTCTCATTATTCTGCCCTTCGTGGCGCTTGCCGGCTATGTTGTGCCCTTTGCTTTCTCGGGCCCTGCACACCGGGCAGCCCGCCACATGCTGCGCGTCCGCGGTGACCTCACCCAGCATCTCACCGACACTACACAGGGCATGCGGGAAGTCCTCGGATTCGGCTATGGGGATCGTCGCCTCGCCGAAACTGACCGTATTTCCGAAGAGGTTGGCAATGCTGCTTTCGCGAACCGCCTCACCTCCGGTATCCGTCGCAGTCTCTGTGAGGGCCTCCGCCTTTTCGCAGTTGTGACCACTGTACTTGTTGGTGCTGACGCTGTTCGCCGCGGCGACCTCAGCATTCCCCACCTGGCTATCTGCGCAACAGTGGCATTGGGAGTTTTCACCCCGGCCCGCGGTACAGAAGATTTCGCCGACGATTTGGAACGCTCCTTTGCCGCCGCCGAACGCATGAGCGTTATCAAATACCGTGAACCGTTCGTCCCGGAGGGTGGGGATCCCCTGCCCGCCGGCCCCATTGACACCATTAGTTTCCATCATGTCAGCTTCGCCTACCCCGGTATGACGGACACCGTTCGCGACCTTGATGATGCTGATCGTGGTGTGGAAGTACAGCGTGTGCGGAAACCCGCCCTGCGGGACGTTTCTGTCGACTTCCCCGGTGGCCAACACACTGCGGTAGTGGGTGTCTCCGGCTCTGGTAAGTCCACGCTGGTGCACATGCTGCTGCGCCATTTCGACCCGGATTCTGGCGACATCACCATTAACGGTGCCACTACTACCAGCATTAACCCTGATGATCTGCGCGCGGGAATAACGGAAGTCAGCCAGTCCAGCCACCTGTTTAACATGTCTATTGCCGACAATCTGCGTCTCGCTAAAGTGGACGCCACCGATGCGGAATTGTGGGAAGCGCTACGCATTGCCGGCATGGATAAAGACGTGCAGGAGAACCCCCGTGGGCTCGATGCCCCAGTGGGTGAATTCGGCAAAGAGCTGTCCGGTGGGCAGGCGCAGCGTCTTACGATTGCCCGCGCACTCCTCACCGACGCACATGTGCTGGTGCTGGATGAATACACGTCGCACCTTAACCCGGAACTAGCCCGCCAGGTGGGCGAAAGCATAAGAGCAGCCCGCCCCACTGACACCATTATTGAGATCACACACCAGCCCGCAAGCGCTTTAGATGCGGACAATGTCATTGTGATGGAAGAAGGCCGCGTTGTAGAGAAGGGCGACCCGCATACTCTGGCAGCGGACAACACCAGTACGTTCGCGCACCTCTTGCAGCGGTGGGACGATATGGAGGCGGCAGCCGCGCAACACCCGACTGTGTCCACGGAATAGAGGGACGGGGAAAGGGGCTACTACACACAGTGCTACTGCTCTACGCATATAGTGCTGTAACCCATGCGATAATAGGACTATGAGCCCCACCCTGTATGCCGCGCCGCACTGCCCTGCACCGCTCTCTGCTGTTGTGCACGTGCCGGGATCCAAATCCATCACCAACCGGGCACTTATCCTGGCGGCACTGGCAGATGGCCCCTCCACTATTACTGGGGCTCTCCGCAGCCGGGATACTGATCTCATGATTTCTGCTCTCCGCCATTTGGGGACGGAAATTATGGAGATCATTCCCGATGATGCCCTAGCAGGTGCGGCGGCTACTCGACCTGCCACCACCCTGCATGTGATTCCACACCCTCTCACCGGCGGGAATGTGTACTGTGGGCTGGCTGGTACCCTCATGCGTTTTTTACCCGGCGTCGCCGCCCTCGCAGAGGGTGACTCCTACTTCGATGGGGACGAGCAAGCCAAGCAACGGCCCCTTTCCACCGTTCTTGACGCCCTCCGCGATCTAGGAGTTACCATCACCGGCGATGGTCTACCGTTCACTGTGGTAGGCACCGGGCACGTCACCGGCGGGAATGTTTCGCTTGATGCTTCCGCCTCCAGCCAGTTCATTTCCGGCCTGATGCTCTGCGGTGCCCGTTTTGAGCACGGTGTCTGTATTCATCACGTGGGGAAAGAGGCTGTTCCCAGCCAGCCGCACCTCACCATGACCATCGATATGCTAGCCACACACGGCATCACGGTGGATACGAGTATCCCCAACACGTGGCGCGTGTCCGCAGGTGAGATCCGCGCCCACGATTGGGATATTGAACCGGATCTCTCCAACGCCACCCCCTTCCTTGCCGCCGCAGCTGTCACAGGGGGCAGCGTCACCATCGCTGATTGGCCACAACGCACTACACAACCCGGCAATGCTATTCGCGATATTCTCACCCAGATGGGGTGCCAGGTAGACCTCACCAATGCGGGGCTCACCGTCACCGGGCCACAGCAACTACATGGTATTCCCCAGCTCGATATGCACAGCATGGGGGAACTGGCCCCCACCGTGGCCGCTTTAGCCGCCTGCGCGGACTCCCCCACGAAACTGACCGGTATAGCGCACCTGCGTGGGCATGAAACGAACCGCCTGAATGCCCTTGCTGTAGAGATCAACAGACTTGGCGGGGACGCCGAAGAAACCCCCGATGGACTTATCATTCGCCCCGCGCAGCTTCACGGAGCCGAATGGCATAGCTACGCCGACCACCGGATGGCGACAGCTGGCGCTATTCTTGGCCTGCACGTACCAGGGGTAACTGTGCAGGATATTGAGACCACCAGTAAAACCCTGCCGGGCTTCGCCGAAGCATGGTCGACCCTATCTGGCGGGCCGGCCCTATCCAGCGAGCACACAGTATCCGACGGGCA
>NZ_WVRS01000011.1:27298-89403 GCF_011525565.1 Lawsonella sp.
ACGGGCACACAGTAGCCAACGGCCAAACAGTTAGGGAGGTATGGCTCTGAGTACCCCACGCCGTGGGCGCAGCACTCGCGATTATGATGAGTCCGACGTCCACATTCGCCCCAAGCGCACCTCCCGACCGCGCACGAAAAAGCGCCCCAGCTACACTGACGCCGTCACCGCCCGCATTGTTACCATCGACCGCGGACGATGGTTGTGCGCACTCCTCGACGACGCCCCCCGCAACACCCATGACCCCGACGGGGAGCGCAGCCCAGCCGGCACCCGCGTCACCTGTATTCGTGCCCGCACACTTGGCCGTGAACGCATGGTGGTGGGCGATCTGGTGGACATTGTGGGGGACCTCTCCGGCAGCCCGGACGCCATTGCCCGCATTGTGCGCCTCCATGACCGCGACACGGTCCTCCGCCGCACCGCCGACGACACTGACCCCTATGAGCGCATCGTCGTCGCCAATGCTGACCAGCTCCTCATTGTTGTGGCAGCAACGAACCCACCCCCGCGTGAAGGATTCGTTGAGCGTGCCCTCATTGCCGCCTACGCGGCCGGTATCCGCCCCATTCTCTGCATGACAAAAAGCGACCTCGCTGACCCCACCGCTTTTCTCACCCAGTTCACCGGACTGGATCTTCCCGCAGTCGTCTGCGGAACAGGCGACCCCACCGACACCCTCCTCACCTATCTAAACGGACACGTTACCGCCCTTATCGGACACTCCGGGGTAGGTAAATCAACACTCGTCAACCGTCTAGTACCGGAAGCAGAACGCCCCACCGGAGACGTCTCCAAAGTAGGGAAAGGGCAACACACGTCCACTCAATCAATGGCGATGGAGCTACCCGGGGGCGGGTGGGTGATCGACTCCCCCGGTATTCGCTCTTTCGGCTTAGCGCACGTCACGGTAGAAACAGTGGTGGGGGCTTTTGACGATCTTTCCGCCCTGTCCGAGAATTGTCCGCGCGGCTGCACACACCGCGGCGAACCCTTCGACAAAGACTGCGCCTGGGATGAAGCCCTGGCCCGCGAGCCGGAGGATTCTCCCCTGGCGCGACGTATTCAGGCGGTACGGATGCTCCTTATTGCTCTGCACAGTAATGATGCTTGGAGTTTAGGTATAGACCAGGACTGACAAGACCACCACAGCTAGCCGAATTATCCGGGCTAGCCGAATGAGCTAGGCCAGTTCTGAGAGGTCCAGCAGGAAAGCTACCTCTTCCGGCGCATACCAGGCCAATTCAACATCTTCCGCATCTCCCACGGTAAGTTCCGCATCCTCATCCCCCAGGTCAGCCGCATCAATAACATTAAGTGCAGCAGTAACAGCGTCACCGGCCACATCAAGATCAACATGGACAGCAGCAACACAGCTAGCAGGTATTGTTTCCTCCGCTAGACGCACTACTGCACAGTCGAGATCAGGACGGCAAGTGACAGATTTATCGTCCACATCTGCGGAAATAACAACGCGTTTCCGTGACGCTGCCCCCGTGGGGAGAGGATCCCCCGCGGCACCCGTCAAAATACGAAGTGAGGCACGGGCCGCATCCAGGAAAGCAATATGTTCTAGTTGTTCGTCATCATCAGACACATACTGTTCCCGTAGCGTGGGGGTAAGAGCAAACGCAGTCCCGCCGCGGACAAGCACCGTCTCATCATCGACAAAGCGGTGGAGATCCGTCAGCATTGCCGGTATGTAGATGCGCATTAGTGCAGGTTAAAAAGGGGACGAAGTTGTGCTTCCGTGCGCTCATACGCTGTATGCAGCACGGCTATGAGGCCCGCTTGGACAGCCGCGTGAACATTCTCAATAGAATCATCCACGCACACACAGTCTTTGTGGTCCTCGCCCAGGGCACGCGCAGCCGCGTAGAACGCCTCAAAATCGGGTTTCTCAACACCGATCTCAGATGACAAGACGATCTCGTCAACGTAGCCGGTTTCTTTCCACCGGGCTAGGTCCGCTGGCACGTCAAAAGAATCACTGTTAGAAAGTATCGCAATGCCAATGCCATTCATACGAAGCTCTGAAAGGAGCAGCTTCCAGCTTTCCGCATCAGCAGTAGGACCTTCTAGAACACCTGCATAATCTATGATCAATCCGCGCATAGTCACCCTCCCAGTGTATACAACCGAGCCCCCATCCATAGAGTCTCTTATACGCAAAGACCCCATCTTCACAATTTTTCTTCCTTTTTAGCATTCGACGCTATCCTTCACACAACCCCTTTATACCCACTACAACCTGCATTTATAGCAGCACAGAAAACTCCGCCACCCCCTTTCCCAAAGAAATAGCCACAAAGTAGCTCCCCCACAAACACATCGCCTTTGCCATAATCACCGCAGTAACCTACGCAAAGGATTATCAGTGCCCAGTTCCCTCCACGACGCCAACACCGCAGCCTCTCCCCACCCCACAATGTCTGCCGCATCCACCGCGTCCACCACTAACGCGTCCACCACTAATTTTCGCTTTGCACACCCCTACACACAACAACCAACATGGGCCTGTAGCACCAGCAACGCTACTGTGGCGTCACCACACACCCCCACACCGGAAAATGCGCAGACAGACGTCAAAGATGCATCCACTACCCCACCCGTTGACGCATCCACCATCACCACTATGCTAAGCGGCAATACCCAAAATGACGCCACAGAGCTCTTCCGGCAAGCACTTAAACCCCAGGACTATCGCGCATCCAGTGCTTTCGTACAGCACGTTGTCCAGCAACTTTTAGAAACCGTTGATCGCCGCCGCCCCCTCAGCCATCTTCGTAGCTTTGTTACCCCAGAAATTCTGGATAATGTGGAGCACTTTTCCGCGGAGCGTAATCACGCTCTTATCACGCTGACGGGCCAATCACAGACAAACCCAGGAATACCCGCATTACAGCCCGCACCATTACGTCTCCTTCGCCTCCACCTACGAGCGCGACGGCTCAACCCACAGGAATCTGCGGAAGCGCGTGCACAGGAAAGACAATTACCCCCTGGATACCATGCTGCGCTTCGCCCCGGCCAACAGGCGAAACCCAGTAATGCAATTACAGCTGAAGCGGATCTGCGTGTAGAAATATGCGGAACATATCGGGACGGTAAGCGTGTGAAAGCATTCGCGGGAGCTGCAGAACGCCGCGAAAGCAAATGGAGATTGACAGCCTTCAACTTCATTTAGGCTGCACGTGAGCTTCTATGAGGCTGGTCAAAGAGTGGATTACCTCACATAAATACAATAAATACATAAGGTGGGAGATCGGCATGATGCTGATCTCCCACCTTTACGCTGGTTGTAACCCGTGGGTAACGGCGACTAGCACACGTTACTTTTGGCGAATATTACCCTTCTTGCGGGTAGCACGCTTGGCGGCACGACGCTGTGCACGTGACCGCGGCACAGGCTGCTGCTCCTCTTGGTTACTGGACAGATCCCCTTGTTCATTGGGTCCGGCCAGGCTCATGGCAGCGGCACGCAGAGCGGCTTTCGCTTCGCCTTTTGCACGAATTGTCTTCCGCAGGGCTTCTTCGTCAGCGCGACGCTGGGCGTCGGTACGATTGTCTGCCGGCTCCACACCCACCGAGAACAAGTAGGCGATAGACTCTTCTTTCAAGCCGTCCATCATGGTGTCGAACATTTCGTAACCTTCACGCTGGTATTCCGTCAGCGGGTCACGCTGCGCCATGGCACGGAGGCCAATGCCTTCCTTCAAGTAATCCATCTCGTAGAGGTGTTCACGCCACTTGCGGTCGAGGACCTGTAGGAGAACGGAACGCTCTACTTGCCGCATGGCATCGTCGCCGCCAATAGCCTCGATGGCTTCTTCGCGGGCCTCGTAGGCGGCACGTGCATCTGCACGGATAGCGAGCAGGAGTTCTTCGGCGGTAAGGTCTCCGGGCTGGCCATATTCATCGCCGTCAATAAGATCCTGGTAGTCAATACCCACAGGGTAAAGCTGGCGGAGTGCCGTCCATAGGGAATCAAGATCCCAGTCTTCCACGTACCCGTTCTCAGTGGCACCCTTGACGTAGGCTTCCAGAACTTCGTCGAGCATTGCTTCAACTTGTTCCTGTAAGTCTTCGCCTTCCAGAATGCGCTTGCGTTCGGCGTAGATAACTTGACGCTGTTTATTCTGCACATCGTCGTACTTCAGAACATTCTTACGAATTTCGAAGTTCTGGGACTCCACAGAAGTCTGTGCATTCTTAATAGCCTTCGTGACCATACGGGAGTCAATAGGCTGATTATCCGGTACCTGCAGGCGCTCCATGAGGGTTTCGACAGCGCGGCCATTAAAGCGGCGCATAAGATCGTCACCCAGGGAAAGGTAGAAACGAGTTTCGCCGGGGTCTCCCTGACGGCCAGAACGACCACGCAGCTGGTTATCAATACGACGAGATTCGTGACGCTCCGTACCAATAACGTACAGGCCGCCTACTTCGCGAACCTTCTCCGCTGCTTCTTCAGCTTTCTTACGCTGGTTGATAATCTCTTGTTCCCATGCCTGCTGATAGGCTTCTTCATCTTCAACGGGGTCTAGGCCACGTTTACGAAGAGCGGCGTCAGTAAGCACATCGGGGTTACCACCGAGCACGATGTCCGTACCACGACCAGCCATGTTCGTAGACACGGTGACGGCGCCAACACGGCCGGCGGAAGCAACGGTCAAGGCTTCTTCCGCGTTGCGCTTAGCGTTCAAAACATTGTGCTTAATGCCGCGCTTCTGCAGCAACTTGGAGAGATATTCGGAGCGTTCCACGGAAACGGTACCGACCAGCACCGGCTGGCCTTTTTCGTGGCGTTCCGCAATGTCGTCGGCGACAGCCTCAAACTTAGCTTCCTGCGTCTTGTAGATGAGGTCGCGTTGATCCTTACGGATAAGTGGCTTATTGGTGGGGATAGGTACCACGCCAAGTTTGTAGATTTGGTGCAGCTCGGCTGCTTCCGTTTCTGCAGTACCCGTCATACCGGCGAGTTTGTCGTACATACGGAAGTAGTTCTGCAGGGTGATGGTGGCGAGGGTCTGGTTTTCTGCCTTTACCTCTACCCCTTCTTTGGCCTCAATAGCCTGGTGCATGCCCTCGTTGTAGCGGCGTCCTGCCAGTGCACGGCCAGTGAATTCGTCAATAATAAGAACTTCACCGTCAACAACCATGTAGTCCTTATCGCGGGTGAAGAGTTCCTTCGCCTTGATGGAGTTGTTGAGGTAGGACACTAGGGGGGAGTTCGCAGATTCGTAGAGGTTATCGATGCCTAGTTGGTCTTCGACGAAAGCCACACCAGCTTCAGTGATACCGACGGTACGTTTCCGAATATCAACTTCGTAGTGTTTATCCTTCTCCATCATGGGAGCAAGGCGGGCAAATTCTTGATACCACTGGCTAGAGGAGTCGGAGGGGCCAGAAATAATAAGAGGAGTACGGGCTTCGTCAATGAGGATAGAGTCAACTTCGTCCACGATGGCGTAATGGTGTTCACGCTGCACCAGGTCATCAGTGGAGTGCGCCATATTGTCGCGCAGATAGTCGAAGCCAAACTCGTTGTTTGTGCCGTAGGTGATGTCGGCGTTGTATGCTTTGCGACGCTCCTCCGGCTCCATGTCGGAGAGAATGACACCCACCTCAAGGCCGAGGAAGCGGTGCACACGACCCATCCACTCGGCGTCACGTTTGGCGAGGTAATCGTTCACAGTAACAATGTGAACGCCCTTCCCCTCGAGGGCATTAAGGTAGGCGGGAAGCACACAGGTGAGGGTCTTACCTTCACCGGTCTTCATCTCCGCAACTTGACCCTCATGGAGGGCGGCACCACCCATAATCTGAACGGGGTAATGCTTCTGCCCAAGGACGCGCCAGGAAGCCTCACGAGCCACTGCGAATGCTTCTGGGAGCAGATCATCGACAGTTTCGCCGTCGGCGATGCGATCCTTGAATTCCTCGGTTTTGGCACGGAGTTGGTCATCCGTTAGGTCAGCGTAGTCGTCCTCCATGGACACGATATCGTCAGCGAGCTTACTCAGTCGCTTGACCACACGACCTTCACCAACACGGAGAATCTTCGACAAAACAGCCACAGTTATAACGTCCTCATGAATTGACAGTTTGACGGGTGTCTCGGTCCTGCTGCGTGAACAGAATAAAGACCGGCTGCACTGGTAAATACAGCCGGTCTCTATCTTACTGATTATTCGCGATTTACATTATTCGCCGAGGGTAATTAATCCATAATCATAGGCTCGACGGCGGTAAACCACGCACGGCTTATCAGTTTCAGAGTTGTGGAAGAGGAAGAAATCATGCCCCACTAGCTCCATTTGGTACAGGGCATCATCTACCGTCATGGGATCATCCGGGTGGACTTTGCGACGCACAATACGCCTGGGGAGATCATCCTCAACAAGATCCGCATAGGTATCTACCTCACCAAAGTCTGCTTCAGTAGCACGTGTAGCGGCATCTTTATTGTCAACTTTGATCGCCTTCACATCATCATCTACAAATGCTGCAGATGCCTCGTGCAAAGAAGTGGGAGTGCGGTGGCCAGACCGTGCAATGCGACGGCGTGCCTTCACCTTATGAAGGGAACGCTCAAGCTTGTCGCAGGCGGACTCGAGTGCCGCATAGAAGCTATCTTCCGCCGCTTCAGCACGCACGGGGGCGCCCTTGCGGTGGCCAGTAATCTCTATCCGGTCGCGAACGCGAGACTGACGCGGATTCTTTTCGTGACGAAGCTCTACCTCAAATCGCATAATGCTGGGATCGAGTCGTTCTAGGCGAGCCAGCTTGCTCTTAATGCGGCGAGCAAAATGCTCCGGCACTTCAACATTGCGCCCGTGAATAATAACTTGGGCGTTAGGAACGAGACCTTCGTCTTCCTCCGCCTCAGTGGGCAGTCCGAAGTGTTCTTGGTCGTCTTCCTGGATGGAATCACGCTTCGACATGACAAACCTCCTGTACGGGCCACCGCCCGCGGTCCGCTAACGGTTGCCGCTGTCCACGGTGGCGTCGGTGGTACTGAAGCTCCCGAGTACCTCTACAGAGCATCTCGGTCCCTTCACCTCCCAATGTAGCTGGGTTTGCAGAAGAGTTCTTTGGGTTGCCACAACTATTATTTAACTTCTTGTCGGTAGGTATGCGCCGCCTACGCCGCGCACAGAGTTAATGCACCTCGGAGGCGTAAACCACAGTTATGCAAGGCGAAAAAACACTCCGCTATAGTGGCACCAGTTGTTGTCACATCATCCACAAGCAGAATTTCCCAGCGAGATACTCTTTTTTGCGGTATTCCACTACTGCTAGAAATTGTTGGAGCAGACGTCATCTGGGGTGACGTTATAGTTTCTGCAAGGTGCTCCAACTGCTCTACTACCTGCGTATGACACGTAATAGTGCCCGCCAGATTGTCACGCCTTTGAGTGGCAGTAAGCCCCACGGCATCAGTATGCGGGGCAGCCTGGAGAACATCCGCCACAACTATCTCCCCTGATATGCCTCCCAACAGTGCGTCAAGCGAGGCAGTTTGCCCATCACACTGCCCACTCGGGTGTTTCCACTGAACAGGCTGAACAGACTGAATACCCTGAGAAAGCTGGTCATACTGTGCCCCCTGCAACGTATGGGCCATAGCCTCAGCTATTTCACGCACATGGTGGAATCCGCGTTCCCGTATAGAAAGGGCAGTAGACGGGGCCGGTACAAGTAGCCACGGCCTCTCCGCCGGGTGCAGAATCTCCCCCGCTGCAACTAACTGTGCCGCAGCATGCGCTAATGCTTGCCCGAATGGCTGTGCTAACGCTTGCCGTCGATCTTCCTTGAAAGCGACTATACCTGCGGCAACTGGACCGCTATAGGGTGAAATACTCCACACGGGGCAGGGAATAGCTACTCGCGGATGGATACGGCGCGGTGGACCAGCAAGATGTTTGTGACACTTTTCGCACCAGTCCACTCCTGGGGCACCGCAGCCAGCACACCGCACTGGCACAAGTAATTCGTGCAGCCCTTGGCCGGCAGAGAATGTCACGGCGTTCTATCAGCCTTCCAGTACTGGAATGGCGTGGGAGGAATTCACTAACGCTGGCACATCTTGCCAGAAGCCTTCCGACCCTTGCTCAAGCCGCATCACATCACGACTGTCCTGTACGTACACGCCACTGGGATTAGCGACAACAACCGACACGGGCGCAGTGACGTTACGGACTCCCAAGGGGGTGATGGAGGCACCGTCAACGGACATCATCAGTACTGGTTGATCTGTTAACGAACCGCCGACAATAAGTGTTGTCGCAGTTCGCCAGGCAAGTGATAGGACAACTTCATCCCCGGAAACATAGATACGCCGTGGATTCTTAAGCGCTACATCACCATTGCGGCCGTTATAGACGGTGGCAATAAAGAGTTTCCCTCCAGAGATGTAGGCCATGCGCACACCATCTGGAGAAATAGCAAGCGTACTGAAATCAGGTTTGTTACTTAGATCGTGTGTGTTCACGCGCGTCACAAGTGGGGGGCGCCCATTTTGCCATGTAATACGGTTAAGTTGCCCATCACCGGACACGATCCACATGTCTTGACCAGTGGGCTCCCAGGTAGGACGCGAGAAGCGACTGCCGCGCATCACAGAAACTAGTGGTCCTCCTACCGGACCCATCTTTACTTCTAGTGCAGTGTGCTGTTTATGGCGTACTTCTTCCACCACACCAATCATGCCGCCCCCACGCGAGAATGCCGCCGCATGAATACCCTGCGAGTGCCCCAGTGGCCCCTTGACGGGTTCCAAGTTGGAGGTCACTTTCATCAGTCCATCAGATGTGATGGCGTGCAGGTGCACGGGATTCTTATGGGTGGCGAACATGGGGTCATAGTGAATGACATCAGCTGGTGTCCACCCGTCACGATGGTTGGGGTCTAACGGACTACCGTTCACACTAATGTAGAACGGTCCATGAATACGGGCGCGTTCAAAAGTGAAAATAATCTGCGCAGCAAGCCGTTGACGTGCTGTTTCCGATGTGGAGTGATAGTTGGAGATCTCAACGTCAACTCCATTACCTTGAATTCCGGGAACTACGGAAATATGAACAGACGGCGATAATTCACTATTCACTACAGTGCGAAGCTGCGGTGACGGCTCCTGCACCAAAAGCTGCATGAGCATAGTTGGCAGTCGATTATTTTGCGCATATAGCCAGCGCGGATCAGGGAAAGAAGGCTTCTTTATCGACAAGAAGTTCATCGGGGAAACAGTCAATGAGCCATTGTCGATTGATACGACGCATCTTTACCTGAAATGTCGATGTAGAGATATGGGAGCGGAAGGACCCTTGTTTATCGACTTCTCCCATGGAGCGGGCACGCACCTGCATGACCAAACTATCAGTAGTAGGCGTAGCTATGGTGTTGACGTCCACACGATCGACCACTTTAAACGTCGTGTGGTTTTTCCACTCCTCGTTGCCTTTAGAGGTGAGGAAAAGACGCGCGGCAGCATGTTGATCAGTGGGGACTGCAGCTGCACGAATGAAATCTCGGAGGAGGAGATCCGGGGAGCGCCCAGGCTGCGGTTTGGGAGGATGGAAGGTAATGGGCATCCGCCGGAATTGCCCGAGCGATTGCGGCGGGGTGTCGGAGGGGATAGCGGTGCATGCGTTTAGCGATACTGTTCCGCCAAGGAGAAGAAGGGCACACAGCAGGGGAAGAAGCTTCGTGCGGTAGAAATGATTACTCATCAGTCATCATCCTCCGTACCACCAGTCATACTGCTAGTTGTACTGCCAGCCGTGCTGGCAGTGTAGTGAGACGAAGAGGAGGGGACATCGGCTGTTGTTACGGGTGCCTCTGCAACGCCTTGTAAGGGGCTTGCAGAAGGTGACGTAGTGGCAGAATCATCACCGGCAGATGCGTCAGTATCGCTATCCGCTTCCGATGTATCAGCCACAATACTCAAAGGAATTTCGCCTGTTGCCATAGGCTCTGTCACTTCCGTTTGGTCCCCCACAGGGAAACGCAGTGGCACTGGGGAACTAGTAAGAGGATGGCCAGCTTCACGGGGTAGCGTCAGCCGGAAACAAGAGCCTTCTCCGGGAACGCCCCAGGCTTCCAACCGTCCACCATGGAGTTCCGCATCCTGGGTTGCAATAGCTAGCCCTAGTCCGGTTCCACCAGATTGGCGGACACGTGATGGGTCGGCGCGCCAGAAACGATCAAAGACTTTTTTCGCTTCTCCTGGTTTGAGGCCAACACCATGATCACGCACAGAAATGCCGACTGTGTCTGTGCCGGCGCGCACCGTCAAAATAACGGGTTTTCCTTTGCTGTGATCATAGGCATTAGCGAGAAGATTACGGAGAATACGCTCCACTCGACGAGAATCCACTTCACACATGACGGGCTCATCCGGCATGTCTATCTCTGCGGAAACATCTGTAGAAGCAGCCACTCCAGACACTGAAGCCACTGCGGAGTAGACACACGTACGAATATCGATGCGTTCGGAATTGAGCTCGGCAACACCGGCATCGTGGCGGGAGATTTCCAACAAATCATTCAGGAGAGATTCAAACTTATCGAGTTCTTTCACCATCAATTGTGCCGCACGCGCAGTGCCCGGATCGAGGTCGTCTGCGTGGTCATAGATAATATCGGCGGCCATACGCACCGTTGTTAGCGGAGTGCGCAATTCGTGTGACACATCAGAGGTGAAGCGTTTTTGCGCGGATCCAAATTCCTCCAATTGAACAATTTGTTGCTGCAGCGACTCTGCCATCTCATTGAAGGATGTACCTAGGCGGGCGAAATCGTCTTCCCCTCGCACCTCCATACGCGCATCCAGATCGCCGGAGGCGAAACGCTGGGCGGCATTAGCAGCTTGCCGGATAGGACGCACCATCTGTCGTGACACAAAATAGGAGGCGAATCCCATGAGAACGACAATAAGCAGACCGCCCGAAAAGAGGGTGGTGTTAAAGAGGTTAAGAGTTTTCTCCTCCCCCGCCAGTGAATAAATGAGGTAAAGCTGGAGGTCTGGCATGTCTACATTGGTGGGGCTGCCAACAATGAGAACTTTGGTATCCCCCGCACCTAAATCCATGTGCGAGTACTGATATGAGACTTGGTTCGAACTAATAAAATTTGTTAGGGACGAGGGGATCGTGAGATTAGCGGGAGCAGAAACAGCATGATGCAACCCATCTGCCGGAACATAAAGGACGGGCACGAAAGAACCTGCATTCGCGGATAACTGCCCAGCTTGTGGACCTTGTGCGGTAAGAACTGCCAGGGCATTGGTCATGCGTGCTTCATCTGTAGCGGACCGGTCAGATCCGTTCAACTGAGCTTCCACAATGACACGCGCAGTATTAAGGTCCCGCTCCGCACCGGCTACTTTACTGTCGAGAATACGCTGAGCAATCTGCGCCGATAGACCGAAAAGAGTCAAGGTAAGAATAAGCGTAGCCAGCACAATAGTGGTGGTGACAGTTCGGAATTGGAGAGACTGCCGCCAGTGCTGTTTCACCCAACGAGAAATACGACGACCCCACCTCGGTAGAGTATGGGAAGACTGTTCCTGCGGTGTTTCATCACTGACGGTATCAGTGGCGTGAGAGCGTGTAGCCGAACCGTTCTCCCCCGTGCTGGACGCGGAAACCTCTGCGGGAGTGGAAGTTTTACCGCCGAGCTTGTGGGAGCGGTGGAAATGGTGCCGCATCGGTTAGTTTCCAGTACCAGCTTTATAGCCGATACCACGGACCGTCACAACAATTTTCGGATTTTCTGGGTCTTCCTCAATCTTGGACCGGAGTCGCTGTACGTGAACGTTAATAAGACGCGAATCGGCGGCATGATCGTATCCCCACACGTGTTCAAGGAGCGTCTCGCGGCTGAGAACACGACCCGGCTTAGATGCAAGTTCCTTCAATAAATTGAACTCTAGCGGGGTAAGGGAAACATATTTTCCATCACGCGTAACAGTATGCGCATCCACATTAATAGAAACATTGCCAATGGTCAGAACGTCGGAAGACTGCTCTTGATTATGACGGAGCCGCGCACGCACTCGTGCCACAAGTTCCTTTGGTTTGAAAGGTTTCGTCACATAGTCATCCGCGCCAGATTCAAGACCGAGAACAACATCAATGGTGTCCGTCTTAGCTGTCAGCATAATGATAGGGACTGCTGAGGAGCGGCGAATCTCTTTACAGACATCCACACCATTCATACCTGGCAGCATGAGGTCAAGGAGAATGAGATCGGGATTAATTTCCTGGTAAAGCCGCAGGGCTTCATTGCCGTCACCGACGATAGTGGTGGTAAAACCTTCGTTTTCCAACACAATACCGAGCATTTCGGCAAGAGCTTCATCGTCATCGACAATGAGAATATGCGCCATAGTGGCTCCTCCTGTACTCATGCAAGCCTCCTAACCACGATGGGGAGGCACTCCTATCTTAGCGGCAAGGATAGCGCGCGCCACGTCTTCCGGATTCACATCTGCGCTAACGGATAACCACGGTCCATACCAGTGAGCGTGCGCAAGATCGCGGTATGCGGAGGCCGTACGCTCCTGCAGGGAACTATCGTGTTCATACAAATCTCGACGACGGGCAGTGTCGGAGGCTTCCCGCTGTGCAGCCCGTTTCCTCGCTAAGGCGACAGGAACATCCAGAAGGATCGTTATGTCTGGAGCTGGCAGTTGGAATTGTCCATACTCCAACGCGGCAACCCATTCCACTACTCCCCCAGGCTGCTGAATAGACTCCCGCAAACGGGCAGCAGAATAGGCGGCATTAGACGCGACCCAGCGGTCCATCATAATAATGCGGGAAATTTCCTGCGAAGGCTCCGCTGTTTGTACTACCTGTGTGTCGGGGGCGGGCGTATCAACTAGGGCAGCCAATCCACCTCCTGGCTGTAGTGATTCCCGGCGATCTAGTGCGAAAAGAGTGGCCATGGCGTAGGCACTCTCCACTAGATCTCCCATTTCTCCGTGGAGAGCCGCTGCGGCAAGATCTGCATGTAATGTTCCATAACGTGGAAATGCTATGTGGGAGACGTGTTTCCCCGATGATTCCAGCAGAGCGGAGACTTTCCTGGTGAGAGTATTTTTTCCGGCACCATCAACACCCTCAACTGCGACAAGTAAAGCGTTGTGAAACATTCGTCTCCTCCCATTTCCTCTCGTCTTCCCTAGTATCTGCTACATATCTTCGACTGCACCGCTTTACGGTACCCGTGCAATAAACACGGTGGCGGAATTCTCCCCCGTCGCAATAGTGGGACGATCCTCCCACGCCCCTACCCAAGCAGCATGACCAGCAGATACGCTGAGTCCTTCCGGGCACTCGCGAGATGTAAGAGTGACAGTTCCCTCGGTGACAAGCACAATAAACGGCCCCTCGATACCCAGGTGGCTCTCCCTACAGGGGGCAAGATGAGAACGGCTGAGACGGAACTCGGGAACCGGGGTGAGGTATTCCACGGTCTCTATGCCCTCCGCCGGCACAATACCGTGGCTGGAGAGGACGACATTCTCTGCCGGTGCAATGGGGTCAAGCAGGGCATCGAACTGCACAACATGCATTAATTCGGGAACATCAATGTGCTTGGAGGTAAGCCCCCCACGGAGGACATTGTCGGAGTTGGCCATAATCTCCACGCCGACACCATGCAGGTAAGCATGCAACATGCCCGACTTCATAAAGATGGCTTCACCGGGTTCAAGGGTAATGCGATTAAGCAGCAGCGCGCAGAGTGCACCAGCATCATTACCGTATTCCGAGACGAGACCGAGGAACGTGACGGACTCATCAACCCATTCCCCATTAGCGGCAACAAGACGCTGTGCAGCCTCCTGCGTGGCAGTAATGCACTCCCGCAACTGGTCTGCCGTCAATGTGATGAGGGTGGTCATAACTGCGCGGATACCAGTAGCATCAGGTTCAGCACGCAGCATTTCAACATAAGGCTGCAGTTGGGGGACATTTAACGCGTCAAAAAGCTCAAGTGTGCGTTGTGGTTCACGGAAGCCGGCTAGTGCGTGGAATCGCGTCAGCCCAACAATAAGCTCCGGTTTATGGTTGGGATCGTGGTAATTCCGGTCTGGGGCATCTAACGGCACCCCTTGCGCATTCTCCCGCGCGTACCCTTCCTGTGCTTGCGCCAAACTGGGATGAGCCTGCAACGATAGTGGCTCTTCTGCCGCGAGCAGTTTAAGAAGGAACGGCAAATTGTCCGCAAACGTATGAGCGGTAGCCGAACCGAGCTCATGGGTAGGGTCAGCGGCAACGACATCACGCAGAGTACGGTCATTATCCGTGGCCAGCAGGGCCGGATCCCCGGAGTGGGTACCGAACCACATTTCTGCTTCCGGATGTTCTGTGGGGGTAGGAGCGCCACGCAATGCGGCAAGCTCTTGGTGGGAGCCCCAGGCATAGTTTCGGATAGCACCGTCAAGTAGGTACATTATTGCCTTTCCAGTGAGGTATATGGCTAGTCCGTCTGCTACTGACTGCTTCTGTACTAGCTATCAGTATGACGTCTGCCAGTTACGGCAACTGTTCTCGCCTCACGCTATACATTCATTGAGAGTGTACTCGTCTCACTACTACTAACGGTTTTTTAGCAACGCTAGATGACAACTTATAAGATAACTCAGATCTCAAATCCAAGCTGCCAAGAAAAGCCCCCGTTAGACTGAAAGCATTCGTGGCCTACCCCGTAGGAGGAAAAATGGACACTCGCACTCTGGCCTCTATCAATTTGCACGCCATTCTGCGATCCTGCGTCCCGCTGGTCAACAATGACCCTGTTGCGCGCAATATCGTCAAAGACAGCGACATATCTGTACGTTTTGATGCCGCCGGTATTACCCCGCTCACTCTCATTTTTGATCACGGTACCGCACGCAGTGAAACGTCCAACTCGTCCAAAGCAGATCTCCGTCTTGGACTTGTCTCCCCCGAGCACGTCAACACCATGATTGCCGGTAAAAGTATTCCCGTACCCATCTGGGGAGCCCGCCACATGAGCTTCCTCACGGGGCCTTTTACTGAGCTCACGGACCGCCTATCGTATATTTTTCAAACTCCCCCCAACCGCGTACTAACGGCAGAGGAAGAGAACCTCAAAACTCTTCTTACGGCATATATTGTGTTCGCGTCATTATGCGAGGTTGCCAATACTGATCCCATTGGGCAGGAACTTGCGAACACTCTGCACGATGGTGGTCTCACTATTGAGATTCCCTCTGCCGACATGACGTATGCCTGCCAGATTAAAGATCATCACCTAACGTTCTCCCCCGACGACTCTCCCCTTGATCCTCTCTCGTGGATAACCTTCGATAGTAAAGAAACTTTCCAATCTGTTTTAGACGGTAGTGCTGATGTTTATGCCCTCATTGGCCTGGGCAAGATAGCAATACGCGGCTATGTTCCCAATATCAATGTTGTGAGCAAGATGCTGCGGCGTGTCTCCCATTATCTGGTTCCATAAGGAGAAATACCCATGGACATTTTTGACTACTCCACAAATCGTGAGGAATTTGCGCGCGCAGCTGCTGTTATTCCCGGTGGTATTTATGGACACCTGGGCCCTGCTCGCGGCTGCCACATGCCGGTATCTGCATACCCCTTCTATGCCAGTAAGGCTAAAGGTGCTCATATTTGGGATAGCGACGGCAATAAATTCATTGACCACATGTCCGCCTATGGGACCATGATCTGCGGTTACGCCAATAATGACATTGATGATGCAGCGCTCCAGGCCTGCCGCAACGGAGACTGCACCACATTACCCAGTACGTTATCTATTGATCTTGCCGAATTACTGGTCGATACAATCCACAGTGCAGAGTGGGCAATTTTCGCTAAAAATGGCAGTGATGCTGTCAGTCTTGCAATGATGACCGCTCGTTCTGCCACAGGCCGCGACAAAATTATTATGTACAACGGCTCCTATCACGGTACGCATACGTGGATGCGCAACGCGGGGGATCCGGGCATAGCAGCCGCGGACGTAGCGAATACGATCTACATTGACTGGAATAATCTACAGCAGCTAGAAGACGCTATTGCTGCGCATGAGGGGGATATTGCTGCCCTTATTGCTACCCCCTACATGCAGTACACGTTTGCCGATAATGTTCTTCCCGCCCCGGGTTATTGGAATGATGTGCGATCTATATGTACTGCCCACGGTATTGTTCTTATTCTTGATGATATTCGTACTGGCTGGCGCTTAGATCTGGCAGGCTCTGACCACTACTTCGGTTTTGAAGCAGACCTTATCTGTTGTGGTGGGGCATTGGCTAATGGATGGAATATCTCTGCTCTTTGCGGCAAAGACTCCCTAAAGAATGCATGCTCGTCTGTCAGCTACACCGGTACATACTGGCATAGTGCCGCCCCCATCGCTGCCGCTATTGCCACTCTCACGAAACTACGCGAGCACGAGGACGCTTGCGGTTACATGCGCATGATCGGTGAGAGCCTTACCTCTGGTTTAGAAAGTATCTCCGCCCAGCATGGCTTCCACATGGTGACCACTGGAGAACCGTGTTTCTTCTCTATTCGCTTAGCAGATGACGACAATTTCGTCCTGCACCAAGAATTCATTGCGGAATGTGTAAAACGTGGTGCTCTTTTCGCCCCACACCACAACCATTTCACCAACCTGGCGGAAACAATGGAGGATGTGGATCAGACTCTCATCATTGCCAATGAGGCTTTCTCCGCAGTGGCGTCGCAACATCCCGATATGGGCTTTACCGCCTAGCTCTCTTACGCCACACACGTCGGCGCATAGCAAAACCCAACCAGAATAAATAAAAGCCGGAGCAAACAAAGAAGAAGACCCCTAGTTCCAGTTCCATAACGATGGCTCAGTTTCATGCTGGCCACACTGCTGGGGGTCTTCTTCTTGTTTGTTTGTCTATTGCGTGCAGTTTTACGCGCGGATAATAGCGAGAATTTCCTTCACTAACGCATCCACGGCTTCTTGCGTATCCGCTTCAACATTCAGGCGTAACAATGGCTCAGTATTAGACGCACGCACGTTAAACCAGTTGCCGTCTTTCAGCTCAACGGTAACACCGTCAAGGCGATCAACATTTTCTGCACGATCAGCAAAAGCTTTCACTACAGCTTCCGTACGGTCAGCCTGTGCTTCAGCACTATCCAGGCGAGAGTTAATCTCTCCGGATGCTGCGTAGCGGTTATACTTCGCCATCATTTCCGACAATGGCTTATCCTGTTGGCCAAGAGCTGCCAGTACGTGCATGGCTGCGAGCATGCCGGAATCAGCCCGCCAGAAGTCACGGAAGTAGTAGTGTGCGGAATGCTCTCCACCGAAAACAGCGTTCGTTTCTGCCATCTTCGCTTTAATAAACGAGTGACCCACGCGAGTACGGACTGGCTCACCACCGTTTTCGCGGATGATCTCCGGAACAGCCTTCGAGGTAATGAGATTATGAATAACAGTGGAGCCGGGCTCGCGAGCCAGCTCTCGTTCTGCCACCAGTGCCGCAATAGCAGAGGGAGAAACAGGGTGGCCTTTTTCGTCAACAACGAAACAGCGATCGGCGTCACCATCAAAAGCCACACCAATATCCGCTTTTACCTCTGGAGTGTACTTTTCCAGATCAACCATGTTCTTGGGATCCAGCGGATTAGCTTCATGGTTGGGGAATGAGCCGTCTAGCTCAAAGTAGAGAGGTTTGACGGTGAGGGGCAGTTCTTTCCATACGGCTGGTACAGTGTAGCCGGCCATACCATTACCGGCATCGACTGACACAGTGAGGGGACGAATACCTTTAAGATCAACGAGTTTGTTGAGGTAGTCGGCATAATCTTGCAGCATGTCACGGTTGGTGACATGGCCGTGTGCGCCATTGGATTCAGGAACACCTTCTGCAAGTTCTTGGGAAATAGTTGCGAGGCCAGTATCTTGGCCAACTGGGCGGGCACCCGCACGGCATAATTTAATACCGTTGTAGGCGGCTGGATTGTGGGAAGCCGTAAACATGGCTCCCGGCACCTGTAGGAGGCCAGAAGCACAGTACATCTCGTCGGTGGACGCAAGACCAATGTTGATAACATTAAGCCCTTGCTCAGTAACACCTTCTGCGAAAGCTTCGGCCAGTTCAGGGCCCGAGTCGCGCATATCATGCGCCACAACAACACTGAGTGCGCCCTCTGATCGCATAAGGCGACTGAAGGACTGGCCTACTGCACGCACAAAATCGACTGTGATCTGCTCATCAACCAAACCGCGGACATCGTAAGCTTTAATGACATCAGCGATAAACGCAGGATCCCACCGCGGGGATGAAGTAGCAGCATTGCTCACCGGAATATCTCCTTCACTGTGAATGCATTTAGTCTTTCTAAGCCTACCGCCTTTCGGCGTGGAAACTGCCATCTTAGGACTACCTCGTTAAGCTAAGAGGTATGAGCGAGGACAGAGGAGTAGATACAAACTCTTACACACTCCCCCACTGCACGGCCCACTACACAGTGACAAGCCGTTACGTGGAACGGCGTGGCCACGGTCCACGTGGCCCCATTATTCCGCCACAAGTTCCTCGGTACTGCACCCGCGCTTCAGCATTCGATGAAAATGCGCTGGAGGCTTTTGCACGCATCGACGCCACTTTCCATGATGAACTTTCCGACTTGGATTTAGCGGTAGACATCATCCCCCGCATGAGTCTGAAAGACGAATTTACACTGTGGCCAGAATCGGTTGCAGCGGATGGTCCAGTTCCGCTCGGTCGGCTACTACCAGCTTCTTTCGATGAATGGGGTAGCCCTATTCGCCCTCGTATTGTCCTGTTTCGTAAGCCTATAGAGGAACGGTGCGAAGACGAGGTGGAAATGCAGAGCTTACTGCATGCCATTCTCAGCAAACTGGTTGCCTACTACCTTAATGTGGAGCCACAGATTATTGACGCTAACTACGACAAGGGTCCACAAGTATAAAAGCCCAGGTATATACCAGATATACGGATGTATAGCCCGTATATAAAGTATTGAGGACCTGCCATAGAGGTCCTCAATACATAAGCTATAGGGTTTATTACATAGCACGCTTCTTTAGGCGACGCCGTTCACGCTCCGACAAACCACCCCAGATTCCAAAGCGTTCATCGTGTTCAAGAGCGTATTCCAGACACTCGTCACGAACTTCACAGCTTTGGCAGATGCGTTTTGCCTCACGTGTAGAACCGCCTTTTTCCGGGAAGAATGCTTCCGGATCAGTCTGTGCACAAAGGGCCCGCTCCTGCCATTCCAATTCAACAGCGGCGATAAGCTCTTCGACACTCATGCTGGCGAGAGGCGCAGCACCTGAAGCTCCGTAACTAGGCACGTAGCCTCCTGTCGTGTGTCGTGACGATGCGCAAGCGGTTACTTACACACTTGTTATTAGACCCAAAAACGGACACAAAAGCAACCTTTTTAACGATTCTCTAATATCTCAAATACTCGCTAAACCCCGGCATTTACGCTCCCGGCGTGTCACACGCTAAAAATCCTTCTTACAGGGAGTCTTCATCACGTATTAAAAATGCTCTGACGTGCACAAATAGAAATACTGTAAAGAGGGACACCTCACACCTGAGCAATTCTGGTCATTCTAGAAAAACTATGTCACACAAGCACGCTATATATACCGCTGCAAAAAGTTTCCTATTTCACAGAAAATGCGTTTCTTGTTAACTACTCCGTTAACGAAAAGAGTCACACTATAAACCCTAGGTTGAAGGTTACCGACCTCGGGCGATACGGACCGCACACCCAGCCGTCAGCTAGATAACGGCTAGACGACAGATAGAGAGAAGCTAGGCATCGGTGGAAAAACGAATAGCGGCATCCGGGATCTCGATCCCCGGCCACACACGAATACCATCCAGCAACTCGCAGCGATCACCGATAATAGCGTCATCGCCAATAACGGCATCGCGGACAACACAGCCATTACCAATATGGGCACCATTGCCAATAAGCGAACGCTCAATAACAACATCGTCGCCTAGCACTGCCCCATCGAAGAGAACAGATGAAGTAACAACGTCATTGTGGCCAACTACCGCACCTTGCCCAACAACTGTACCTTGCTGCAAAGACGCGGTTTCCGCAACATCTGCTCCAGGTAGCACCAGGTAATCGCCCTGGTGCCCCTCCAAAGCTGGGGAGGGGGCAATACCCTGGACAAGATCGGCGGAACCTTGCATAAAGTCCTGCGGAGTACCCATGTCCCGCCAGTAGTGGGAATCCACATGCCCATACATGCGACAGTCTGTTTCCAAAAGATGCGGGAACACGTCGCGTTCCACACTCACTGGCACACCTGCGGGGATACTCTCAATAATTTCACGGCGGAAAACATAGCATCCGGCGTTGATTTGATCCGTGGGCGGATTCGGAGTTTTCTCCAAGAAAGCCTGTACACGCCCATCATCATCTGTAGGGACGCACCCAAATGCACGCGGATCCGCTACCCGCACAAGATGCAACACCACGTCTGCCTGTTTAGTGACGAACGTGGCGAGGATATCTTGTAGTTCTGTTCCCCCCAGCACGTCCCCATTAAAGACCATAATGTTATCGCCACGCAGCTTGGGAAGTACGTTGCGGATGCCGCCTCCCGTGTCCAGTGGCTGTTCCTCAACAACGTATTCAATCTCTAGACCGAATTCAGATCCATCGCCGAAGTAGTCTGAAAAAACTTCCGCCTTATATGACGTACCCAGCACAATATGCTTAATTCCGGCGTCTTTAATGCGGGACAGGAGGTGGGTAAGGAAAGGAAGTCCGGCAGTAGGCAGCATAGGCTTAGGGGCCGAGAGAGTCAGCGGGCGCAGACGAGTGCCTTTTCCGCCTACAAGCACCACAGCATCGGTGGCGTCGAGAACGTCCTGGCTCAGGCGGTTAGGTGCGGTCATGGTAATTTATCCAGTTCCTTGAAATTGGCAAAAATGTATAGACAATAATGAACACAATAATGTACGGCGTTAACGGCGCCCTCGACGGGCCATCGCTACCGCAATTCGGCAACGGGCCCACAGGCCACCTTTTAATATCCACCGCAGGGGAGCTTGCCACCAGTGGGGGTGACGATCCGCCTGAAACTTATAAGCACTCTTGTGGTGAGCGGGCAACATTGTTTCTGGGTGTCCACTGGCAGCATGTCCTTTTGCGTGTTGAATCTCTGCAGAGGGAACAAAAATATTCTGCCAGCCAGCTCGTCCGAGGCGATCCCCAAGGTCAACATCCTCCATGTACATGAAGTAACCCTCGTCAAAACCATTAATGGAGTCAAAAGCGTCACGTCTTACCAGCAAGCACGAGCCGGAAAGCCACCCGGCGGGACGTTCCGACGACATATCGCGATCATCAAGATAAGACTTCGTCCAGGGGTTGGACGGCCAGATAGAGCCTAAAAGAGCATGGGCAATACCATTGCGTATCCGCGGGATGGAACGCGCTGAGGGGTACACAGTGCCATCCGCTTCGCGAATAAGCGGCCCTAACGATCCAGCATTATCCCATCGTTCAGCGGCATGTAATAAGGCATCAATCGAACCCGGGGAGAATTTCACATCAGGATTAGAGATGAGGATATAGTCCGGCAGAATATCATTCTCACTGTCACGCAAATGCTGGACAGCGTAGTTAATTGCAGACCCGTATCCAATATTTCCACCAGTACGAAGAAGCTCCACCGTCAGATTGGGAGTATGGGCGTACATATCAACGGCAGCTTCAGGTGCGCCATCGGTAGAACCGTTATCCGCCATAACAACATGGACGGGGTGTGTCGTTGCTGCAGGAATACTGTCAAGAAAGGTCTGCAGATAACGACCCGGCGAATATGTCACCGTTACTACTGCTAAGGATGGTTGTGCCACGGTAATAGCCTAGCTATATGGGCGTATTAACTCGAACTGAAACGCCATCCGGGAAGTGTGTTGGAGGTTCCTGTAAAGATTCCGCTAGAGCCTCTCGCCAAGAACGGAAGGGCATTAATCCAGCATTATTCCAACTAGTGGGACTTAATACTGACCAGGCTGGGCGAACTGCCGCAGTGGGGAAATCGGAACTCCTACAAGGAGAAACATCCATAGTGCTGCCACCGCTACCTGTAATAATCGCAGTAGCAAACTCATACCAGGTTGTGGCGCCAGCATTCGACGCATGTAAGAGTCCTGGAATAGTTACCCCCTGCCGAAGCTTGTGACAAATCTCCCAAATACCACGGGCTAAATCACAGGAGTACGTGGGGCACCCATATTGGTCATCGACCACTGTTAAGTGCTTTTTCTCACGGTAGAGACGCCGCATTGTCGTCACGAAATCTCCACCGCCAATACCCCACTGCGAACGTTGTGGTCCCGTAAAAAGCCACGAGGTTCGTACAATAACTGCCGGCTGGGTACCCTTACCTTCTTGCTGGACATCCTGCCAGACTTTCCGGATAGCGTCTTCGCCAGCAGCCTTACTAACACCGTAAACGCATTGTGGGGATACCGGATCGCTGACACCCCACGGTAGCGGCATACCATTCTCATCACGTCGCGGTTCGCCGCCAAAGACGTAGTCAGTACTGATATGAATAAGATGCGCCCCTCGCTGCCGGCACAACACCGCAAGCTCGCCGGGAGCTTCAGCATTAATGCGATAAGCCATGGCATCGTCATGTTCAGCAGCATCCACCGCGGTATAGGCGGCACAGTTAATAACAATGTCGCCACTATCCACAGACAGTGCACTATTGCCTGTAAAAACATGGAGATCTGCGAGATTACAGTCCGCCCGGGAATATGAGGTCACTACCGTCTCGCCATTGGAAACAGAACCACTGAAGACAGGGTGAGTAGCACGCAAGGCACAGCCTAACTGCCCATGCGCACCAAGTATGTGAATATGACCTTGCGATACCACAGAATTACTTCCCAGAATTAGTGTCCAGACGATCCATCCTGGGGGCTCCCGCACGAAGCGGTTCCCACCATTCACGATTGTTTCGATACCACGCTATTGTCGACACAATGCCATCCTCAAAACTGACACTGGGTTGGTATCCCAACTCCGTGCGGGCTTTGGAATAATCCACGCAATAGCGCATATCATGCCCAGGTCTATCAGCAACGAACTCAATCATGTCCTCGCCCATTCCCATCTCGGCAACAATGCGTTTTGTCATCTCCAAAGCGGTGAGCTCGGTACCTCCACCAATGTTGTAGACCTCCCCCGGGCGTCCCTTGCAGAGAGCTAATGCAAGCCCCCTACAGTGGTCAGTGACATGCAGCCAATCGCGGCGGGCGGACCCATCACCATAAACAGGGACTTTCTTCCCCTCCATCAGATTAGTGACGAAAAGGGGGATAAGTTTTTCAGGGAATTGGTGCGGCCCATAGTTATTAGAACAACGAGTAACAACAACGGGCAGATTAAAGCTACGGAAGAAAGACTGGGCAACAAGATCCGACCCAGCTTTAGACGCCGAATAGGGGCTAGTCGGAACAAGCGGATCTGTTTCCGGCCATGATCCCGAGGGAATCGAGCCGTATACCTCATCCGTGGATACGTGCACGCCACGCTCTACCCCCACATCGTGGGCAGCCTGCATTACCGCCGCGGTACCCACCACGTTCGTGTGGGCGAAAGTTGTGGCGCCATTAATAGAACGGTCAACATGGGATTCGGCGGCAAAGTGAATAACGGCATCGTGTCCACTCATAGCACGATGCAGCGTCTCCTCATCACAAATATCGCCACGTACAAAGGAGAATCGTGGATCCTTAGCGCACTGCGTCAAATTCGTCAGCGTCCCCGCATAGGTAAGGGCATCGTAGACAGTAACAGCCTCGAGACCAGGTAAATTGAGGGAACCGTCAAGAGCCATTGTGGTGAATACTGAGCCGATAAAACCGGCACCACCTGTCACAAAAAGTTTCACCCTACATCCTTCCCCAGCATCCGTACCTGTTCCCAGCGTACCTATGGAGTACTTATAGAGTACCTACCGAAGAATTAGAGAGCACTTTCTTAGCCTCATCCTGCAGGTATCTTGATAAAAAGGTTTGGCGATTGTCGTAAATCAGTTATTTTTCCGTAGGCTAAGGAGAGTACTCTATTACCGCTACCTGTTACGCCCGGATATGCCAGAACGAAAGTAGGTGCTATGAACGCGCGTGCACCGCATATGCTCTTTACGCGAATTATGCGCTCAATTATCGCGATCATCACCATTCTTCTTCTTGTCGTATCCACCTACGCCTGGACCAAACTAGACACTCTTAAAGGAAATACTGCTAACGCTTTTCTCAATATCGGCGGAGGGGAAGACGGAGCCACCGATATCCTCCTAGTAGGATCCGACTCCCGCACCGATGCAAAAGGTAACCCTCTTACCCCGGCTGAGCGGAATATGCTGCACGCCGGTACCGATATTGAGTCCACTAACACGGACACCATTCTGCTCATACGCATTCCTAACAATGGCCGCTCAGCCACCGCCATTTCTATCCCTCGCGATACCTGGGTCACCACTCCCAAATTGGGGTCGGGGAAGATTAACGGCATCTATGGGCAAACACTTCTCGCCGCTAAACAAGAGGCGCTTAACCGCGGCGTCCCCAATCAAAAAGCTGAGGAAGTAGCCACTGACGCGGGACGCGAGGCACTCCTCAAAGCAGTTGCCGATCTTACCGGCGTAACCGTCGACCATTACGCTGAAGTTGGGCTCCTCGGTTTCGTCCTCCTGACTAATGCAGTTGGCGGCGTGGAAGTCTGCCTAAACCAAGCAGTTGACGATCCCTACTCCGGTTCTCATTTCCCCGCGGGGGTTCAGACTCTCAACGGGTCAAAAGCTCTTGCTTTCGTCCGGCAACGCCACGGCTTAATGCGCGGCGATTTAGACCGTATTACCCGCCAGCAGGCCTACATGGCGTCCATGGTGCGGAAGATTCTCTCTGCTGGAGTCCTCACCAATCCACAAGCTCTTGACCGTCTTACCCACGCCATTAACCGCTCAGTAGTGGTAGATGACGGATGGGACGTCATACAGTTCGCGCAGCAACTACAGCACCTTAGCGGTGGCGAAGTGAAATTCTCCACCATTCCCGTTGTTAATCCAGATGCCCACATGCAACTGGACAATGGGGACATGGTAAGCGCCATTGAAATAGATCCCCCCGCGGTAAAACAGTGGGTACAACGCACTATCGGATCCACTGAGAAAAAGACGAAAAAGCGCGAACTACCGAAACCCGGACGCGTCAATATTGAACGCTCCGCTGTATCGCTCACTGTTCTCAACGCCGGATCACACTCTGGAGTAGCAGGTGCCGTAGCCCAATACTTGGGAAGCCTGAGCTACCAAATTGATAACACCGGAAACGCTAACGAGAACATTCCCACCAGCATCGTTATTGGAAATCCACAAACTATGGCGGCTGCCGAAGCAGTAGGTAAAGACCTTGGAGGATTACCTGTCCAAAGCTCTGTAGACGTACCAGTGGGAACTGTTCGCGTTGTTCTTGCAGATGACTACGATGGTTCGGCAGTAAAGAACGGCCGAACCGTATTCGCCAGCGAGCTCAAACTACCGTCGAAGAAAGCCACACCTACCCCCGGCACCAACCCATTCATCAATGCCGGCGGGCACGGCCCACAATGCGTTAACTAGTACGTTAGCTAACACGTTAATGAGTGCGTGCTAATTAACGCAGCATCTAAACACAGCATTAATTAACGCACCAACTAGCGATTAAGGCCGAGCCTATCTTGCAGCGCCGCATGCTTGCCCACAACTTCCTCTTCCATTGTGGACATGAAGGCTTCCACCTTGGCACGTACGTCACTGTTACCTGCACCGATAATGCGAGCTGCAAGTAGCCCCGCATTCTTTGCACCATCAATAGAAACAGTTGCTACCGGCACACCAGACGGCATTTGTACAATAGACAGTAACGAATCAATACCCTCTAGATTCTTGAGGGCGCGCGGAATTCCGATAACGGGAAGTGCAGTCGCTGCCGCCACCATGCCAGGAAGATGGGCGGCACCGCCCGCGCACGCAATAATGCACTGCAGACCGCGGCTCGCTGCTTCTTTACCGTAATCCAGCATGCGTTGTGGGGTGCGATGGGCGGAATAGACACCCACTTCCCAGGGAATCCCGAAGGCGTCTAAGGCTTCCGTAGCCGGTTTCACTGTGGGCCAGTCGGAATCGGAGCCCATTACTATACCTACAAGGGGAGTATCAGAAGCCATAACATTCGCCTTTCATCGCAAACTTGCGTGTCTGCACGGTATCTACACTGTGTCTCATCTACGCTGAGCCTACTAGTCGTTTTTCTGTCCGGTATGCGGATCCCAGCCGTCTAGCCATTCAGCTGCCGACATCCAGTGCGCTGCTAACTCCGCTTCGCGCTTCACTCGCGCCACGTAGGCGGGATCACTGATGGAACCGTCTAGCGGGCCGCATACATTGACGTGTCCCAGTTTACGGCCTGGGCGTTCACCTTTGCCGTACATGTGCAGTTTCGCATTGGGGAAGCGGGCAAAGAGGTGGTGAGCACGCTCATCCATTGTCATCGTGGGAGTTACCGGAGCCCCCAACACGTTCGCCATAACAGTAAAAGGTACCCGCATGGAAACGTCACCCAATGGATAGTCCAAAACAGCGCGCAGATGCTGCTCAAACTGGCTCGTGATGCACCCATCCTGTGTCCAGTGGCCAGTATTGTGCGGCCGCATCGCTAATTCATTAATAAGCAGAGAATGATCCGGCAGAAGGAAAAGCTCTACCGTCAGTACACCCGTCACTCCTAGTTCTTGGGCAATTCGCAAACCGAGCTGCTGGGCCTTCACCGCGACACTTTCCGGCAGATCAGGGGCGGGAGCCATCGCCACAGCACAAATACCATCTTTTTGGATGGATTGGGTGACGGGCCAGGCTGCTCCCTGCCCTTCCGGAGAGCGGGCGACGAGGACTGATAACTCCACGACCCATGGGACTTTCCACTCCCCCAGCATAGTCATGTCGTGGTCAGTAACACCCTTGCGCACAATATCCTGCGCTTCTTCCAGGATTTTGGGTGCCCACACACCATGCCCGTCGTATCCCCCACGGGCAGTTTTTATAATGACCTCGCCATTATTCTGTTCCCAGAACGCCGCGACATCGTCATCTGTAGTAAGACGAGCATAGGGAGGAACGGGCGCACCCATTTCATCTAGTCGACGCCGCATTTCCCACTTATCTTGTGCATAGAGGAGAGCTTCCGGCCGGGGTTGAAAATTCACTCCCTCTTTCACCAGTTCTGCAAGGAGCTCCTGCGGGACGTGTTCATGGTCGAAGGTGACGGCATCCGCACCCTCCGCGGCTTTCCGAATGGCCTCTATATCGGTGTGCTCGCCAACGACGACATCGGGGGTAATTTGTGCAGCAGATTCAGTAGGTCCGGGTGACACTACGCGCAACGTTTGTCCCAGCTCGATAGCGGCTTGCGCCGTCATACGAGCAAGTTGTCCACCTCCGATCATGGCCACCTTGGGCATGATGCGTTCGGTAACGGGCGGATAGTGACGAGGCGCAGTAGGCATAGGGCAATACTCTTCCAGCGGTGATGACGTTGTAAAATTAATCGTCTGGTTCTTCCCTTCGATTGTGATCCCGTATTGTGATCCCATACTGAACCATCAGCGAAGGGGAGATAACCTGGCATTCCGCTACCATTGTGTCACGTTAATAAGGGAAGAAGGTAAGCTGACTCCTGTGAAATTTGAAGAGTCCTTCCTCCAACACATGCCAGAGAAGTGGCGTGCATTCTTCATTAAGCATCGCGAATTCATCCGCTTCGCCGTCGTTGGCGGTATCACATTCATCATCGACAATGCTGTCTTTTATGCCTTGACGTTGACCGTTATGCACCAAAAAGCCACCATAGCGAAGATCCTGGCAGTTACTATCGCCGTCATCTGTTCCTATGCTCTCAATTCACAGTGGGCTTTTCAGGAGCGCGGCGGTAAGAGAAGCACCCGTGAGGCTGTTTCCTTCTTCGTGGTCTCTGCCATTGGTATTGTTATTAACGCTATTCCGCTATGGTTCTCGCGTAATGTGTTAGGACTCGCTCTTACCAGCCACGGAGGCCGACTTACATCCCAGCTAGCAGTGTCCTTGTGGGACTTCCTCTTTGGTTCTATCATTGGCATGCTTCTCGCTATGCTGTGGCGTTGGTGGGCTTTCGATAAGTTCGTTTTCCCGAAAAATCCGAAAGCACACGACGTCACTTCCTCCACCTCTGCACCAGCAGACAATGCAGCAGAGAATGGCACAGAAAATTCTGTGGACAACAAGACTGCGCATGCTACTAGCGCAACCACTATTCAGAGCGATACTGACGCGTCATAACTGACACATAACTGTCAGTTAGCACTCCTTCGCGCACTACACACTTGTACTGCTCGTATCACTGCCCACGCCTCTGTTTACGCTATCGTTTACGCCGCTGTTTACCGCCGGAAAAGGCGTCGTTGACGAGGTAAATCACGTGGCGACTGGGGAGATTGTGGAGACTGCATAGATTGCGGCGGCCGATACGTTGCCAAAGGTGGCAGCTGCCCATAGCCAACGCCTACTGGGGGATATGCGGGATACCCCTCCGCCGGCATGTAGTAAAACTGCTGCGGATAACCAGCGGACTGATGCAATGACGTAGCACCCGAACGGATAGCGCTTTCCACATCATGCGGGTGAGGTACTCGGTCGAAACGAAGTCCGCCTAGTTCATAGCTAGAAATATGAATAGTGCCGTAGTGCATCATTCGCCCCAGGAGAGATTGTTTTACCTCCACAGCCTGTATCCAGGCAAGAGAAACGGATGACGTTTCTTTTCGGATTATTCCCTGTCGGAATATTAAGCGGTCACTCGTCACAACAATACTTGAACCGAGCCACCGTAACGCCGGTAAAAACGTCCACGCGATAAGAAGCCCCACCATACAGACGGCGGTAACAATATAGACGCACGTGCGCAGTACTCCCTCGTTGAGGGCATCTGCGAACCCCAGCAGAAGCATCATCACCATAACTACCGCAACACCCACTAGGGTTGGACCCGCCAGGCTTATCCAGTGGGGCCGCTCGTGGATGAGAATTTCCTCGCCCGGGTCGAGGATATTCTCCGGGTAGTCGCCGCTTCTCTTCATAAGACCATCATGGCAGGTAACAACCGCCTCCGCGAACATGCCGAACATCACCAGCACGAATTGCTTGTATTGTTCCTGCCCCAGTACGAAGAAGTAAGCACCCGTTCTCCGCTATATCCACGGCAGTACCGTGGGCAAGTTCACCCTGCGGCAGTTGTACATCAATCGCTTGCCCAATGGTGGAACACCGATCCACGAAATCATCTATAACAGCAGTTCCCCCTTGCCGCCACTCTCCTATCCGTCTATCCAATTCGGTGAAAATTGCGGTAGCAAGAGCTTCTCGGCTAGGAGTGCGATCCCCTAACACCATTGCTAGCGACGTGGCATAGTCAACGGGCAGTTCCGCGGGGGACTGCGTAATGTTAATACCCACTCCGGGAATAATGGCGGCGGCGGACGACCCATCCGGGTAGGTACGGTCAAGGACCCCCATTTCCACTAGCATGCCAGCGAGTTTTTTCCCGTTGCAGAGGACATCGTTGGGCCATTTGAGAGAAAGATCGACATCTCCCCCTTTACCTACGTCTTCCCCATCACTATTAATGCCGGCATCGTGAAGTGCGTGCCGTAGTCCGTCAATAACCGCTACCCCAGTGGCCAGCGGAAGTAATGGCCACCTGCTGGATGACACTGTTCCAATGCGGATAAGTGCAGAAAAGCTGAGGGATGAATGACGAGGGGCAACAAAACTGCGGGTGTAGCGTCCTCGCCCATTGGTTTGATATTCAGCAAGAAGGATTTCTCTATCGCAATCGAGATTATTATTCGCTCGTTTCACCATGTCGCTATTGGTGGACCCGGTTGTATCGACAACATCTATAGAGCGCCAGGAGGTTGCCGGATTGTCGACAAGGGCCGCGTGTAAAGCGGAAATATCGAGAGGTCGAGTGGGGACGAGGGACATTATGACTCCGCAGAAGGGGTGTGGTGAGCGTGGGGATCATTCTTAAAATAAGCTCAATCTAGACCATATCGGGTTCTCTAGAGAGCTTACAGTTGAGTAAACTGATGCACATGAGTAATGGCGCACCTAGTATCCATACCACCGCTGGTAAGCTGAACGAACTCCGTCGGCGCATGGCTAAGGCCCAAGCCCCTGTAGGAGCGGAGGCTATTGACAAAATCCATGCAGCTGGCCGTATGACTGCCCGCGAAAGGGTCCTCGCTCTGCTTGATGAGGGTTCTTTCGTTGAGACTGACGCGCTGGCAAAAAGCCGTTCCAACTCCTACAGTATGGCGGCTTTCAAGCCGGTAGGTGATGGTGTTGTTACCGGTTACGGAACAGTCGATGGGCGTTCTGTGTGCGTCTTTTCCGCTGATGCAACTGTCCTCAACGGTACTGTTGGCGAAGTTACTGGCGAGAAGATCGTCAAAATTCTTGATCTCGCCATTAAAACTGGCCGCCCACTGGTATCCATTCTGGATGGCCAGGGTGCCCGTTTAGAGGAGGGTATTAACTCCCTCGCATTCTACGGACAGATCTTCCAGCGCCTTGTGAAGGCTTCTGGCCTTATCCCGCAGATTTCTGTGGTACTGGGGAAGTGCTCTGGCGGTAATGTTTTCGCTTCTGCCCTGCAAGATTTTGTCATTATGGTGCGTGGCCAGTCCGAAATGCTCGTTGGCACGCCCCAAATGATCGCTGCCCGCAGTGCCGACGCCCGCAGTGTCGACGCCACCACGAAAGACACGGGTGAAGACGTAGGCGGCGCCGATGTACAGATGGAGAAGACCGGACTCTGCCATTACGTCGCTGACGATGAGGAGGATGCTCTTACCTACGCGAAGGAACTCCTTGCTTATCTCCCCTCGAATAACCGTGCTGAAGCTCCTAAACAACCTTGGGTGAAGTTGCCCGGCGCGCCTGGTAGCCATCCTCGCCCGGAAGATCTGGAGCTTGATTCTCTTATCCCCGATTCGGACGCTGCTCCCTACGACATGTTGGGTATTATTCAGCGCATTGTTGATGATGGTGAGTTCATGCAGGTACAGGCTGGTCGCGCCGCTAATATGCTGACTGGTTTTACCCGTATTGAGGGTCGCTCTGTTGCTATTGTTGCTAATCAGCCGCAGGTGCTAGCTGGGGCTATTGATAAAGCGGCGGCGGAGAAGGCGGCACGTTTTATTCGTACCTGTGATGCCTTCAACATTCCTGTTATTACGCTGGTTGATGTGCCGGGCTTCCTACCTTCGTTGGAGGAGGAGCGGACTGGCGCTGTGCGTTCTGCAGCTAAGCTGTTCTACGCCTATGGCGAGGCAGTTACTCCGCGTGTCACGGTTGTTGTTCGGAAGGCATTCGGTGAGGCATACAACGCTATGGGGTCGAAGCATCTAGGTGCCGATATTAACCTCGCGTGGCCAACTGCGCAGATTGCTATTGATGATGCCGCTAATTCTGTGCCGTATCTCTACCGTCAGCAGCTTGCCGAGGCGGCGGAGAAGGGCGAGGATGCGGACGCTCTGGCAGAGAAGTTCCTGGCTGAGTATGAGGCTCAGGTTATTAACCCCTATGTTGCGGCGGAGCGTGGTTTTGTGGATTCTGTGATTCCGCCGTCGCATACTCGTGATGAGATTGCTATTGCGCTGCGTTTGCTGGAGCGGAAGGTTGTTCCGGAGTATCCGAAGCGCCATGGAAATATTCCTCTGTAATGTCTTCTGCAATGACCACTGTTGTTTTGGGGTCAGCATCCCCTTCTCGTCTGCAGATTTTGCGAAGCGGCGGTATTGAACCGCAGGTGCTTGTTTCTACTGCGGACGAGGAGGAGTTGAAGGAGCGTTTCCCGGCTGGCCCTCCTTTGGTGGAGCATTTGGCGGCGGCTAAGGCCGTCAATGTGGCTGACCAAGTGGTGGAGTCATATCCGGATATAGCGGCTGATGCGCTTGTTATTGGCTGCGATTCTATGCTTCTGACAGCAGATGGGGAGCTGGTGGGGAAACCTCTTACTGTTGCTAACGCGGTTGCGCACTGGCAGCGGGTGCGGGGAAGCTCTGCACAACTTCTAACAGGCCATACGCTTATTCGTCTGCATGATGGTGCGCGTACCGACGCTTCTGCTGTCACCCGTACGGTTGTGCATTTTGGGTCTCCCACCGATGCGGAAATTCGCCGCTACGCCGAGTCTGGTGAGCCTCTCTATTGTGCGGGTGCGTTTACGCTTGAGGCTTTGGGTGGCTGGTTTATTGACGCTATTGAGGGGGATCCGTCGAATGTTATTGGGTTGAGTCTTCCGACGGTGCGTCGGTTGGCTGGTGAACTTGGTGTTACTGTGACGGACTTGTGGAATCGGGTGGAGCAGAGGGCGTAACACGAGTGCGTCTCCGTTTGGTACGGCTTGGTAAAGTTAGTTTTTCTATAGTGCCGCGGTAGAATATTAGTGTTTACAGGCTGTATTCCGTATAGCCAGTAGCTAGTGACCGGTAGCTAGTGAAATGAGAAGTAAGACCAGTAAAAGTAAGAGAGGGCGCGTATATGACTGCACAGCCAAATGTGGTTTTTAAGGTCGTCAAGGGTAACCCTACTGACGCTGATGTTGCGGCCATTGGTGAGGCTCTCCGTACCCTGGCATTCGCTGCATCAACTGACACTATGCCGGAGTCATCCTCTGCTTTAGATAACTGGGGTAGCGTTAAACGCCAGTTCACACCTATCGTGGCTTATTCTCCTACGGCGTATTCCAATAATTCATAGTCAGTAATTCGTCGTCACTACTTCATAGTCAGCGATTTGTAGTCAGTTTTAGTGAATTCGCTGAGTAGATTATTGGGTTCCCTGCGCGCAATATTCTTGTACGGATGGATTTCTCCCGCTTAAGGGTGAGACACTATGAGGTATGACTGATATATTTTCTGAAAATACAAAGGTCATCCTGGATGAATCCGAGATGCCCAAACATTGGTATAACCTCAATGCTGATTTCCCCGAGCCGTGCGCTCCCCACCTCAATCCGGCAACGAAAGAGCCCGTCACCGAGGCTGATCTGCAACCGCTCTTCTCAGCTGAACTCTGCCGTCAGGAGCTCACAAAAGACCGCTATGTGGAAATCCCGGAGCCGATTCGACGGCTCTACACCCAGTGGAGGCCAAGCCCCCTCTTCCGCGCTCGTCGCCTAGAGAAAGCACTGGGAACATCTGCCCGTATCTACTACAAGTACGAGGGTGCCAGTCCCGTCGGCTCGCACAAGACCAACACTGCTCTACCGCAGGCCTACTACAACAAGATTGAGGGCATTGAGCACCTCACCACAGAAACTGGCGCTGGCCAGTGGGGTGCTGCCCTCAGCTATGCCGGCGCCATGTTCGACATTGACGTGCAGGTATGGCAGGTACGCACCTCCTACGAGTCCAAGCCCTACCGCCGTATGCTGATGGACCTCTATGGTGGACGCTGCTACAGCTCCCCCACTATGGATACCAAAGCCGGCCGCGCAATGAACGAGAAATTCCCGGGGACCACAGGGTCTTTGGGAATGGCTATCTCCGAGGCAGTGGAAGTTGCCCTGGAGGATGAGAAAACTCACTACACTCTGGGTTCTGTTCTTAACCATGTGATGCTGCACCAGACCATCATTGGTGAAGAAACTCTCTTGCAGCTTAAGAAGTTTGGTGAGGACCAGGCTGACTACGTCTTTGGGTGCGCAGGTGGCGGTTCTAATCTGGCGGGTCTTTCCTTCCCCTTCATTCGGGAACTGATTGCCGGTAACTGCACCACCAAGATTGTGGCGGTGGAGCCCGCGTCATGCCCGTCCATGACGGAAGGTGAATTCCGCTACGACTATGGCGACGTTGCGCACACTACCCCACTGATGAAGATGTACACCATGGGTGCGGACTTTGTGCCGGATCCTATTCACGCTGGTGGCCTCCGCTACCACGGCATGGCCCCCATGGTGTCCCACGCCCACCACTTGGGGCTTTTGCAGTCCATAGCGCTGCCGCAGGAAACCACGTTCAAGGCTGGCCGACTGATGGCCCGTACAGAAGGTATTGTTCCGGCGCCGGAGTCCACGCACGCTTTGGCCGGCGCGCTTCTGGAGGCACGCAAGCACCAGGGAACTCCTGGCAGCGGTCCCTCTATTGTGATTGGTCTGTCTGGCCACGGGCTTTTGGATTTGCCGTCCTACGCCCAGGTTGGCATGCTTAAAGGCTTCTAGAAGCTGCTACGAGCATCTTTATTAAGAAAACACCTCTGCTAAGAGAACACCGTCATCTGCCCTTCTATTCTTTGTGTATAGATATGGGCGGGTGACGGTGTTCTCCGTTATTCGTCATTATTTGTTTGAAAAACTAGTATTATCAGTGGACTTGCTGCATTTCATAGGAGGAACACGTGCCCGCGCCGTATGATCCCAACCCTCGGTTCAAAGACTACGCACACCCGGAGCGTTTGGTCTCTACCGAATGGTTAGCGGAGCACCTCGATTATCCCGGTCTTCGCATTCTGGAATGCAATGAAGATCGCCTCCTCTACGATATTGGACATGTTCCCGGCGCTCTCCGTTTGGATTGGCGCAGTGATCTTTTCGACCCCCATATTCGTGACTTTGTCAACGGCCAACATTTCGCTAGTTTGATGCGGCGTCTTGGTATTCGCCAAAACGACACGATTATTCTCTACGGCGATAAATCCAATTGGTGGGCAGCTTACGCATTGTGGGTATTCACCCTCTTCGGCCATGCAGATGTGCGTCTTCTCGATGGTGGGCGCGACGCCTGGTTCCTAGAAGAACGCCCCAGTAGTTTCGCTGTGCGGGCATTCCCCGAGTCCGATTACCCCATTGTGGAACGCCACGACAGTAGCCTCCGCGTCTACCGCCAGGATGTTCTCGCATCATTGGGGAAAGCTCTTATTATTGATGCGCGCAGCCGCGATGAGTACATAGGAAATACGCTTTCTCCGCATCTTTCCCCCACTGTCTCCCGCTCTGGGCATATCCCCACAGCCTTTAATATCCCGTGGAATCGTGCAGTTGGCCCCGACTCCCGTTTTCTTCCCCACAAGGCTCTAGAAGATATCTATGACGGCGTCGTTTCTGCTGACGAAGAACGGGACGTTATTACCTATTGCACCATGGGTGAGCAATCAAGCCACACGTGGTTCGTTCTCACATACCTCTTGGGCTGCAACTGCGCCTATAACTATGAGGGATCATGGTCAGAATGGGGTACTGCGGTGCGAATGCCTATTGTGCAGGGCACAGCGCCGGGAACAGTATCTTTCCCACTATCGTTAAGTGCCCGAAACTAACGACATACAACTGTATAAACCCCAGTTTGTGCCTAGTTCTTACACAATGAAACCCACAGAAAAGCGTAGACTTTGAGTGAGGTTTTACCCGGTATAAACAGTCTGTTGGAAACACACTACAGGAGAGAATATTGTCCGCTACCGCAACAGCCACAATAGAGAAAGTACTCGTTGCGAACCGCGGCGAAATCGCCGTCCGCGTTATCCGAGGTGCCCGCGATGCTGGTATCCCCAGTGTGGCCGTCTATGCAGATCCCGATGCTGATGCCCCTTTCGTCTCCCTCGCTGACGAGGCTATCGCTCTGCACGGATCCACCGGCGCTGAAACCTACCTCAATGTGGAGAAGCTCCTCAAGGCTGCAGCTGCCACAGGGGCTAACGCTATTCACCCCGGCTATGGCTTCCTCTCTGAAAATGCTGATTTTGCGCAGGCAGTTATTGACGCCGGCTACATCTGGATAGGCCCACCGCCAGAGGCTATCCGTGATCTGGGTGACAAGGTGACCGCCCGCCATATTGCAGAGCGCGCTAACGCCCCTATGGCAGCCGGCACTAAGAACCCCGTCAAAGACGCCAACGAGGTTGTTGCTTTCGCTAAAAAGTATGGCTGCCCCATTGCTATTAAGGCCGCTTTTGGTGGCGGTGGACGCGGTATGAAAGTTGCCCACACCATCGAGGAAATCCCGGAGCTCTTCGACTCCGCTACCCGCGAGGCAACTGCCGCTTTTGGACGCGGTGAATGCTTCGTGGAGCAATACCTCGACCATGCCCGCCACGTTGAAGCACAGGTTCTTGCCGACCAACACGGCAACGTGATTGTCGTTGGCACGCGTGACTGCACTCTACAGCGTCGTTTCCAGAAGCTTGTTGAAGAAGCCCCCGCACCTTTCCTCACCGCGGAGCAGGAAGAGAGAATCCGTTCCTCCGCCCGCGCTATTTGCCGCGAGTCAGGCTACTACGGGGCCGGCACTGTTGAATACATGGTGCAGGGTGACACTATTTCTTTCCTCGAGGTCAACACTCGTCTACAGGTGGAGCACCCCGTCACCGAAGAAACTACCAATCTTGATCTTGTGCTGCGCCAGTTCGCCATTGCGGAAGGTAAAGAACTCGACATTAAAGAGGATCCAACTCCGGTGGGTCACGCTTTTGAGTTCCGTATTAATGGTGAAGATCCAGGCCGCAACTTCCTCCCTGCCCCCGGCACTGTTATCCGCTATGAAGAGCCTACTGGCCCGGGCGTGCGCGTCGATTCTGGTGTCCGCGAAGGCGATATTGTGGGCGGCGAGTTCGACTCCATGCTGGCAAAGCTCATCATGTGGGGCGAGACTCGTGAGAATGCTCTTGCCCGTGCCCGGCGTGCCTTGTCTGAGTACCATATTGAGGGTTTAGCAACGACTCTCGATTTCCATCGTCATATTGTCTCCAACCCAGATTTTGTGGGAGATAGTAATGGCTTCAACGTTTTCACGAAGTGGATTGAAAACGAGTGGAAGAATCCCTTTGACGCTGCTGTTGAGGATCCGGATGCACCCCAGATGGAGCGTCTCCCCAATCGAATTGTTGTTGTTGAAGTTGACGGCAAGCGCATGGAAGTAAGCCTTCCCGCCGATTTTGTTGTGCGTGGTTCTCGTCCTGCTAAGGTTCGTAAACCGCGTCCCCGTACTTTCGCTTCCAACGCTGGTTCTTCTGCATCGGGCGACATTATTATCGCCCCTATGCAGGGCACTGTTGTTAAGGTGGCAGTGGAAGAAGGACAGGTCGTTAAAGAAGGCGATCTAGTTATTGTCCTTGAAGCTATGAAAATGGAGAATCCTGTTCTGGCTCATCAGTCGGGCACTATCACACAGCTTTCTGTGGAGCCGGGAACTCCGGTTACCCCCGGAACAGCCATGTGTAAGATTCTCCAGGATAATGGTGAATAAGTAGTTCTGCGCTTATTTCTTTCCGATGTGGCAACCTTTGCCCCTTGTAGAAACTCCTTTAACTGCCTAATAACACCGTTGTTACCTGCATAAATGCCACAAAAACAGCGGTCGAAATGCTCTTTTTAGGTTGCTTTCATACACCCGCGAAGGAGGCTACTTTCGGTATATTTGGAATAACTCTGATGCCGAAAAGGAGCATTACATGCCTAGCTCTCGCTATGTTATTGCCCTTGATCAAGACACTGTTTTCACACACTGCTCTGTCTTCGATCACGATGGAAATCTAATGGCCACCACCGAGCGTGACCACCGCCAGATTCTCCCCGCCCCCGGATACGTTGAACACGATCCTATGGAGATCTGGAAGAACGCCCGTCTCACCCTTGCGGAAGTTCTCGCCGTCATGGAAATTACTTCCAATGACGTTGCAGCACTCGGTATTACAAACCAGCGCGAGACTGCCGTACTCTGGGATAAAACTACCGGTCTGCCCATCTGTAATGCCATAGTGTGGCAGGATACCCGCTCCCATGATTGCCTTGACGAAGTCGTTGAAAAGGTTGGCGAGGACCGTATCCGCGAAATCACCGGTCTTCCCCCCACTATCTACTTCGCCGCCCCCCGTATTAAGTGGATGCTCGACAATGTTGAGGGCGCCCGCAAACTAGCCGATGAAGGAAAACTCCTCTTCGGTACCATGGACACGTGGCTCATCTGGAACCTCACCGGTGGCGCACAGGGATCCGTTGACGGCCCCGCCAAGCACGTCACCGACGTATCCAATGCTTCCCGCACCATGCTCATGAATATCAACACCTGCCAGTGGGATGACGAACTCCTCGCTGCATTCGATATTCCGAAGAGTATTCTCCCCCGTATTCGTTCCTCCTCCGAGGTTTACGGCCACGTACGCCGCCGCGGCCCGCTACCGGGAGTTGCTATCTCCGGTATTCTCGGAGACCAGCAGGCAGCTGCTTTCGGCCAGGCCTGCCTTGCCCCCGGCGAAGCAAAGATCTCCTACGGCACCGGCAACAGCCTCCTCCTCAACGTAGGCGCAGAGCCCGCCAAGCCTGCCGATGGACTTATCTCTACCGTCTTCTATCGTCTTGCCGATGAAGAACCCGTCTACGCACTAGAAGGCTCCATTGCCGTCACTGGTCTGGCAGTTCGCTGGCTGCGCGACAATATGGGCTTCTTTAACTCCTCTGACGATATTGAAGCTCTGGCTGCAGAAGTTGAGGATAACGGCGGTGTCTACTTCGTTCCTGCATTCTCCGGCATTATGGCCCCTCGTTGGCGTGAGGACGCCCGCGGCACCATCGTTGGCCTCACTCGTTTCGCTAACCGTAATCACATTGCTCGTGCCGCCCTGGAGGCAACCGCCTACCAGACTCGTGAGGTTGCCGAAGCCATGCGCAAGCAGGCTGATGTCCAGCTGAAGACCGTTAAGGTTGACGGTGGTATGACAGAGAATAAGCTGCTTATGCAGTTCCAGGCCGACATGCTTAATTGCCCTGTTGTCCGTGGTGAGCTCCGTGAGAATGCTTCACTGGGAACTGCCTACGCGGCTGGTCTAGCCGTTGACTTCTGGAGTTCTACCGATGAGATCCGCGCCAACTGGATCCCCAGTGATATGTGGACTCCTCACATGGATCAGAAGACCCGTGAAGAACTCTTCCACAACTGGAATAAGGCAGTGGAACGCTCCCTTAATTGGGCTTAATCATTGCTTTTCTATGCAACCAGCATAGAAGTAAAGGCTGTGTGCGGTTGAGGTTATCCCCCTTCAACCGCACACAGCCTTTATAGATATTGAAAACTTTATTAATAATGTTGTAACCCCTTCTACAATCCCGTAAAAGGGGTAGCACAAGGGCCGTCACCGCGATATTCTCAAAATATGTCTCTCTATGCCGCCTACGGAACGAACATGGCACCCGCACTCATGCTGCGCCACGCTCCTCACTCGCCGCTAGCCGGCACCGCCTGGCTTGAAGGGTGGAGGCTAACATTTGCCGGAGAAGACGTCTCATGCTGGGAAGGCGCCCTTGCCACAGTTGTCGAAGACCCCACCAGCCGCGTCTTCGTTGCACTCTACGATGTTCCCACGCGCGACGAAAGACGCCTAGATAAGTGGGAAGCCTACGACCAAGATATTCACCGGAAAATAAAAACCCGTGTGACGGCTCGAATTACCACCCCACATGGCTTCAGCCTTTATGACGGACAAGATAGCGCCGTTCAAGAAAAATCTGAACTCGTCTGGTTTTATGTCATGGACGCCTATGAAGGCGGACTTCCCAGCGCCCAATACCTTGCAATGATCGCTGACGCTGCAGAGGAAGCGGGGGCACCTGCACAGTATGTACGTGAGCTACGCATGCGCAGTTGCCGGCCAGCGCAGCGTTAAACACGCGTAACTACTAGCCGACGTGAATATGGGGGCGCCGGTCACGATTAGGCTCGGCTCGCCGCAATACTTCGTGAGTAACGGACGCAACCTCACCCTGTCCCCAGAAGAGGAAGCGACCAAGCGACCGAGTGGGGCTAATATTGGCCCACTCGAAATATGCGTCCGGGACAACACCAGTAACATCTCGGATGTAGAGCAGAACTGCAGCGATAGCATTGGGCACACCTGGCGCATCTACCCACAGCACGCGGTGTTTACCGCGCATACGGCCATGAACTTCAAGGACTGTGTCGAAGTCTGACGCATCCTTCACATTCACTTCCAAGAAGACAATTGGTACGTCGTCCTCAATATTGGTAAGACGCCGCTGAATACGCTCCTTAATAACATATTCATCCTGTGCAAAAGTCTCTGGATCATGCGCCACGATGACAAGGCGGTCACGCCGTTTCGCGGCTTTCAGAACCTGCTGAGCATCCTTATCGAAAACAATGTCCTGTACACGTAGCTCATAGGCACGGTGAATACGGGATGCGAAAGAAACACCCAGAATAGCAGCAATAAAGACGGCCGCAATCTGGACACCTTCGGGGCGTTCCACGATATTCACAATGGTTGTGTAGACGAAGACACACGTCGTAATCGTGAACCCGACAAACTTACCCCACTCTTTGTTCTTCCACGCTGATAGGGCCACCGCATAGCCCGCAGAAGTGATAAGTACCAGAACACCGGTGGCATAAGCGGAACCCTGGTGGTCAACGTCAGCCTTGAAAAGAATGGTGACAAAAATGGCGACGAAGCCGAACACCATAGCCAGCGGACGAGTGTGTGCCGCCCACTCGGGTGCCATACCGAAACGAGGCAAGTAGCGCGGCACCAAGTTCAACATGCCGGCCATTGCAGACGCCCCAGCGAACCAGAGAATGAGAATGGTAGCAATGTCGTAGACCGTTCCCATACCGTTGCCCATATAGTGGTGGGCAATATAGGCCAATGCGCGCCCGTTAGCTTCTCCACCCTCCTGCAGCGCTTCTGCAGGGATAAGAGTAGTAGTAATGATGGACGACGCAATGAGGAACGTACACATCGTGAGAGCCGCTACCGTCATCATGCGACGGACACCCTTAATACGATTGTTAAGACGTTCCTGCTGGGTGCCCTCGCCACCTTTAATCTGCGGCATAACAGCGACGCCGGTTTCAAAACCAGACAGGCCAAGAGCCAGCTTCGGGAACACGATAAGGGAGATACCCAACATCACCCACGGATTACTGTGCTGGGCTAATAAAGCTGTGTGCCAATCGGTTACATAGTGGGGGTGCGTGATAAGAACATACAGACCATCACCCACCACGACAAGATTGAGAACCAGGAAGACGGATACCAGTATTACCGACAGGTTGATGGCTTCTCCGAACCCGCGGAGGAACACGCAGGTAAGAACAACCAGCATAAAAATGGTGATGGGGACATTCTGTCCTTCAAAACATGCCGGCGTATAGGGGTTCTCGATAACGTGCGCTGTTGCGTCAGCCGAGGACAGCGTCATGGTGATGAGGTAGTCCGTTGCGGCGAAGCCAAGAAGGACAAGAACGAGAATCTTGCCGCCCCACTTAGGGAGTAGCCACTCAAGCATGCCGATGGAACCAGCACCATAGGGGGATTCTTTCGCGACACGCCGGTAGATAGGCAAGGCACCAAAAACAGTGAGGAGTACCAATACGATAGTGGCGAACGGCGCCAAGGTACCCGCCGCCAAGGCAGCAATACCGGGCTGATAACCGAGAGTGGAGAAGTAGTCGAGACCCGATAGGCACATGACTTTGTACCACGGATGACGGTGTGCATCGTGGATAACACGACCGTGCGGACCTTGGAGCGTGGCGGGCTGCTGATCAGCATCAGAAAGCCACCAGTCCCGCATACGTTCTCCGAGTTTACGGCTATCGCGGCCGTCTTCTGGCGAAGATTGGTTCACGTGTGAAAAACCTACTCCTATTTTTGGTAATACAAAATCCCCCCTTATCTTCTTTTTTCACAACACCGTATAAATCCTCAAAAAAATACTAAAAATAGCACGTCAAAACATATTTTTAAGTACATTAAGAGTTTTTACAAGAAGATGACGGAAGAGTTAAAAATACTACCTAGCGAGAAGTGGCGTCATCATACCGAGGTCCATAGAGACGATCCCCAGCATCGCCTAATCCCGGCACAATATACGCATCCTCGTTCAAACCATCATCGAGAGCAGCCGTCACCAACCGTACCGGCAATCCAGACTCCTCCAACGCCTTAACACCCTGCGGAGCAGACACCATACAAACAGCCGTAATATCCCGTGCCCCACGGTCGACGATAAGTTTTAAGGTGTGCAACATAGAGCCGCCCGTCGCCAGCATTGGGTCAATAACGAAGACATTTTGCTGTGAAAGGTCATCGGGGAGGGCTTCCAGATAAGGAACAGGCTGGTGGGTTTCCTCGTCACGAGCCATACCCACAAAACCCACTTGTGCATCGGGAATCATTGATAGTGCCGCGTCTACCATTCCCAAACCAGCACGAATAACGGGAACAATCAGCGGCGGTTGAAGCAGACGATGCCCAGTGGTGGGCGTTAACGGTGTGGTAATGGAAATATCTTCTACCGGCAAGTCGCGGGCTGCTTCATACACCAGCATTTGTGCCAATTCTTGCAGGGCAGCGCGGAACTGGGCATTGGTGCTTCGCTCATCGCGCATAGTGGTAAGGCGAGCAAGGGCTAAGGGGTGATTAATGATCGTGACATCCATGCTTTTTATCTTGGCACATTTACCCCCTATTCATGATGTTGACAGAACGAAACACCGAACACGACGGAGTATGCCAAAACATGGCAGAGCATACTTTCTCAAAAATTTTTTTGGGGAAATTTTCTTGGGGGATGGAACCTTCAGTAACAGAAGCAACGTCATATTAGTTAACGTTCGCTCATAAGAAGGGGAAGCATGTCACTTACTCATGTCTCAGCAAATATCCCCGCAATTTCGGCATTTGGTAAAGCTCTCGGAGCCACCGGTGCTGAACTCGCGGCAGAAAAAGGCCTCTTAGAAGCCACATCTAGTGCCATTATCCTCCCCTCTTTGGGGGTTATTGCCACCGAATTCGCACTAGCCTATGAGGCTGCACACACGGTGCACAATGCAGGTTTTGCACAAGTTGTTGCCGATTTAGAGGACAGTGCCGCCCGCTCTGCAGCCACTAGCGCTGCCTACCTTGCCACTGAAAAAGCACATAGGGACACGATCGCTAAGGAAGGCTTGCTATGACAGATCCCCTCACTCTGGCCCTGCCCATGATACAAACACTGGCCACGATGGGAGCATCTGGGTCTTTGGAGCTCACCAGCGCGACCGGACTACATATTTCGGCTAGTGCTAGCTATACCCCCACGTCCTCTGGCGCCAGTGCGTCACAGCAAATTCAACAAGCACCTCATCTCAAGCTACCGCTTGGTTTACCAGCTGTACCATCATTAGACCTCACAGGCCTGCATGGATTGACCTCCGCCCTCCAACAAACAGGAAAGGCTTTTGGTGCAGTTACGCATGCGGTGGGAAGTGCCACTCGCCAAATAGCATCCGCATGGACGGGAACCGCTGCACAAGCTGCCCAGAAAACTGTTAAAACTATTGCACTGCACTCTGACGAACTAGAAGAAAAACATGCCGAGCTGGCCGCCGCCACCAGCGAAGCAGAAGCCATTGTCGCAAGAGCCAGCTGCGAAATAGCTGCCGTTATCGCTAAATTTCTCAAAGAAGCGAATGACACAATTGCCGCTACGGCAGAGACCATCATTGGCCCCATCATTGAAGTTACCGAAGAAGCTCTGATAGCATGCCAACAAGTAGCTGACATCTATATGCGGGCACTGAGTGAACTGCAAGGCCCTACCCAGAAAGCTCTCGCAACGGCCCATGACGCCTACCTGAAGAGCGATATTAAACTACCTCTTGCAGTGCCCTCACCACACTCCATGGCAGAAATTGCCGGCGCCACCCTTACACCCACACTGCCTACTATTAAAGGCAGAGCAAAGATTCATGGTCACACGAACATAGACGTGCAGCTCGGAGGAAACTCCTTCACTGAGCACGTCGCCTGGGGGCAAGATCCCGATGTACGTGCAGATGCCACAACAACACAGGCTCCACCGGCCCACACCTCATCCGTGGCGTATTCTGCTGGTGCCGCTACTACATACTCCGGACCCACTGGTATGCAGACGGGATCTCCCAGCTCTACCTATTCCGGAACTGGTGGAGGAGCTGGTGCAGTAACCAGTGCAGGAACTGGTGCGCCGGCAGCCACCTCAATTGGTGCACACTATGCATCAGGAGCACAGTATGCGTCAGGGTACACTGCTTCATCGGCACACACGTCTAATACTTCCGACGATACCAACGGTTACTGTGTTACGGCGGATGGAGAAGTACCTATCACTCTCCCCAATGGGCATACCGTGTACGCTCCCAATGCGACCGCTGCTACCGCCATAAAATCTGCTCTTACACAAGTAGGCGTGCCCTATGTGTGGGGCGGAACTACCCCCGGTGTTGGTTTAGATTGCAGCGGACTCACACAATGGGCCTATCAGCAAGCTGGTCTAGAGATAGGCCGCACTACCTGGGATCAGGATAATAATCCGCAGATTCCTGTAGAAGAAGCACTTCCTGGGGATCTCCTTATATGGGATGGGCATGTTGCCATGTTCCTTGGCGACGGTCTCATGATTGAAGCTGGCGATCCCGTCGCAGTTACCCCCGTTCGCACCGAGAACGCCGGCATGGCGTTTGAAGGTGTCTTCCGACCCTGGCTAAAGAAGAAATAGTACGAGGCAACAATGAAGGAAAATACTTACTGCACCGCTGATCGAACTATCACTATTACATGCACGACCGATGGGGAACTCCGCGATATCGAATTACGCGGGAACCTCTCCCCCACCCGTCTGTCGCATGAACTATGCCGACTGCATGCTAAGGCCATGCCGGCGCGGCAAAAGACCTACAACAGTAGAAGAATCGATATTACGATGGCGCAGCTGAGCGAGCCACCTATTCCGGCACTAACACAACTGTATGATGCCCTCCGGGAAAGCATGGCAACGTTAAAAGAAGCTAGTAATAATCTCCAATCGCATGCCAGTGAAGGAGAAAACGACGCTGTGCGCGTCACCATTTCTGGATACGGCTGCCTTACCTCTGTTACGTGTAAAGAAGATGCCAAAACTCTATCGGCACAAGCCCTTGCAGAATCTATTATGGATGCTTACCAGCGCGCAAAAACAATGACTCTCTCCTATTCCCAGCAATGGGATAAGGAACTCACTGAGTCTCTTGAAAAGATTAACCCCATTCGGGTAACGCAGTCGTAAAAGTTCTTCTTAAGATATGGCAGTCACTCTGTAACTCCCGTAGGCTGAGGGTATGTCTGTAGCTGATATTGTTCCTGTAGCACTGGGTCTTCCCTCTGGAGACTTCATTACTCTCTGGGCACCAGCCTGGCGGGAAGATGGAGAAGATTGGGAAGCCATGCTTGGCCTCGACGAAGACCTCTATGGTTTCGCCACTCCCGCCCAACTTGCCGCCTTCCTCCGTTCCGGTGCAGCGAATGATCTCCAAGATCACCCATCGTGGGAACACACTGCACACCTTCCCGTTCTTGAACTTGATCCCGATGAGGAACACTCCTATGACCTCGTAGGAGTCCCAGAATTACTATCCGAGAACCCCACTGAGGAATCTGTTCTAGAACTCGACGACTGCTTCACTATGGCGCGCACCATCGGAAGCATCTGCGATATTCCCGAAATTGAAAAATTCTTCCGCAAGCACGGAGATCTGGGAGCCACATCTGGCGGTATTGATAATTTCTATGGCCGTGAAGGCTCACGCGAATGGACTCGCATTGGCAAAATTATCAGCAAACATTGGGATGATGTTCTCAACCTCATTGATGAGCTTGTGACCACTCCCGCAGTTGACGCTAGTCTTGTTGCAGCTGCAGAAGCAGAATTAGAGGAGGCTCGCGCCCTCGCCGCAGAACGAGAAGACGCAGACACGGCCGCCGGACTACTCGGAGACGACGACTGGGAGCCCGATGACGATGAAGACCCCTTCTGGGCAAGTATCGGCATCGACCCCGTTAAAATCATTCTTCCTACCGGCACCCGCTTCACTCTCCGCTGCTACATCAATGACAAGCCCCTCTTCCTCGGTAACGATGACCACATCTTCGGCTTCACAAGCCAACGAGGCATGCTGCGTTTCCTCTCCGAGGAACCTGACCACAGCATGTATAAACTCCCCGGATGGGACCAGGTAGTTTTCCAAGCAGGCAGTGGCGAACTGAATGTTCGCCCCACCGACGACAATATTTACTCTTTCGTCCGCCTACCTAAGCAGATAAAAAACGGCCCCATCGACGTTGACAAGAACCAACTCGATCTAGCGGTAGAACTACTCCTCGATGCCGAAGAGTACCTCGACACTAACGTTGTTGATCCTGCTCTAGATAGCTCCACCCGTCTGGGATCGTATGTAGAGTCCATCCTCGATGACGATACTGACACAGACACCCCCTCCGAGCCCTACGATGATGTTGTCGAAGAATGGGACAAACTTGTCGACTGGCTCAACGGCATTGTAGAAAAGCACTAAATCTTCACTGCTATAGGGATGTCCTGCAAAACTAGAATCTCTGTAGGAAAACACCTGCAGGACAAAAACTCTACAAAATAAAGATGTTTTGCAGCACAGTCCATAAAAAGTGTTAAAGGTGGTGGCCACTCCATTAACGGAGTGGCCACCACCTTTTCGTTCAGTCTCTACGCTGCATAGTATCTACACTACGAGTAGCTACACTATGCAGTTTTCACTGTGCAGTTTTCACTGTGCAGTGCTTATCGCAGTGGACGCAGGAAACCAATCTGCTCGTACACTCTATCCAGTACCGGAGCAGAGCATTCGCGAGCACGCTCCGCACCACGCTGCAGGATTCGCTCCAGTTCTGCACGGTCAGACAGAATCTCGTCAACACGAGTACGCAAAGGAGTAACAAAATCCTCCAGCGCTTCCGCCGTATCCTTCTTCAGGTCACCGTAGCCATGTCCCTCATATTGGGACACTAGCGTATCAATATCGGTGCTGGTGAGGGCGCTCAGAATGGTGAGGAGGTTGGAAACGCCTGGCTTCTTCTCACGATCAAAAGCGATAACGCCATCATTGTCAGTAACGGCGGAACGAATTCTCTTCGCCGATACTTTCGGATCATCAAGTAGGTTAACAATGCCCTTGGGATTCTTCCCCGACTTCGACATCTTGGAGGTGGGATCCTGCAGGTCATAAATCTTCGCGGCACCCTTGATAATAAATGCTTCCGGAAGGGTGAAAGTGCGACCGTACCTATTGTTGAATCGTTCAGCGAGATTACGCGTCAATTCAACATGCTGCCGCTGATCTTCACCCACGGGGATAAGCTGTGGGCTGTAGAGAAGAATATCGGCAGCCATCAGAATGGGATAGTCGAATAGACCCACCGTGGTCTTGTCCCGACCATGCTTTTGAGATTTGTCTTTGAACTGCGTCATACGGCTAGCTTCACCGAAACCAGTCATGCAGTTAAATACCCAGGTCAGTTCAGCGTGCTCAGGAACCTGGGACTGGACGAACAGTACTGACTTTTCCGGATCCACACCCAGTGCGATAAGCTGCGCAGCCGCACCCCACGTACGTTCCCGCAGTACTTTAGGATCCTGCTCGACGGTGATGGCATGCATATCGGGGATGAAATAGAATGCATCGTAATCATCCTGTAGATCCACCATCTGTTTTGCAGCACCCAGATAATTACCTAAGTGGAAGGAATCTGCAGTGGGCTGTAATCCAGAGAGAATACGTTGACGACTCTCTGGTTTCTTGTCGTTGTCGGTCATACTTATTCAGCTATCTATCTATGGTCGAAATGTGAAAGAAAGAATGCGATTTTCAGGTTACTCGCGTTAGAGCATGAGATGTAATAGTGCTCCCCTGGACCATGCGCACTACCCCTCAGAGGACGATATCCCTAGGTGGTGCTACTTGTAGGTGACAGTGACAGGTGCATGATCAGACCAGCGGAGGGCGTAGGCGTCGGCCCGCTCCACGCGCGCTTCCTGCAAATGGTCGACCAGTCCGGGGGTGATGGCCTGGTAGTCGATGCGCCACCCGGCATCATTGTCGAAGGCCTTACCGCGGTAGCTCCACCAGGAGTACGGTCCACACCCCTCGGGCTGTAGATAGCGTTGCGCATCGGTCCAGCCGGTGGGGTTACCAGCTGTATCAACGCCCACTCCGTTGGGTCCGAAAAGGCTGGTCATCCATTCACGTTCTACGGGGAGAAAACCCGATTTAGTGGTGTTGGCTTTAAAGTTTTTCAGGTCTTCTTCGCGGTGGGCGATGTTCCAGTCGCCACAGACTACTGTCTGCGGTGCTGTTCCTGCCGAGACATGAGTTGTGCGCTGGTTGAGGAAGGTAGCGAACCCATCCATGAAGCGATACTTCTCATCCTGCCGCGGGGTGTCGACTTCACCGGAGGGAAGGTAGAGGGATGCAACGGTGAGGAGATCCCCGTCGACGGCACCAGCAAGGCGCCCCCCAATGGGGAAGTCCGCTTCAATGTAGCGCCCGGCGTCAGCGAATTCTTCCACATTGATGCCCGTCCGTACTGCAATAGGCTCTTGCCTGCTGAGAATACCGACCCCTGCGCGTCCCTTGGCGGCGGCTTCCTGCATGGAGAAATACCAGCTGCCACCATTGTCGACAAGTGCTGGCGCTAGTGCGGTCAAGGCTTGTTCCGGGGTGGCACGCACTTCCTGGATACACACCACATCGGAGGACGTGGTGTTGAGCCAGGCCAAGAAGCCTTTATTCTCTTCAGAGCGGACGCGGGTGGCGGCGCGAATGCCGTTGACGTTAACGGAGGTGACGGTAAAACTCACTCATTACTACTTTCTCTAGTGTTCATAATCTCTAGTGCTCACCCACCGACTGTTCTTGCTCCGCGGGTTGGTCTTTGCCCGATTTAACGAAGTACACGGCAACAAGCAGGAAAACGAGCCCCACTGCCCCAACGGCAGCACCAAGAACTGCCGGAATGATGTACATATAGTCTCCACCGAGATGGTGCTGCACAGCTTGAGCGGAGACAAACGACCCAATGATATTGGCGAGGCACAGGGAAACATGATTCATCGATGAGGCCAAATTCTGGGCGTCACCAGCATGTTTAATAAGACGCACCTGCATGGAAGCAGAGAATGCTCCTGCCCCAAAAACACCCACCAGGAATACTTCAATAAAAAGTGTGACGGGCGTTTTCACCATCAGCGGGGAGAATGCCAGAATCGCAACAAAACACCCCATGACAATGGGAAAAGCCCCCTCAGGGAGCCGATCGGAAAGATGACCTGCGAGGAATGTTCCCACCAAACCCCCTATACCAATGAGCATCATAATGATGGGCATAACAGAGGGACTCATTTTGGTGATGGTCTCAACGGTACGGGTGACGTAGGTGAGGAAACCATAGAAGCCGCCGAACCCGAAAAGCCCAGCGAAAAGAGTAAGAAGCACTTGCCTATTCTTAAAAAGACCCAGTTCCTGCCGGGGGTTGGAGGGTGCTATATCGTCCATGGGGGGCAGCCATATAAACATGGCGGCACATGCTAATGCTCCACAGAGAGCGATAATTCCGAAGGCGTAACGGTAGTTGAGGGACTGCCCCACCCACGTTATCAGCGGCACCATCACCAGGTTGGCAATGGGGACACCCAGGAGAGCATTCGCCACTGTTCGGGCAGTTTTCCCAGGTGGGGCAAGATAGGCACCCACCAAGGCGGTAAGACCATAAATAGCGCCGTGGGGGATACCGGCAATGAATCGCCCTGCTAGCAGCACCCCAAAATTTGGGGCACACAGAGTAAGCACATTGCCCACCACCTGCGTGGAGATAGCCACCATCAACAATTTTTTCCGATTGAGATGGACGAGGACAACCGTGAAGATAGGTGCCCCCACAATAACCCCCACCATGTAGAGGGTAATGGCGTAGCCCAGGGTGGACTCTGTGGTCATTCCTACATGGCGCCCCACATCGGGCAGCAGGCTAATAATGGACGACTCAGTGCAGGCAGTGCCAATACCGCCCAGGATAAGGGCAATAATGGCCCACCGTATGGAGTGTGTGTCACGCACTACTTAGACCGCCATTTTCTTGCCAAGATTAGTGATAAGTGCTTCCATGAACTGCTCCGTGGTGAGCCATTCCTGGTCGTCACCAACAAGACGGGCGAGGTCCTTCGTCATTTGGCCACCCTCAACAGTGTCCACAATGACCTTCTCCAGTGTGTCCGCAAAACCGATAAGGTCTTTATTCCCATCCAGTTTGCCGCGGTGGGCAAGACCCCGCGTCCAGGCATAAATGCTGGCAATGGGGTTAGTGGAGGTGGGTTTACCGGCCTGGTATTGGCGGTAGTGGCGGGTGACGGTGCCGTGGGCGGCTTCTGATTCACAGATCTTTCCGTCGGGGGTGAGGAGGACGGAGGTCATGAGGCCGAGGGAGCCAAAACCTTGCGCCACAGTATCGGATTGGACGTCGCCATCATAGTTTTTGCAGGCCCAAACATAGCCGCCTTCCCACTTGAGAGAAGAAGCAACCATATCGTCGATGAGGCGATGCTCATAGTGCAGGCCAGCGGCTTCAAAATCGGCCTTGAATTCCTCGTCGTAGATGCGCTGGAAAATATCTTTGAACTGGCCATCATAGGCTTTGAGGATGGTGTTCTTGGTGGAGAGATACACCGGATAGTGCATGCTGAGGCCATAGTTAAAGGAGGCCCGGGCGAAATCCTCAATGGACTTAGTGAAGTTATACATGCCCATAACGACACCGCCGTCTTCGGGAAGACGCACTACTTCATGCTGGATGGGTTCGGAGCCATCATCGGGGGTGAAGGTGAGGGTGACGGTGCCAGCACCGGGGACTTTGAAGTCGGTGGCGCGGTATTGGTCGCCAAAGGCGTGACGGCCGATGACGATGGGTTTTTTCCAGCCGGGGACAAGGCGCGGCACATTGGACATGATGATGGGAGCGCGGAAGATAGTACCGCCGAGGATATTGCGAATGGTGCCGTTGGAGGATTTCCACATTTTCTTGAGGCCGAATTCTTTCACTCGGGCCTCATCGGGGGTGATGGTGGCACATTTAACGCCTACGCCGTGCTTCTTAATGGCGTTGGCTGCATCAATGGTGATCTGGTCGTCAGTGGCGTCGCGATTTTCGATGCCGAGGTCGTAGTACTCGAGATTGATGTCAAGGTAGGGAAGGATCAGATTATCGCGAATGTCTTGCCAAATGACGTGAGTCATTTCGTCGCCGTCAAGTTCAACAACAGTGCCATCGACGTGGATCTTCGACATTGATACTCCTTTGTGATGCAGTGCGGTGCAGTGTAGTGCAGTGTAGTACTGCGGCAGTGCGCTATACGAAAGCTACCTAATGGGTTGTTCTCTTTATATAGTACTGTGGCTTTCCACAGTACTTGTAACACAAGTCACATTAAATGGTGACGGTATGCCATAGCGCGGCAGCAGATCCTCGCAATGGGGAACCTAACGACCATATACATCTTGTGTCCACATAGCTGTCTATATAGCAGTGCCCTCCGCCGAAAACAGGCGGAGGACACTAAATACAGTGCGGTAAAACGGTGAAGGCTAACTATTCTCCAGCCACAGCCTCCACAGCCTCCACAACTTCCGCAGCCTCCGTAACCTCAACGGGCTCTGGAGTTTCCATAGCCATGAGTTCCTCACGGCCGTCATTGCGGAGGGCATCTGCCAGTCCGAAAAGTGCCCCCAACGCCATAAGGCCTATCACTAATGACATGGATAGGGCGAAAGCGTGTGTGTATCCGGCAAGCGAATCGTTGTAGCACGTTGAGAAGAACACCAGAGTTACCCCCGCGATACCGATGGAGGAACCGATACGCTGCATGGTCTGTAAGACACCTCCGGCTGCACCGCCTTGTTCTACCGGGACCTCTGTTAGTGCAAAAGTCTGGTTGGGGCTGATGGTGATACCAGAGCCGAAACCAGCGATAGCACCACCGATAAGGATTCCCAACCACACAAACTTTTCAGGCAGTAGAACAGCCGAACCGATCATGAGAGCAAGCCCCACCATAGTGGAGATGAGCCCAATGAAAACCAGCCAACGGCCACAACGAGCCATCCATGTGGCAGAGCGCTGCGACCCATAAGCACCCATGAGGGCGAGAGGAACCTGGAGTAGGCCAGCGATCCAGGCCGCCATTCCAATTCCCTCCTGTAGGTACAGTGTGAGCACTACAAAAAGGCCAGTCCATCCCGCGAAAAAGCCTGTAGAAACTGCTGACCCTAGGGTGAAACCCTGGTTTTTCATGAGAGAACGAGGCATGACAACCTCGTGGTTATTGCTCTCTCGCCAGAGTTCCCAACTGGTGAAGAGAGCGCCGAAGAGAAGACCTACACCAATGAAATACCAGGGGGCATGTGCCACACCATAGGACGGGTCAGTTGCCAGAATGAAGGGCAGCATGAGGGCCAGTACACCCAGAGCCATCAGCACTAAACCGACAGAATCGAGATTGAGTTTAGAACCCTTTTCACGTTTCTGGCCTGCTGGTAAAAGTTTGGGCCCCATTACCAGAATAAAAATGGAGAAGGGGATATTGACAAGGAAGACGGAACGCCAACCCCAGTCCGGGCCGAGGCCGCTGACCAAAGCACCACCAAGAGCTGGACCAATAGCTGAGGAAATACTGACGACCATACCGAAGATACCGAAGGCGTGGGCGCGTTCTCTCCCCTGGAAAAGTTCTTGAATAAAGCCAATAACCTGCGGTGTTGTTACGGAGGCTCCAATGCCTTGTAACACGCGCATAACAACGAGAACTCCAGCGCTGGTCGAAAAACCGCAGGCCAGAGAGGTAAGCATGAATAGAAGTGAACCGAAAAGGAAAACAGGGCGTCGTCCGAGGACATCGCCGAAACGACCCGAAGGAACAAGAAGTAGACCAAACGCAACAGCATAACCAGCCACAATCCATTGGAATTGTGTCGGTGTTGCGTGCAGGGATTTTTCTATCGAAGGAAGCGCCACATTGACAATCGAGACGCTTAAAAGCCCTACGAAGCCTGCGGCCATAACAACGGAGAAGGCCTTCCAGGCCTCATTTCGCTGCTGTGGTTGTATCCGTTTTTTTGACATATATCCTTTCTATCGTATATAGGCGATTTAATTAAAATCATTCTGTGTTAAATACGTATTGAACTGCAAAAACACAGTAGTATACCCATATATTCATTAATAGAAAGACAACAGCAGAGAGCATTAAAGGCTTTTTCGCAACTTTTTACTGCAACAAATTAGTATGAGATGCGACACATCTACGATGGCGTCCTGCCCGTCACATTCCGTAACGACACAGCAGAACCTATAGACAGGCAGAACCTATAGAGACAGACTGTGTAAGCAATACGAACGCAAATTTGCTGTTACCACCACGTAGGATAAGACCCAGAGATAAACCTAGAGTCTTACTCCTACACTCACTAGCGCACTGAAAGCAGAGCACAAAGGAGGCGCAACGCCTGTGGAGTACAAATACGACAACACGGACTATGCTGACTGGGATTTTGACACCCGCGCAGTCCACGCCGGCCAAAAACTCGACTCAGATTACGGTGCGCGAGCCATGCCTCTCCACCTCACCACCGCCTTCGCCTTCGAAGACTGCCAAGACGGGGCAGACCGCTTCGCCCTCACCAAAGGCGGCCACATCTACACCCGCCTCAACAACCCCACCACCGACATGGTTGAGGAACGCATCGCCTCCCTGGAAAACGGCGTCGGTGCCCTCCTCTTCGGATCCGGCATGGCTGCTATCCTGGCCACCGTCGAATCCATTGCCTCTGCCGGGGACCATATTGTGTCCAGCCCCCGCCTCTACGGCGGCACCGAGACACTCTTCCGCCATACCCTCCCCAAGATGGGGCTGCAGGTTACCTTCGTGGAGGATCCGGACGATCCACAATCCTGGCAGGACGCCGTCCAACCCAACACCAAACTCTTCTACGGGGAAACCATCTCCAACCCCGCCAATGACGTGTTCGACATTCCTGCCATCGCCGACGTTGCCCACCGCAACCTCGTCCCACTAGTTGTCGACAACACCATGGCCACCCCCTACCTCACTCGCCCGCTTGACCTCGGCGCCGACCTAGTCGTGGAGTCCGCCACCAAGTTCATGGCCGGGCACGGTACCGTCATGGCGGGTGCCCTCATCGACGGCGGAAAATTCGACTGGACCGTCAAACGCAACGGAGAGCTCGTCTTCCCCGGCCTTGCCGCCCCCGACCCCGCCTACCATGGTTTTGTCTACACTGATGCAGGCCCCGGCGCACTCATTCTGAAAGCCCGCGTCAGCTTCATGCGGGACACCGGCTCCGGCATTTCCCCCTTCAACGCATGGGCCACCCAACTTGGTTTGGAAACCCTCTCGCTACGGATGGAACGCCACGTATCCAACGCGCAGAAAGTAGCGGAATGGCTGGAGCAGCAGGAACTTGTTGACACCGTCAACTATGCGGGACTGCCGTCCTCCCCCTGGTATGAGGTGCACAAGCGTGTCTGCCCGAAGGGTGCCAGCTCTGTACTGGCCTTCGATATTAAAGGATCGACGAAGGAAGCCTGGACATTCATCGATGCGCTGAAACTCCACACCAACCTGGCGAACTTGGGTGATGTGCGTTCCCTCGTCACCCACCCGGGTTCCACCACCCACTCGCAGCTGACCACCGAGGCGAAGAAGCACGCCGGTATTACCGACGCCACCATTCGCCTTTCCGTCGGCTTGGAATCCGTCGACGATATTATCGCCGACCTTCAGCGCGGATTCGACGCCGTCGCAGCGCTGTAATAGCGTGCTGCACTAATTACAGCTAACAACTAGCTACACTGGAATAGCTAGCAGGACACCCCGAAAGGAGGACAGGTGAACGCCGCCACCCCACACCCGCTGCTGCCGCCCGCAGACGGCACTCTTGGTTATGTGCGCATTGGGGACGTTCTCCTGGACTCCGGTGTCCTCCTCCCCCAGGTCGCTATTGCCCTGCAATGCTGGGGCACCCTCAACGCGGACGCCAGTAACATCATCCTCATTGAGCATGCCCTCACCGGCGACTCGCATGTGGTGGGACCCCAGGACGCACTCCACCCCACCGCCGGCTGGTGGCCCGGAATGGTCGGCCCCGACTGCCCCATCGACACCAACCGCTGGTTCGTCATTTGTACCAATACGCTGGGTGGCTGCCGTGGCACTACCGGCCCCTCCTCACTCCACCCGGACGGGCATTATTGGGGTGCCCGCTTCCCCGCCATTTCCATTCGCGACATGGTGCGTGCGGAGGCACAATTGGCGAATATTCTTGGGATTCGTCGTTTCGCCGCCGTCATTGGTGGCTCCATGGGTGGTGCCCGCACCCTGGAATGGATGATGATGTATCCGCAGCGGGTAGCGTCCGCCGGCGTTCTCGCTGTGGGGCCCTGCGCCTCCGCCGACCAAATTGGGTGGCAAACCACGCAGATTCTGGCCATCACCTCCGACCCGGCCTGGCAGCAGGGCGGCTACCACGGCACCGGCCGCGAACCCACCATGGGGTTGGGCATTGCCCGGCGCATCGCCCACCTCTCCTATCGTTCGGAGCAGGAGTTGGAGCGGCGTTTCGCAAATCGCCCCGCCCCCGGTGAAGATCCCATCGGGGAAGACCTGAGTATGCAGGGCCGCTACGCGGTACAAAGCTACCTGGACCACCAGGCGTCAAAACTCATTTCCCGCTTCGACGCCTGCTGCTATGTTCTACTAACAGACGCCCTGAACCGTCACGATATTGGGCGTGGGCGCGGCGGTATCCACCACGTATTAGAAACCTGCGAAGTACCAGCGGTTATTTGTGCAGTGGATACTGACCGCCTCTATCCCCTGCGCCAGATTGAAGAGCTTGCCGACCACCTTCCCTACTGTTCCGGGGTAGAAATCATTACCTCTGAAAAGGGACATGATGGGTTCCTGGCGGAGGCTGACCAGACCGCCGAGATTCTGCAGAAAACGCTTGCGCTTGCACAAGCTGACGAACAGGTACACGTGTAACAGCTGCTTCCGTGGCGCATTGCTACAGTATGCTGCCGCCGAGGGTAACTATGCTGAAACTATGCTAGACCGGTACCGTCACCACTAGGAAAAGCAGGGCGGTTCCCATTACTAGCAGGAAGATGACGTCAAACCGCTGCGAGCGTACCTCCAGCATTTCCACATAGTCTGCCGGTAGGAATGACCGCAGTGCAGCTGTCAGAAGAGCAGTACATGCCAGGATGGTCACTCCCCGCCGCCAATGCCCTGCCAGCACAAATACGGCCGAAACGATAAGTAGCAGCACGACAATGAGGAACGCTACCTGGCGGCGCCACCATTCTTTATCGTGCTTGAAGATGCCGATGAACCAGTCCCGGAACGGCGCCCAGCCGCGGGCTGCCACCCCATAGCGTTCTAGATCAACATCGGCAATCACATCATCGGGGGCTTCAACGCGACCCGTCGGTGCTGGCTCCGGCGGGAAGGCCGGGTTCACAAGCTGTGGTTTATCGTCCAGAAAGTGCTTCTCGCGCGGCTTCTTAACCTGCCGTTTTTTGCCCCGCCGCGGTTTCCGCAGGGACGTCACTCCGCAGCCATCCGTTCACAGCGTTCCACCACGTTACTAACAAGGAACGCACGAGTAAGCGGACCCACCCCACCAGGGTTGGGGGACACATAGCCGGCCTTCTCCCACACATCTGGGTGAAGATCGCCCGTCAGTTTGCCGTCCACGCGGGAAACACCCACATCCAGGAGGGCGGCGCCTTCTTTAATCATGTCGGCAGTAATCATGTGTGGTTGGCCAGCTGCGGCGATCACAATATCTGCAGCGCGTGTTTCCGCGGCAAGATCCTTCGTCCCGGTATGGCAGAGAGTAACAGTGGCGTTCTCCGTGCGGCGGGTGAGCATAAGCCCAATGGGACGCCCCACCGTAATACCGCGGCCCACCACACACACTTTGGCGCCGTTAAGTTCCACGCCGTAGCGGCGCAGCAGACCAATGCACCCGTTGGGGGTACAGGGCAGGGGTGCCGGCTCCATCAGAACAAGTTTCCCCAGGTTTACGGGGTGCAGGCCGTCCGCATCCTTAGCAGGGTCGATGAGTTCCAGAATGCGGTTCTCGTCGAGGTGTTTGGGCAGTGGTAACTGCACAATATAGCCGGTGCAGGCCGGGTCCTCATTGAGTTCCCGGATGACGGCTTCAAGCTCTTCCTGAGTGGTATCAGCTGGTAGATCCTTGCGGATGGAGTGAACACCGACCTTCTCACAATCCTGGTGCTTCATGCGCACATAGGAGTGAGAGGCGGGGTCGTCACCCACCAGTACAGTAGCCAAACCGGGGACAATACCCTTCTCCCGCAGCGCCGCTACGCGCTTGGTAAGGTCGGCAAAGATTTCGTCACGGTATTTGATTCCATCAAGTTTTACTGCAGTCACGCTTCTCAGTATTCCATGTTCGGCCACAAAGCGGATACCCAAAAGCTATCGCAGCGGAGGCGATCTGCTTGTCATACATGGAAGGTGCAAGAATGGAACCATGTCTGGTGCCAATATCCGTATTCTTTTCGCCCGCCCCTGTATTCCCCCCAACACGGGTAACGCTATTCGTACTTCCGCAGTAATCGGCTGCGAGCTGCATCTTGCGGGGCCACTCGGTTTTGATCTCTCCGATAAGCACCTGCAGCGAGCGGGCCTGGACTACCACGACATGGCGCATGTTTTTCTCCACCATGATCTTGACGTCGCCCTCGACGCGCTCACCGGCGGCCCCGACTCCCCCGCCGCCCAGGCAATGCCGGCGGCTGCCAGCCGCGAACCCGGGCGCGTCTTCGCATTCTCCGCCCGCGGCACCCACCACTATGGGGACATAAATTACCGCCCCGGCGATGTTCTTCTCTTCGGCCCGGAACCCACCGGGCTTACCGATGCGGAACTAGTGGACCCGCGCGTTACCGAAGTGGTGCGGATACCGATGCTGCCGGGACGGCGCTCTATGAACTTGTCGAACACTGCCGCCATCGCCGTTTTTGAAGCATGGCGACAGATGGGGTTTGTGGACGGCATCTAGCATCCAACTGCTGCAGGCCGCAGGCTAGTTTTTGAATCCGTGTACCGGTGCCGGGATACGCCCACCGCGGTTAATAAGAGCATCCGAGGAATACGGCGATATCTCCATAATGGGGGCCTGCCCCAGCAACCCGCCGAACTCTACGGTTTCCCCTACTTTCATGCCGGGGACAGGGATCACGCGGACGGCAGTAGTCTTGGAATTCATAATGCCGATAGCGGCCTCGTCGGCAATCATGCCGGCAATACTCGATGCCGGTGCATCCCCTGGTACCGCCACCATATCGAGGCCAACAGAGCAGATAGCCGTCATCGCCTCCAACTTCGCCAGGTTGATAGCACCCAGCTCGGCAGCCTCAATCATGCCCCTATCTTCCGACACCGGAATGAAGGAACCAGACAAGCCGCCCACATGGCTGCAGGCCATCATGCCGCCCTTCTTCACAGCATCATTGAGGAGGGCAAGAGCTGCAGTTGTGCCATGCGCACCAACCCGCTCCAGGCCAAGCTCTTCCAGAATGCGGGCAACAGAGTCCCCCACCGCAGCCGTCGGGGCAAGGGAAAGATCCACAATTCCGAAGGGAACGTCTAGCCGCTCGGAGGCGATACGTCCCACCAGCTGCCCCACCCGAGTGATCTTGAACGCCGCCTTTTTAATAACCTCTGCGGCGGCACCGAAACTAGCATCCGGATAGTTTTCCAGGGCGCGTTTAATAACACCCGGGCCGGATACGCCCACCGACACCACACAGTCGGGTTCTGCCACACCATGGAAAGCACCCGCCATGAAGGGGTTATCTCCAACAGCGTTTGCAAAAATGACGAGTTTTGCCGCACCCAGGCCCTGCTGGTCGGCCGTCAACTCCGCGGATTGTTTCACAACGTGGCCCATGTGCCCCACCGCCGACATATTAATACCAGCACGCGTAGACCCAATGTTGACCGACGAACACACCAACTCAGTCTCGGCCAGAGCCTCCGGAATGGACGACATAAGAATATGGTCACCGGTCGTGGAACCCTTCTCCACCAGCGCAGAAAAGCCACCAATAAAATTCACGCCCAGAGTATGCGCAGCCCTATCCAACGTGCGGGCAAACTCTACATAATTATCCTCACCACTTGCCGCCGCAATAAGAGAAATAGGGGTGACGGAAATACGCTTATGGATAATCGGAATACCGAGTTCCCGCTCAATCTGCTCACACACGTCTACTAGCCGCGCCGCCCGCGTCGTCACAGTATCGTAGATTTTCTGGCGGCACCGGTCACCATCACTATCGATACACCCCAGCAGGGAAATACCCATAGTGACAGTGCGGATATCGAGGTTTTGTTCCTCGATCATGCGGATAGTTTCGAGAATGTTCTCAGTAGTGTCCATACTCATCGGATACCCGCCCCTTACAGCCGATGCATGGCATCAAAAATAGCTTCCGACTGGATACGAATATCCAGCTTCTGCTCCCCACCCACCTCAGTGAGTCGCTCCTGCACAGTGCCAATGGGGCGCACAGCATCATCAAACTCGCACTGCATAATCATGGTGAAATAATCCCCCATGAGCGTCTGCGACATATTAAGAATGTTTGTATCCAGTTCAGCTAATGCTTGTGCCACGGCAGCAACAATGCCCGTGTGGTCAATTCCGGTAACAGTAACGATGGCTTTCATGGTCACTATCCTATCTGCCAGCAAGTAGCGGAGCGAGCACCACAAAAGGCGTCACGCAAAGCTATCGCGAACCCCTACATGAACGCCAGGGCATTTATTGCGCTGGTTCGTTATTCACACCAGCCCATTATTTGCGCCAGCCCAGTATTCCACGGTGAAATGGAGGAATGTTACGCATTGGTTCTTTGGAGCTCGCCTCCCCCGTTGTCCTCGCCCCGATGGCGGGAGTAACTAATGCTGCCTTCCGCGTCCTCTGCCGCGAGCAGGAACTCGCCCGCGTCGGCGCTGTTTCCGGCCTCTACGTATGCGAGATGGTGACGGCCCGCGCGCTAGCAGAACACCACCCCGCCACCCTGGATTTGATGCGGTTCGCCCCCTCGGAATCCCCCCGCTCCGTGCAGCTCTACACTGTGGACCCCGAGTGGACATACCGGGCGGCGCGGATGATCGTGGACAATAACATGGCCGACCACATCGACATGAACTTCGGCTGCCCCGTCCCCAAAGTCACTCGCCGCGGCGGCGGCTCCGCCCTCCCCTACAAACGCCGCCTCTACCGGGATATTGTGCGGGCTGCCGTGCGCGCCACCACCGGCACAAACATTCCGGTAACAGTGAAATTCCGGGTAGGTATTGACGACGACCACATCACCTATCTAGATGCGGGCCGTATTGCGGAAGATGAAGGCGCGGCCGCCGTCACACTGCATGGCCGTACTGCGGCGGAACGCTACTCCGGCCACGCCCATTGGGAAACAATTGCCACATTGAAAGAACACGTCACCTCCATTCCCGTGTTGGGCAATGGGGACATTTTTGCTGCCGCGGATGCCACCGCCATGATGGAGCAGACGGGCTGCGATGGTGTGGTCGTAGGCCGCGGCTGTTTAGGACGCCCCTGGCTGTTTGCGCAGATTCACCAGGCGTTGGCGGGTGATCCGGTGTCGCCCCCACCCACATTCGGGGAAGTGACACGCATTATGCTGCGCCACGCTGAACTGTTGGCGGATTTTCATGGGGAGCTCAAGGGCTGCCGCGACCTGCGGAAGCATATTGCCTGGTACCTGCATGGCTATCCAGCGGGTAGGGACCTTCGCAAACAGTTATCGCTCGTCTCTAGCGTGGCGGAAATTGAAGAGTTGTTGGCACCGTTCTTCACGAGTGACGCACTGCCGGAAAACCCGGATGCGCCGCGGGGACGGCAAGGCTCCGCCGCCGCCAAGGTAGCCCTGCCGGATGGGTGGTTGGATGATCCCGAACAGGATGATGTTGTGGTCGACGACCACGAGCTGCATTCCGGCGGCTAGCAGTACTTTTAAAATTTCATCTCTCCTTAAACTTCTTTTGCTGCATGCCTCTTAGAGTTTCCGTATGATGGGCATATGCGTACTGCTTATCAGCATCAACTTGATACTTTAAAGACCCACCTGCAGGATCTTCTGCAGCAGGCCACCCGGAATTTGCAGCTAGCTACCAGCGCACTTTTAAACGCTGACTTGTCTGCTGCAGAGCAAGTGATTAGCGGTGCTGACAAGCTAAGTGTGGACGCCCACGAGATGGCTTGCTTAGCGCTTGATCTACTAGCATTGCAGGCTCCTGTTGCAACTGACCTGCGCCAGATTGTGTCTGCACTGAACTCCATTAGCGATGCCCGGCAGATGACTGTCCACGCTCTACACATTGCGGATCTGGCCCGCGACCACCACCCGGACTGCTGCGTCCCCGATGAGGCAATTGACCTTATTGAAGCTATGTCGAAACTTGCCACCGCTGAGGGACACACCGCAGTGCAGGTACTGGATGAGCTAGATATTGATACTGCCCGCTGGTTGGGTGAGCGCCACCTCCGCATGCGTGATTACCGGGAGGCAGCGCTTGCACTTGTTCGCACATCCAGCTGCACATTCACACCTCACCAAGCGGCGGATTTAGCTCTCCTAGCCCACTACTTAGAGCGTTTCGGAGACTACGCAGTGGACTCCGCACAACGTGTTATCTACCTGGTGACCGGCGAGGATCCTGAACTGGATGAACTATCCGATACCACCCAAGAAATCGCAGACCAGTAAAGATAACCCATTCGGTAAGTCACTAAAAGTGTGTGGCCTGTATCTTTTAGAAGAGTCAGGCCACACACTTTTATTTTGTTTATCTATTCTTTTTACTCACGCTTCCTCGACAATGATTCCCTTCCCACTCGCATTAATTGAGTGGTGTCACGTACCCGGTATTTGGTGACTAGTTCAATGTTTAGCGTCCGGTATGGTGTTTAGCGTCCGGTGCGTTTTAGCGACTGGTGCCG